>CAZZXZ010000025.1:0-31079 GCA_964658135.1 uncultured Acetobacteraceae bacterium | reverse complement strand
CCGATCTCGTCGCCAGCTTGCTCTTCGCGGCCGTGCGTTTCGTTTTCGTCACAGGATGCTTCGTCGTTTTACTCTTCTTCTTTGCCATGATCGTTTTTCTCCTCGCGGTCTTAAGGCTGCTCCGCATGAGAGTAGCGCTGAAAAAGTCTGCTGTCATCTACGCGTGACGCTGGAGTCGGTCGCGCGTATTGCGTACGCTGCACCCGTGTCACCGACCGAACCCATCCGCCCGCTGCACGATGTGTGGCTACGGCCGCGCCGCGTCTTTCGCGAACTGGCGTCGCGTCCGGTGGCCGGCATCGATTACGTGCTGGGCGCCGCGCAAGGTATCGCAGGGTGGCTTGCGTTGAGCAGGGCGCAGAATGCGGGAGCCAACAGCAGCATCGCGGAAATCTTCGGCAAGGCCCTCCTCGTGGGATCCATTGCCGGGGTGGCCAGCCTCTTTCTCATGAGTGCGATCTATTCTCGATTGGGATCTCGCGCGGGGAGCAAACCCACGCGCAAGTCGGTGATTCACGTCCTTGCCTACGGCGGCGTGCCGCTGGTCGCGTCGCTGCTCGTCTGGACCGTCACCGCGCTGCTCACCGGCGAGGCCACGTTCGTCGAGACCATACCGCCCGACGTGGAGGTCTTCGTCGCGCTGCTGTTGCGCGCGCAATTCTTCGTCTATGTGTTGCTGCAGCTCTGGAGCATCGTCATTCAGGTCATGGGCTTGAGCGAGGTACAAGGTCTCGCCACGCGCAAGGCATTCGGCGTGTGGGTATTGGGACAGGTGATCGGTTTTTTGGCGGCGCTCTTCGTAGTGATCCTGATCGCCACCTTCTTCCCGAGCGCCGTGACCAGCTGAGTCGGCTAAGCGGCTTCCCCCGGCGCGCTTTTCGCATCGGCCGCGAGACTATCTTCGTGTTCGGCGGCGGCAGGCTCGGCGATTTTGCCGCGCTCGGCGGTTTTCGAGGTTTTCTTCTTCGCGGCCGCGGACAATCTCCCGATCACGGTTTTGGCGACCTCGGCGGCGGACGACTGGCTTTTACGGCTCGACGGCTTGGCACGGCTCGACTTCACCGCGGCGGCCAGTTTGAGGACGGCCTGCGCCGCTACCAGTTTCTTCTTGGCGTGCTTGGCAGCTTTTTTTGCCGTCTTCGACGACTTGCGGGCTTTTTTCAGGACGGCCTTCGCCATCCGGACCTGCTTTTTCGCGGCGTCGGCCTGTTGCTCGGCTTTATCGGCGTCCTCGGCGAGGCGCTGCACGGACGTGTTGAGCGCGACCCGCGGGGTAGGGGATGTGGTACTTGCCATGATTGTCGTGATTCCTCAAAAATATATCGCCGCTACGGGCATGATTTTAGAGCAGGCATCCACCCTTAGGGTAGAACCCGGAAAAGAAACTCGCGGATGTCGGTGATCTCGGCCGGGCACACCGCGTGAGCCATGGGATATTGATGCCATTCGAGCGCAAATCCTTCGGCTTTCAGGATGTCGCGCGATTCCAATCCCATGGCGATGGGCAGCGTCGCGTCCGCGAGTCCATGCGCCATGAAAATCTTCAGTCCCGCATTGGCCGGCAACCGCTCGGCGGCAAGCCGGCCGGCCAGCGGCAAATAGGTGGACAGCGCCATGACCCCGGCCAAGCGCGCGGGGTAGCGTGGCGCGGTATACAGACACACGGCGCCACCCTGTGAGAATCCCGCGAGCACGATGCGGTGCGCCGGAATTCCACGGCCGACTTCTCGATCGATCAAGTGCACGATGTTGGCGTCCGTCTCGCGGAAGCCCGGCTCGTCTTCGGCGGCCGTTCGATCCAGACCGATGATGTCGTACCACGCCCGCATGCGCATACCGCCATTGCGCGTGACGGGCCGCGGAGTCGCGTGCGGAAAGATGAAACGCCAGGCACGCTCCCCGCCGTGCACGAGCTCCGGCACGATGGGTTCGAAGTCATGGCCATCCGCACCCAGCCCATGCAGCCAAATCACGGCGGCGTTCGGCCGCTCGGCGGTTTCGATTTCAATGGTTTCCAGCGGCATGAACGTAGATTACCCGCCCGCCGCGCCGAAGTCTTTTGCGTGTCGCAAAAGCGGTTGACAGGGTATGCATCTTTATGCAGAATCCGCGCCTCTTTATGCAGACAGCTTCGGTACCCGACATCATGCTCCGTTCAGAAACCGATTCCTCCAGCGCACCGGCGCGCCGCTCGATGCTCGCGAAAATCATCCGCGAGCAGGTGGTCGGCCGCCAATCCGAATTGGTGGCCATGTTGCGCACCTACGGACACGTGGCCACGCAGTCGAGCGTGAGCCGGGACTTGCGCGAACTGGGGGTGGCCAAATTAGGCGATCGCTATGTTCTGCCCGATGGGTACATACCGCTCAAGAACGATTTCTCGACGCTGAAGCAATTCGTCAACGCGCAATTCACCGCCGGCACCAATCTGACCGTCCTCAAGACCACCGTGGGGTCGGCGCAGAGCGTGGCCGTCGCCATCGACACCGCCCGTTGGCCCGAGGTGGTGGGCACCATTTCGGGCGACGACACCATCTTCATCGCCACCGCAGGCGCGCGTGAACAACGCGAGCTCGGCCTGCGTCTGCGCGCCATTTTCGGACGCTAACCTATGACTTCGACCATCGCGGGCACAGAGCCCATTCTGTTGGCTTTTTCGGGCGGCTTGGACACCTCGTTCTGCGTACCCTGGCTCAAGGACACCTATCGGCGCCCGGTCATTACCGTGACGGTGGACACCGGCGGCATCGATGCGGCGGCGGCGCGCAACCTGGCCGAGCGCTCCGCCCAGCTCGGCGCCCTCGAACATCAGCTCATCGATGCGCGGACGGCGTATTTCGACCAGGTGCTCAAGTTTCTCATCATGGGGAACGTGCGCCGCGGCGGGCTGTATCCCTTGTGCGTGGGCGCGGAGCGCGTCTTGCAGGCACAAACCATCGCCCAAATGGCGTTGACCCTGGGCACCACCATGGTCGCCCATGGCTGCACGGCCGCGGGCAACGATCAAGTCCGCTTCGAAGTGGCGCTGCGGACGCTGGCGCCGGATCTCGAGATCATCGCGCCGGTCCGCGACCGCGCTTTCAAGCGACCGGAGCAGCTCAAATATTTGGAAGACCATCGGTTGCCCATCCCTCCTTTCGGCGGCGCCTATTCAGTCAACCGCGGGTTGTGGGGAGTGACCATCGGCGGCAAAGAGACATTGACCTCCGACGGCACCATTCCGGAGGACGCGTGGGTGTTGTCGAAAGACGCTTTTTCTCAACCGCGGGCGCCCGAGCGCCACAGCATCGGCTTCGAGCGAGGCCTGCCGGTCACTCTGGACGGCGTCGCCCAGTCG
Organism: uncultured Acetobacteraceae bacterium; assembly: GCA_964658135.1. GTDB lineage: Bacteria > Pseudomonadota > Gammaproteobacteria > Steroidobacterales > Steroidobacteraceae > Bog-1198. The sequence continues at coordinate 27,742 of CAZZXZ010000025.1, read as the reverse complement.
TCGGTGGCGATCATCGAAAAGCTGGAATCGCTGGCGGGGCCCTTCGGCATCGGCCGCGGCATCCATCTGGGCGACACGGTGATCGGAACCAAAGGCCGCGTCGCTTTCGAAGCCCCGGCGGCCGACGTGCTGTTGACCGCGCACCGCGAACTCGAGAAGTTGGTGCTCACCGGCAAGCAGGCCCGCATCAAGGACAGCGTCGCCCAGCCGTACGGCGACCTGGTCCACGAGGGGCAACATCTGGACCCGGTGTGCCGCGACATCGAGTCCCTGCTGATCTCGTCCCAGACCCGGGTCACCGGTACGGTAAGTCTGTTATTCCGTCCCGGTTCGGTGTTCGTCGAGGGCGTCACGTCGCCGTACTCGTTGATGGCGGCGTCGAAGGGCGTTTACGGCGAGGCAGCCGGCGAATGGACGCCCACCGATGCCTTGGGTTATTCGAAAATGTTGGCGCTGACCGGCATCTTCTACAAGCGCGCCGGTGCCCAAACCACCGCGGGGAAACAGACATCATGAGCAGCATGCGCAACGTCGTCGTCCACAAGATCGCTTCCATCACCCAGGCCTGCGGCCTGTCACACGAAATCCGTATCGCACCGGAGATCCCCTGCGAGGAGGGCGTCGTGCTGGTGGTCGAAATTCTCAACAGCAAGGCCAATTACAACACGCTGGAATTGACCAGCGGCCGCATGGCCAAAGTGTCCCGCGGCGACATCGTGGTCGGTGCCCTCGGGCATCGCAAGGCGCTCTTCGGCTACTCGGGACACGTGCCCACGTCGCTCAAGCCGGGCGACGTGGTGCAGATGCTGAACATCGGCGGCGTGCTCGGAATTTGCGATTCGGCGACCCAAGATAAAGGCAAGCCGTTCGACTGCAAGGTGCTCGGCACGGTACTGACCTTTCCGTACCTGGGCGAGCGTATCGGCATTCCGGCCCGGGTCGGCTACAAGGCGCTCGATTACGAGGCGACGCTCGACGTGCGCGGCGTGCCCGTGATCGCCCTCGCCGGTACCTGCATGGAAGCGGGCAAGACGGCCGCGGCGTCCGCCATCATCGCGCGCATGCGTCACCGCGGCTTGACCGTCGATGCGTTCAAGGCGACCGGTGTGTCCCTGCGCCGCGACATTCTCGCCTTCGAGGATTCGGGTGCGCGACGCACGCTGATCTTCACCGACTTCGGCATCGTCACGACCACGGAAAAATGCGGTCCCGCCCTGACGCGCTCCATGCTCTCGGAAATGGCGGCCGGCCAGCCGGACGTCATCGTGTTCGAGCTGGGCGACGGGTTGCTGGGTACTTATGGGGTGCAATCGATTCTGAGCCAGGCCGACATCAAGGCGGCGCTGACGGCGGTGGTGTTGTCGGCCAATGACCCGGTGGCTGCCTGGGGCGGCATCAAGTTGCTGCGCGAGCGTTTCGGGATCGAACCTGCGGTGGTGACCGGACCGGCCACCGACAACCAGGTCGGCGTCGATCTGATCCGCGATCAGCTGAACGTCGAAGCCTTCAACGCCGTCAGCAATCCTGCCGATCTAGGCGATTTTCTGATTGCCAAACTCGGGCTGCGCAACGTCGGTGAGTCCAAAGTGGTCGGCGCATGAACGAGCGGACGCCCGCCTTCATTCTCGGCGGCACCGGCTATGTGGCCGGCGAGTTGCTGCGCTTGATTGCGGGGCACCCGCGTCTCGAGGTGAAGGCCATACTGTCCGACAGCCGCCCGGGCGCCTCGGTCGCCGCCGCCTTTCCGCACTTGCGCACCGCCTATCCGCACCTGACGTTCAGCGCGCTGGAGGAGATCGAATCTGCGCTGGTCGGCGCGCCGCGCTCCGCGCTTTTCTCCGCGGCGCCGCACGGCGTGGCGGCGGCCATCATCGATCGTTTGTTGAGCGCTGCGCAAGCCGCCGGCGTGCAGACCCATTGCGTCGACATCTCGGCCGACTTTCGCTACGCGACCGCGGCTGCTTACGAATCCGTCTACAAGCATGCCCACGGTGCGCCGGCGCGCATCCGCCACTTTACCTGTGCCGTGCCCGAACATCTCGCGAAATCGCCCACCGCACACGTGTCGCACCCCGGCTGTTTCGCCACCGCGACGCTGTTGGCGAGCGTCCCGCTGCTGAGCCTCGGGCTCACCGACGCGCGCTTGTTCGTCACCGGCATCACGGGCAGCACCGGTGCCGGCCGCAAGCCGACCGAGGGCACCCACCATCCACAGCGACACAGCGATCTGTACAGCTACGGGGCGCTCAGTCATCGCCACGTCCCGGAAATCACCGCCTGCGCGAAACTGGCGAGCGGCGTGGAGGCAGAATTCAATTTCGTGCCGCATTCCGGACCGTTCGCGCGCGGCATCCACGTCACCGTACAAGGCACCCTGAAAAAACCGATCGACAGCGCGCAGGCGGTAAGCGCGCTCTCGGCCTATTACCAGCACAGCGCCTTCGTCAACGTCAGCGACACGGCACCGCGGGTCAAAGACGTCGCGACCAGCAACTATGCGAATCTAAGTGCGGTCACCAACGGCTCGTCCATTGCCGTCATGGCGGTGCTCGATAATTTGAACAAGGGCGCCGGCGGCGGGGCCGTGCAATGGATGAACCGTTTGCTGGGTTTCGAGGAAGGCATGGGGCTTTCCGCACCGGCACCCGGCTGGACTTGAACGAGACTAGAGAGAAGTGACAGCTATGGCAGCAGCACCGACACCCCCCGATTCGACTTTCAAAGGGTTGAAGAGCCACCTTGCACAAGTGTTCGCGCAGTACCCGATCGAAGTCGCACACGGCGACGGAGTGTGGCTGCACGCACGCGACGGCCGCAAAATCTTGGATTTTTACGGCGGACACGCGGTGGCCGGTTTGGGGTACGGACATCCGCGCTGGCTGGCGGCGCTGGAGCGCCAGGCCCGCCAAATGGCGTTTCAGACCAACGCGTTGCCCATGGCCGTCCGGGAACGCGCCGCGGCCCGCCTGACGAAATTCGCCGGGCTCGGTCTCGACACGGTGTTCTGGATCAACAGCGGCGCCGAAGCCAACGAGAACGCATTGCGGCTCGCCTTCAAAATCACCGGTCGCAGCAAGGCGGTGGCTTTGGAACAGGGCTGGCACGGCAGGACGGCGGCGGCCGGCGCGGTCACCTGGGGAGCACTCGAGAAATGGTACGGCTTCCCGCGCACGCCGTTCGACGTGAGCTTCGCGCCGCGCAACGATCCGGCGGCCGTCGATGCCTTCATCGATCGTCACACCGCCGCGGTGATCGTCGAGCCCGTGCAAGGAGTCGGCGGCGCTTACGACGTGGGCAAGCCCATGCTGCAAGCCCTGCGACAGCGCTGCACCGACGTGGGCGCGCTGTTGATTTTCGACGAGGTGCAATGCGGCATGGGACGCACGGGCGCACCCTTCGCCGCGAACTATTACGGCGTGACCCCCGACATCATCACGTCGGCCAAGGCGCTCGGCAACGGTTTCCCGGTGTCGGCCTTGTTGTTGTCCGACGCGGTGGCGGCCGAGCTCAAGTACGACGACATGGGCACCACCTTCGGCGGCGGACCGATGGCGTGCGCGGTGGCCGAGGCCGTCATCGAGACCATCGAATCGGAGTCGCTGCTGGCCAACGTGCGTCAGGTGTCCACGTACATCCGCTCGACCTGCGTGATCGGCCCAATCACGGGAACCCAGGGCGCCGGCTTTCTGCTGGGACTGAAGACCTCGCGGCCCGCGAAGGAAGTGCAGGCGGCGTTGCTCGACAAGAACATTCTCACCGGCACCAGCGGCGACCCCAACGTGTTGCGGCTGCTGCCCGCGTACATCCTGAACGAAGGCCACGTGGATCAGCTGCGCGACGCGTTGTCGGTCATTCCCGCGTGAAACGCTTCATGGATCTGGCGGATTTCAGCCGCGAGGAGATTCTCGACCTGCTCGCGCTCGCCCAGTCGCTGCTGGACTCGCCGCAGCCGCAGGCCCTGGTCGGCAAAATATTGGGCTTGGTGTTCTTGAATCCCTCGCTGCGCACTCTGGCATCGTTCCAGGTCGGCATGGCACGGCTCGGCGGCAATTCGTTCGTCATCACGCCCGGCCAGGGTACCTGGCAGCTCGAGACGCGCTCCAACGTGGTCATGAACGGCGTCGCCGCCGAACACGTGCGCGAAGGCATTCCGGTGCTCGCTTCGTACTGCGACGCGCTCGGCGTGCGCGCCTTCGCCGACGGCAAGGATTTGCAGAGCGACCTGCGCGAACCGCTTTTCGGCACGATCGATGAATTGTGCGACAAGCCGTTGATCAACATGGAGTCCGCCATGAACCATCCCTGCCAGGCTTTGGCGGACTGGCGCACCATGGACGACCTGCGGATACCGCAACGCGCCAAGTTCGTGCTCAGTTGGGCATACCATCCTAAAGCGCTGCCGTTGGCAGTGCCTGCGGCCACCGTGCACATGGCGGCGCTGCGCGGCATGGAAGTCGTCGTGGCGCGACCCGAGGGTTTCGCGCTGCCGCCGCAGATCATCGCCAAAGCACGCGCGGCAGCGGCCAGCGCCGGCGGGTCGGTCACCGAAACGACCGATCGAGCGGCTGCGCTCGCGGGCGCACACGTGGTCTACGCCAAGGAGTGGGGCAGCACGCTGCATTACGGCGATGCCGATGGCGATGCCCGCTTACGCGCTCATCTGAAAGACTGGTGCGTCGGCGAAGCGTGGTTCGCGCAGGCGTCGCCGGATGCGAAATTGATGCACTGTCTGCCGGTGCGGCGCAACGTCGCCGTCGCCGACGAAGTTCTCGATGGTCCTCGCGCGCTGGTGAAGCGCGAGGCGTTCAATCGTTTGGCGGTGCAGATGGCCGTTCTGCACCGCATGCTGGCCTGACAGCCGCCGTTTCGGAGTACTCGTCCATGATATTGAATCGACCGGATCCTTCCATTGCCGTATCGGCTCTGATGAGCGCCGCGCCCTACATCCGCATGTATAAGAACAAAGTGTTCGTCATCAAGGTGGGCGGGGCGGTGTTCAGCGATGAATCCTCGACCCGCGCGCTGATCCATCAAGTGGCGATTCTGCATCAGGTGGGGATCAAGACCGTCCTCGTGCACGGCGGCGGTCCGCAACTCGACAGCATGCAGGCCACACTCGGCATCGAAACGCGCATGGTGAACGGACGCCGAGTCACCGATCAGAAATCGATCGACGTGACGGCGATGGTGCTGAACGGGCTCATCAACACGCGCATTCTGGCCATCTGCCGCGAATTGGGCATCGAGGCCATCGGCCTGTCCGGCGTCGACGCCGGTTTGATCCGCGCCCATAAGCGCGCGCCGGTGCCGGTGGCGCAGGGATCGAACGAAACGGTGGATTACGGTCACGTGGGCGACATCGATTCGGTCAACGCCGCGGTACTCGAGAAACTGTTGGACAACGGTTTGATGCCGGTGGTCAGCCCCTTGTCGGCCGACTCGCACGGTATGCTGCTCAACATCAATGCCGACACGGTGGCCGCGGCCATCGGCGGCGCGTTGGCGGCCGAGAAGCTGGTGCTGTGCACCGGCGCGCCCGGCATTCTCGAGGATGTCGAAGATCCCAGCAGCGTGGTGTCGTATACGGACATCAACGGTTTGCGGCGTCTGCGCGACGACGGTCATTTGAAAGCCGGCATGCTGCCGAAAGCCGCGGCGATCGAGAATGCCATTCGCGGCGGGGTACGCCGGGTGCACGTGATCACCTACAAATCGGCGGACAGCCTACTGGCGGAAATCTTCACCAACGAGGGAACCGGCACGCTGGTGGTCGCCGACTTGAACGCGCTGAGTCCGGCCGAGCAACAGGGCGCGGCGCACGCTTGACCCGGCTCTGGGACAAAGGCACTCCGCTCGACGCGCGGGTACTGGCCTACACGGCCGGCGACGACCACCTGCTCGACGATCGCCTGGTCGACTACGACATACGTGCGTCGATCGCTCATGCCGAGATGCTCGGCGAGCGAGGCTTGTTGTCGGCGGAGGATTTGGGGGTCATTCGCGACGCGCTGACGGTGATCGGCGCGGAGCATGCCCGCGGCGAATGGCGCATCACGCTCGATCAAGAAGACTGCCAGACCGCGATCGAGAATCTTCTGATGCTGCGCATCGGCGCCACCGGCGGCCGCTTGCATGCGGGACGCTCGCGCAACGATCAAGTTCTCGCCGCATTGCGGCTGTATCTGCTTGACGCCGTGGACCACCTGCACGCCGGTGCGCTCGCCGTGGCGCAGGCGCTGGATGCCCTGTGCTTGCGCGACGGCGCGATCGATTTACCCGGCTATACCCACATGCAGCAGGCCATGCCGAGTACGGTGGCCCTGTGGGCGCAGGGTTTCGCGGCGGAAATTCGCGACGATGCCGAGGGTCTGCGGCGCACGGAGCGGCGGATTTCCAAGAATCCGCTGGGCTCGGCGGCGGGCTACGGCACCCCGAATCTCGATGTCAGCCGAGAGTCCACCCGTCGGCGCCTCGGCTTTGTGACGACCCACGAACCGGTCACCGCCGTGCAACTGTCGCGCGGCAAGGCCGAAGCGCAGCTATTGTTCGAGATCACGCTCCTGACCCAGGACATGGGCCGGCTCGCGGCGGACTTGATGCTCTTTTATACGCAGGAATACGGGTTCGTGAGCCTGCCCGCGGGTTTCACGACGGGCTCGTCCATCATGCCGCAAAAGCGCAATCCCGACGTCTTCGAACTGATGCGCGGGCGCAGTGCCGTCGCGCAGGCGGCGCTCCACGAAGTGCTGAACATCACACAAAAACTCACGTCGGGCTATCACCGCGATTTACAACTCATCAAGCCGCCGCTGTTCCGCGGCATCGATTCGTGTCTGCAAACTCTCGACATCCTGCCGAGCGCCCTCGACGGCGTGCGCTTCAACCCGCATAAGATCAAACTCGATCCGACCATCCATGCCGCGGCGCAGGCAAACGCCTTGGTCAGCCAAGAGAACATCCCGTTCCGGGAGGCCTATCAGCGCATCGGCGCGAAACTCAAGGATGCGCCGTGAGCCTGTGGCGCGGCACGCCGTCGCTCGACGCATTGAATGCCGGACGCGAGAACACGCTCATCCACCATCTGGACATCGAGTTCGTGGAGCTGGGCGACGACTTCTTGCGCGCCAGCATGCCGGTCGACGAGCGCACCCGCCAACCATACGGATTGCTGCACGGCGGCGCCTCCGTGGTCCTGGCGGAAACGCTCGGCAGCGTCGCCGCCAACCTGTGTGTCGATCGGGACAAAATGGTTTGCGTGGGTCAGGAAATCAATGCCAACCATCTGCGCGCGGTACGCCGCGGACGGGTGATCGGCACCGCTCGTCCGCTGCACATCGGCGGTCGCACCCAGGTTTGGACCATCGACATCGTGAACGAGGCGGGGGATCGCGTGTGCGTTTCGCGTTTGACGGTGGCCGTGGTCGGCATGGGAACCTTGGGCCTTTAACGCCGCGCTGGCGTTCGCGATGCCGACTGGCGTATCGTGCGCGCCATGAAATACTCAACCTATCGCACGACGGCTGGCAACGCGAAATCAGTCTGCGGTGTGTGGCTCTTGATGGCCGCAGCACCGTTGGCCGGCGCACAGACACCCGCTCCCGCGCCGGTCACACCGCTCACTCCGGCACCGGCGCCGCCGGTCGATAACTCCAGCGAACATACCAGTTACTTGTTCGGGCTGACCTTCGGCGAACAAATGCACTCGGTCGGAATCGGCAAGCAGGTCGATGCCGAGGCGATTTCAAAGGGCGTACAGGACGGCTTGCAGGGCAAGAAATCGACGCGCGCCGATCAGCAGCAGATCCAGCAGTTCGTGCAGTCGGTCATGGCAGCCACCACCGCGAGCAACAAAACGGCGGCGAAGGACTTTCTCGCGCGCAACGGCCGCGAGAAAAACGTGAAGACGACCGCTTCGGGTTTGGAATACAAGGTGCTGGTCGCGGGCAACGCGAAGGCGCCGGCCATCCAGCCCACCGACGAGGTGACGGTCAACTATCGCGGCAAACTGCTCGACGGCACCGAGTTCGACAGCTCTTACTCCCGTGGCATGCCGGCGACTTTCAAGATCAACGGCGTCATCAAAGGCTGGCAGGAAGCCTTGGTGCTCATGAAGCCCGGCGCGAAATGGGAATTATTCATTCCTCCCGAACTTGCCTACGACGCCAGCCCGCGGCCGGGAATTCCCGCAGGCTCGCTGCTGATATTCGACGTGGATCTGGTCAGCGATAATTCGAGCGGCGCGGCACAGCAGCCGCCCGGCACACCGCAGTCCCACCAGGCGGTGAGGCCGCTGACGCCTACGCCGAATTAATGCCTACGCCGAAATAGCGCACCCGCGACGGCCACGTCCGGCCGAGCGGTCGGTTGGTCGGTCGGGCACGTTATACTACGGACCATGAAAATCATGCCGCTGCTGCTGATCGTCGCCGTGACGGGAGGCTCGTTCGGGTGCGGTCAAAAAGGCCCGTTGACGCTGCCCGATGCGCAGCGGCCGCATCGGAAAATCGGTCTGCCGAAGTCCTCGCCGGCGCCCGCCCAAACGACGCCGCCAGCCGCCGGACCGCCGTCCGGATCCGCCCCGGCGGCCCCGACAAACGCCGCGCCCGCCGCCGCCGCACCCCGGCCGTAACGTCCTCATCGACTTGGTAACACCACCCCGCAAGCTGCTGTTGGTCGACGGATCGTCGTATTTGTATCGCGCTTTTCACGCGCTGCCGCCGCTGACCAACGTGCATGGCGAGCCCACCGGCGCGGTGTTGGGCGTTCTCAACATGTTGAACAAGCTGCTCAAGGAGGAGTCGCCTACGCGGGTCGCCGTGGTTTTCGATGCGCCGGGCAGGACATTTCGCGACGATTTATTCGATCAGTACAAGGCGCATCGCGCGCCGATGCCCGACGATCTGCGCTCCCAAGTACAGCCGCTGCTGGACGCGGTGAGCGCCTTGGGGTTGCCGATGCTGCGCATCGTCGGCGTGGAAGCGGATGACGTGATCGGCACGCTCGCGACGCGGGCGGCCGAAGCGGGCTACGACGTCTTGATCTCCACCGGCGACAAAGACATGTGTCAGCTGGTCGGTCCGCAAATCAGCCTCGTCAATACGATGAGCAACACGCGCCTCGATCGCGCGGGGGTGACGGCAAAATTCGGTGTATCGCCGGAGCAGATCGTCGACTATCTCGCGCTCGTCGGCGACAGTTCGGACAACATTCCGGGCGTGACCGGCGTCGGCCCTAAAACCGCAGCCAAGTGGTTGAACCAGTACCAAAACCTGGATGCCCTGATTGGGCAGGCCGCCGCCATCACCGGCAAGGTGGGCGAAAATCTGCGCAGCGAACTACCCGCGCTCGAACTGTCGCGAAAACTGGCCACCATCGACACCCAGGTACCGCTGTCGCTGACGGTGGAGGAGCTTGCTGCGACCGCACCGGACGTGGCCCGACTGCGGGACTTGTACACCCGGCTGGATCTGCGCGTGCTGCTACGCTCCCTGGAGGGCGAGGCGCGCGAGGGGGGCGCGGCGGATGCCGGGGCGGCGATCGCGGCGGCCGGGACAGGCGGGGCAGGCGAGGCGAACACCGCGCCGCTGCGGCGGCGCAATTATCAAACGGTCACCACGCCGGAGGCGTTCGATGATTGGCTCGTCAAACTTGGCGCAGCGCCGTTGATCTCGTTCGACACCGAGACCGACAGTTTGGATTACATGCGCGCACGGCTGGTCGGCGTGTCGTTCGCGGTCTGCGCGGGAGATGCTGCCTATGTTCCGTTGTCGCACGACTATCCCGGCGCACCGGCGCAATTGGATCGTGAGCGGGTCATCGCCGCGCTCAAACCCTTGCTGGAAGATGCAGCGCTGCCGAAGCTGGGTCATCATTTGAAATTCGACAGCCACATCCTCGCCAATTATGGCGTCGCGCTCGCCGGTCAGCGGTACGACTCGATGCTCGAGTCCTACGTCCTCAACAGCGTCACGACACGCCACGACATGGATTCGACCGTCGAGAAGTATCTCGGCATCAAGACCATTCGCTTCGAGGATGTGTGCGGCAAGGGGGCGAAACAGATCACGTTCAACCAGGTGGAGATCGAGCGTGCCGGCGAGTATGCCGCGGAGGACTCGGACGTCACGCTGCAGCTGCATCAGGCTCTCTGGCCGCAGCTCGAAGCCCTGCCGCGTTTGAAAGAGCTGTACGAATCAATCGAACAGCCGTTGGTTCCCGTCCTGTTTCGGATGGAGCGAATCGGCGTATTGGTGGACCGCGAGCTGCTCAAAAAGCAGAGCACCGAGTTGGCGATACGCATGCTGGAATTGCAGACGCTGGCGCACACCGAAGCGGGCGGCACCTTCAACCTCGATTCGCCGAAGCAATTGCAGGAGATCTTGTTCGGGAGACTGGGCATTCCCGTCATCCGCAAAACCCCGACCGGCCAACCATCGACGGCCGAGGACGTGCTCGAGGAGCTGGCGGCCACATTCGCGCTGCCCAAACTGATTCTGGAATATCGCGGAATCGCCAAACTGAAATCGACCTACACCGACAAGCTCCCCGAGCAGATCGATGCAGCAACCGGCCGTATTCACACCTCTTATCATCAAGCCGTCGCGGCGACCGGGCGACTATCGTCGTCCGATCCGAATTTGCAGAACATTCCGATCCGCACGCCGGAAGGCAGGCGCATCCGCCAGGCGTTCATCGCGCCGCGCGGATGCTCGTTGATCGCCGCCGATTATTCGCAGATCGAGCTGCGGATCATGGCGCATCTATCGGCGGACCCCAGCTTGCTCGGTGCCTTCGCCGAGGACCGCGACGTCCATCGAGCCACCGCGGCGGAAGTTTTCGGCCTGGCGCCGGATGCGGTCACCGCGGACCAACGGCGTTCGGCCAAAGCGATCAACTTCGGGTTGATCTACGGCATGTCGGCGTTCGGTCTGGCCCGGCAGCTCGGCATCGGGCGCAGCGAGGCGCAACGGTACGTGGACCTGTATTTCGACCGTTATCCGGGCGTCAAGCGCTACATGGACGAAACCAAGCAAAAGGCGCGCGATGCCGGCTTCGTCGAAACCATTTTCGGGCGGCGTCTATATCTTCCCGAAATCCAATCGCGCAATCAGGCGCTGCGCCAGTATGCAGAGCGAAGCGCAATCAATGCGCCCATGCAAGGCACGGCGGCCGACATCATCAAGCGCGCCATGATCGACGTGGATGAGTGGCTGAGCGCCTCGCGGGCGCCGGCCCGGCTCATCATGCAGGTACACGATGAACTCGTCCTCGAAGTGGCCGATGAGGCGATCGAGCAGGTGGTGCCGCACGTCAGGCGATTGATGGCGCAAGCCGCGCAACTCGCCGTGCCGCTCAAGGTGGACGTCGGGACAGGACTGAATTGGGACGAGGCCCATTAGCTGGGCCCATTGGCCGCATGGCTTCGTGTGTCAAGTTTCAGCCGGTAAACGTAAATATTTGCATGGATGCTGGGCCTTACCATTCAGTTGGCGCCCCGCACGGCCGATTTGGCGAATTTCGCCCAAATGCCGCATCAGCCCCTGGAACTTTCACCCGGCATCCCCATCTAATCCCATGAGCGAGAAAGACGCTCCCCGCTCTTCTCCCTGAGCGGGCTAGACCCGGTTTGTCATCCCCATGCCGGGTTGGTCTAGCCTCGGTGGTAGTCGCAAGACTCCACCGGGGCCTTTTTTTAGGCGGCGTTCAGCCATCCGTCCATCACGCCGCGCGCCTCTTCGAAGCCCTGCGATGCATGCGCAGAAAACAACTGGGTGGTGACCGCGGTATCCTCGCAGGCGCTCTTCGTTTCCTTGAGCACACGCTGCGAATCCTGACGATTGAGTTTGTCCGCCTTGGTCAGCAGCACATGCGCCTGCCGATCGCGCGCAAGTACCCACTCGAGCATGGCCGCATCCTGCGCTCCCAGACCGCGCCGGCTGTCGACGATGAGCACCAAACCCACCAACGATTCCCGCACGTTGAAGTAATGCTCCATCAATTGCAGCCACTTGAGTCGGATGCGCTCCGGTACTTTGGCGAAGCCGTAGCCGGGCAGGTCCACCAAGCGTCGCTCAGGAGCCAATTCGAAAAAGTTGATGAGCTGGGTGCGCCCCGGCGTGCGACTCACCCGCGCAAGTCCCGAGCGCTGCGTGATGGCGTTGATGGCGGTGGATTTTCCGGAATTGGAGCGCCCCGCAAAGGCGATCTCTCGACCACTGTCCGGTGCCAGCTGATGCGCTTCGGCTGCACTGGTCAAGAATTTCACGTGGGGGTAGGTCGACATGGCGGTTGCTTGGGCGCAAGTTATTGCCGCTAGTGTACAATTTCATGCATTGAGCGGTTCACTTTAAGCTTATGGGGTCAACGGCGAGCATGAAGCGGTTTTGGATTTTTGCAGCGGCTATTTCAGGCATGATCGTCAACTACTCGAGTATCGCCGCCGGCCCCGCCGAAGTGGGCAACGCCGAAGCCGGAGCGACCAAAGCCGTCGCCTGCCAGGCCTGCCACGGCGCCAATGGCAACAGCGTCAATCCTGAATGGCCGAGCCTGGCCGGATTGGGCGCAGATTACATCGCAACGCAGCTGGCGAACTTCAAGGGCGGCATCCGCAAAAACGCGGTCATGTTGGGGATGGCAGCCAATTTGTCGCCGCAGGACATGGCCGATCTAGGCGCCTATTTCGGCGGACTCGTGAACACCGGGCTCGAAGCGGACCCCTCCTATTGGAAGGCCGGCGAACTGCTGTACCGCGCGGGCGACAAGACGCGCGGCATACCGGCATGCATGGCCTGTCACGGCCCCGCGGGCTATGGCAACGAGCCGGCGAAGTTCCCGGCGTTGCGTGGACAACACTCGGTGTACATCGCGAAACAGTTGACCGATTACGCGTCGGGAGAGCGCACCACGGGTCCCAACGGCATCATGCCGACAATCGCCAAGCGTTTGTCGGCCGACGACATTCGCAACGTTTCCTCGTACGTGCAGGGTCTGCGCTGAACATGCGCACTTCGCCGGGCTGGCGTGCGTCCCGAGCCGTCTGGGGACTGTGCCTGACGTTGACGCTCGCGGCCTGCGCGAAACAGCCTTCCACCGACGGGGAGTCCGGCCAGACGGCCACGACGCCCTCGACCGCCCTGGCTCCCCCGGCGAGCAGCACCGCCCCTGTCGCCACGACGAGTCAACAACAAGCGGCCGGGCTCCTGCCGACCCCGGCGGCCAAGGTCAAGCGCATCAACGAGGACGGTTCCGAGGTCGTGGAGGAAGCGGCCGGCGACGCCGGCACGCACAATCCCCTGCTCGCGGCGGTCGCGTCGACCATGGCGGCGACCACCGGGGCGGCAGCGGCGGCGTCCCCGAGCGGTCCGACCTTATGGCAGGAAGGCGTCAATTACACGCGCCTCGTTCCGGCGCAACCCACCGCCGTTCCCGCCGGTCAGATCGAAGTGTTGGAGTTTTTCTGGTACGCCTGTCCGCATTGCTATGCGATCGATCCGCTGGTCGAGTCCTGGCGAAAAACCAAGCCGGGCTTCGTGACGTTCATGCGCGTGCCGGTGATGTGGAGCGAGGCCCATCGCTCCACGGCACGGCTCTATTACACGCTGCAGGACATGGGCAAACTCGATCAAGTGCACAGCGCCGTGTTCAAGGAAATTCACGTCAACAACGATCCGTTGATCGCCAACGATCCCAACGACGCGGCCGGTGCGGAGCGTGTTCAGGAAGCGTTCGTCAAGAAATTGGGTATCTCGGGAGATGCCTTCACCAAAGCGTATCACTCGTTCGCCGTGGAAACCGACCTGCAGCGCGCCGATCAACTCGTGCAGCGTTACCGGGTCGAGGGGGTGCCCACGTTCGTGATCAACGGCAAGTTCGTGGCTGACGTGCGTTCCGCCGGCAGCCCCGAGCGCCTTCTCGCGTTGGTCGACGATCTGGCGGCGCAGGAACGCAAGCACTAGTCGGACGAGTTCGTGACATAACCGGGCGATCAGCGGCAATTATGTAGCGATCGAGTGGCCGCGATCGAAGAATTGGCGCAAATTGTGATGCATGCCGCGCGAGGTCACGCCGTACTTGAGGGATGCTGGGCGAGTCGTCCAAATCACGACGCCACGCGTATCCTTCACCATGCCGGAGAACGGCTCACACAGCACCGCGCGCCTATGCGATACCCTCGCGGTCGGACTGATCGCGCTCGCGCTGGCTCAGGCGCAGGCCGGCAAGGCCATGGCAAGCGAAGAGCGCGTGATGCCGGTGGGTCCGCTGAAGCCCGATTTCAGCAGGTTGCAGCAATCTTCGTTGCCGCCGGCGCCCTTGGCCCTGTCCCTACCGCCGAGTTACGAAGTCATCCCTGAAGTGGATCTCGAAGCCACCCGATCGACGCAGGACTTTCGGCCCCGCGGCCCGTCGATGACGGCCGATACGGCGGCAAGCGGCTCGGCGGACAGCGGACCCATGATGCGGACCACGGTGTGGGAGCGTCTGGCCGACTTTCGGGCCCACAACCGGATCCGCTTGTTGACCCTGTGGGAAAGCGGCGGCGGCAGTCTTTCCCTGCAGGCGGGTCACAAGGGCAGCCCGTCGCTGCAGTGGACGAGTCGATTGATGAATCGCGGCGGCGCCACGCACGGCGTCTTCGATAAGTTATTGTCCGCTTCCCTGGCCGGCGCAAGCCGCAGTCTTCGCGTCAATCCGCGGGCGGCCGCTTCGGAACCGGCCGCCCGACCGACGAAACCCATCGACAGCACTGCCGCCAAGTAGGCGCGTCACACGCCCACCGGTCGCTCGCGGCCGAGTAGATTCTGCAACTCCGTCAGACATGAGCCACAGTTGGTGCCTGCGCGCACCTGCTTGCCGATCTGCGCGGTGGTCTGCAGATCGAATTTGGCGATGGCGGCAAGAATCGTGTTCCGTCCCACGGTAAAGCACGAGCAAACCGTCTCCCCCGCATCGGCCTCGGCGTCGAACGATTTGCCGGTGAGCAAGCTCGATCGGTCACGCCCGTCGAGCACGGGCTTGGCGAACAGACTCGCCAGCCAGGTCCGCGACGGAAGATCCGGCCGGGGCGACAGAAACACGCAGGCTTCGAGTCGCTCGTCGACGACATAGGCCGCCCGATAGATCCCGGTGCTGCGGTCGGCATACTCGATCCAATCGCAGTCGGCCGAACCGGCATCGAACATACGCCGTGCCCAGGACGACCAATTGCCAAACACCCGGCTGCCGGCAATCTCATAGCGCAGGCACTGCTGGCTGGGCGTCAGGGACCAGGCAGTGGCATCGCGGATGACGAGCGCCGTGCGGCTCAACGTAAATCCCTGCCACGCGACCACGAACGGCGACACGCGCGCGGGGGTGTGCTTGAACTCCGGCTCACCGGATAAGGGGTCGACGACGGGATTGACCAGCGCCCCGACCCGGGCATTGCCTGCGAACTGCGCATTCCAATGCATCGGTACGAATAGGGTACGGCGCGCGATCTCGCCGCTGGTACGCAGGCGCGCGATCAACTCACCCCAACGAGTGGTCACCTTGACGAGTTCGCCCGCGCGCACGCCGGCCACCAAGGCGTCCTGCGCATGCATGTCGACGAACGGTTCGGGCGTGTGCGCCATCAAGCGGGGGGATTTGCCGGTGCGGGTCATGGTGTGCCATTGATCCCGAATGCGCCCGGTATTGAGCACCCAAGGATACTCCGCATCCGTGGCATACGCGGGCGCACGCGGTACCGTCGATATGAAACGCGCGTGGCCGTCGGCGTGAAAATAGCGGCCATCGACGCAAGGCGCGCGCGTCGCCGCCCCGCCCCGCGGCAACGGCCAGCGTACCGGCGCCAATGTCTCGTAGTCGGCTCGACCGAGGGCTGCCAAAGCACCGATGTCGAAGGCACGAGTGCCGTCATTGCCGGCCGCCGACAAGCCGGCGTGTTCGATGAAGATGTCGTATGCCGAGCGGAACGCGAACGCCTGCCCGAAACCCATTCGTTTCGCCACCTCGCAAAACATCCACCAGTCCGGCTTCGCCTCGCCGGGTGGTGCGACGAACGCGCGTTGGCGCGAGATGCGCCGTTCGGAATTGGTCACCGTGCCGTCCTTCTCTCCCCACGTCGCCGCTGGCAGCAATACGTGGGCGTATGCCGTGGTGTCGGTTGCGGCGACACAATCGGATACCACCACCAATTCGCAACGCTCCAGCGCCGCCTTGACACGGTTGGCGTTCGGCATGCTGACCACCGGATTGGTGCCGACGATCCATACTGCTTTGACCCGCCCCGCGTGGATGGCCTCGAACAAATCGACGGCTTTATGACCCGGCGCGGCAGCCAAGGCGGGACTGCGCCAAAAGTCCTGAACGACGCGGCGGTGTTCCGGTACAGCCAAGTCCATGTGTGCCGCCAGCAGGGTCGCCAGCCCACCGACTTCGCGCCCGCCCATCGCGTTGGGCTGTCCGGTCACGGAAAAAGGTCCGGCGCCCGGCTTGCCGATCCGGCCGGTCAGCAAATGGCAATTGATGATGCTGTTGGCTTTGTCGGTGCCGGAGGAGGACTGGTTCACTCCCTGCGAGAACATCGTCACCACCCGCTCGGTCGACGCGAACCATGCGTAAAACTGGTCCAGTGCAGACTGCTGCACTGTGCATAGACGCGAGACCGCGGCCGTATCGCCGGCGGTATTGTGCGCCACGGCGAGCGCATGGCCGGCGCCTCGCGTGTGAGCATCGACGAACGCGCGATCGACCGCACCGCGCTGCTGCAGATAGGTGAGCAAGCCGTTGAACAACGTCACATCGCTGCCCGGCTTCAACGGCAGGTGCAGGTCCGCGATCTCGGCGGTGGGCGTGCGCCGCGGATCGATGACGACGATTTTCATCTGCGCGCGCCGCTCTTTCGCCTTCAAGATCCGTTGATAGAGAACCGGGTGACACCAGGCTGCATTCGAGCCGACGATGACGATGAGATCGGCCAACTCCAAATCTTCGTAGGACACCGGGACGATGTCCGCGCCGAACGCGCGCTGGTGCGCCACCACGGCGGAGGACATGCACAGACGCGAGTTGGTATCGATGTTCGCCGAGCCGATGAAGCCTTTCATGAGTTTGTTGGCGACGTAATAGTCTTCGGTCAGCAACTGGCCGGACACGTAAAACGCCACGGCGTCCGGGCCGTGCTCGGCGATGATCCGTGCGAAGCCGCCGGCCACCTCCGACAAGGCGGTCGACCACTCCGTATCCCGACCGTGCAGCCGCGGACGCAATAAGCGGCCTTCATGCCCCAGTGTCTCGGCGAGCGCCGAGCCTTTCGAACACAATCGACCGAAATTCGCCGGGTGCTCCGCATCGCCCGCGACATGCGCCCCGGCGGCGTCCGTCGTCACCATCACCCCGCAGCCGACGCCGCAGTAAGGACAGGTCGTGCGTACCGCGCCGGGCACGGCCGCCGTCACGATGCGTTGCACACCTTTTCACCGAACAGCAGCCGATCGCGCATCGGGCCGACCGGTCGCCCTTCGGCCATCAAGTCCGCATACCAGGGACCATCCACCGTATCGCCATACAGCACGGCGCCTCGCACGCGATCGTCTTCCACGATGAGCCGTTTGTAGATCCCGCGCTTGATATCGTGAAATACCAAGGATTCGCTGGTCGGGCCGCCGCGGACGAGGCCTGCGGAAAATACGCTGATGCCGGTGACCTTCAGATGGGTCGCGGTCAGCGAGCCGCGATACCGGGTGAAGCCGAGTTCGGCGAGATGCGCCGCGCACACGCGCGCCTGTTCCCACAGGGGCGCCACCAATCCATACGTGGTGTCGCGGTGCTGCACGCATTCGCCCACCGCATAGATGCTCGGATCGAACGTCAGCAAGGTGTCGTCCACGAGGATTCCCCGGTCACAGCGCACGCCGGCCTCGCGGGCTAAAGCGATGTTGGGACGCACGCCCACGGCCATGACCACCAAATCGGCCGACAACCGGCTGGCGTCGGCAAAACACACCTCTGACACCCGAGTGGCGCCGTGGATCGCAACGGTTCTAGCCGCCAGCTTGAACTCGATACCGCGCTGCTCCAAGGAGGTCTGCAGCAGTTCGGATGCCGCCGGATCGAGTTGTCGATCCATCAGATTGCGCGACGAGTGAACCACCGTCACGTCCATACCCCGGCAGCGCAATCCATTGGCCGCTTCGAGCCCGAGCAGACCGCCGCCGATCACGACGGCGCGCGAATGCGTACGGGATGCCTCGAGCATGCGCGTCACGTCCTGTAGGTCGCGGAACGTCACGACGCCGGGGAGATCACTGCCCGGGATGGGCAGCACCACGGGGTTCGAGCCGGTGGCGATCAACAATCGATCGTAGGCCGCGACGATGCCGCGTTCGGATCGCACCTGCCGCTTGACGCGGTCGATGTGCACGACGGGGTCTCCCGAGTGCAGCGTGACGCCCTTGTCGGCATACCAACTGAACGGATGCAGCATGATGTCGTCGACCTGCTTCTCGCCGGCCAAGACCGGGGAGAGTAAGATTCGATTGTAGTTGCCATGCGGTTCGGCGCCGAACACCTCGATGTCGTACAGATGTGCGGCAACGTCCAAGAGCTCTTCGACGGTGCGCATGCCGGCCATCCCATTGCCGATCACGATCAACTTGCGCTTGGTCCTCATCGAGCGCGGCGGCCGTTGCGCTTCGCGTACCTCCACCCGGCCGGCGACCACACGGCAAGCGTAGGCGGTCACCGAATAGCCGGCCTCCTCGAGGCAGCGGCCGGTCAGCAGGCTGAAGTGATGCTTGAAAATCGGCGATGCCACCACCGGCTCGCCCGCCAGATCGCCGACGATCCCGCGCGACAACACGTTGGCACCGCTCGCAGGATCGCCGTTGTCGATGGCATAGAGCGCATCCGCGGTGCGAAATATCGCTATCTGTCGAGCGCCGATCGCGGCGCACACCCCGGTATCGGGGACGATGTCCTCGAGATCGCAGACATCGACCCACGGGCGGGACGCAGTCAAGAAGTCTCTCCCGCCAGCAGCGTCTCGCGCTCACGCTTTTCCTCGCGGCTCGCCGGACGGATTTGGCCGCGCTCTTCGACGAACACCACGTTCGCATCGGTGGCATCGCTGTTGACGAAGTGCCGGAAGCGCCGCAACGTGACGGGGTCGTCGATCGCGTTGGCCCACTCATCCTCGTAGCTGCCGACCAGGCACGCCATGTCCGCTTCGAGTTCCTGCGCGATCCCCAGGCTGTCGTTGCAGACGACGTCCTTGAGATAATCCAATCCCCCTTCGAGATTATCGAGCCAAGTGGCCGTCCGCTGCAGACGATCGGCCGTGCGAATATAGAAAATCAGGAAGCGGTCGATCAGACGGATCAAGGTGTCCCGATCCAGATCGGAGGCCAGCAGGCTGGCATGCCGGGGTTTCATTCCACCGTTGCCGCAGACGTACAACCCCCAGCCTTTCTCGGTCGCTATCACGCCCACATCCTTGCTCTGCGCTTCCGCGCATTCACGCGTGCAGCCGGAAACACCTAGCTTGAATTTGTGCGGAGCGCGTAGACCCTTGTAGCGATGTTCGAGGGCGATCGCGAGGCCGACGCTGTCCTGCACCCCGTACCGGCACCAGGTGGAACCTACGCACGATTTGACGGTGCGCATCGATTTTCCATAGGCATGTCCGGATTCGAAACCCGCCGCGATGAGCTCGCGCCAGATCAGCGGCAGTTCATGGACCTGCGCGCCCAGCAGGTCGATGCGCTGGCCGCCCGTGATTTTCGTGTAGAGCTTGTACTTGAGCGCCACTGCACCGATCGCGATGAGTTTCTGCGGCGAGATCTCGCCGCCCGGGACCCGCGGCACGACGGAGTAGGTGCCGTCTTTCTGCATGTTCGCCAGAAAGAAATCGTTCGTGTCCTGCAAGGGGGCGTGCGACTTGGCCAGTACGAACTCGTTCCAACAGGATGCGAGAATGGACGCGACCGTCGGCTTGCAAACGTCGCAGCCCCTGCCCCGGCCGTGCTTCGCGATCAAGTCGTCGAAGCGGCGGATACCGCCGATGCGAACCAAGTGAAACAGCTGCTGCCGTGAATAGGCGAAATGTTCGCAGAGGTGGTTGCTCACCGCCACGCCGCGCCGCGTGAGTTCCGCCTTCACGATCTGCATGACCAAAGGTCCGCAGCCGCCGCATGAACTCGCCGCCCGCGTGGTCTTCTTGATGGCGCCCAAGGTCGTGCAGCCGGCCGCCACCGCCGCGCAGATCGCCAGTTTTTCGATGTTGTTGCAGGAACAGATCTGCGCCGTGTCCGGCAATCCCGCCACGCCGAGCGCGGGCTGCGCCTCACCGGACAAGGCCGGCAGCACGAGCCGCTCGGGGTCGGCCGGCAGCGGCAGTTGGCTCAACATCGTCGGCAACCAGGTATCGTAGTCTTCCACCGCGCCGACCAGAATCCCGCCGAGCAACTGCTTGCCGTCCTCGCTGACGACCAGCTTCTTGTAGTGCTGCTTGCGCTCGTCGATGAAGGTGTAGGCGCGCGCTCCGGCCACGGCGCCGTGGGCATCGCCCAGCGACGCGACATCCACGCCCATGAGCTTGAGCTTGGTGCTCATGTCGGCGCCCGCGAACCGACCATCGGCATTCCCGGCCAGCTGCCCGGCGGCGATCTTCGCCATTTGGTACCCCGGCGCGACCAGACCGAAAATTTTATCCTGCCACAAGGCGCATTCGCCGATGGCATAGATGTCCGGATCCGAGGTTCGGCAGGCGCCGTCTATGACGATACCGCCACGCGCGCCGATGGCGAGTCCGGCGTTACGCGCCAATTCGTCGCGCGGCCGTATGCCGGCCGAGAACACGATCACATCGGCATGCAGTTCGCTGCCATCGGCAAATTGCATGGTGTGCAGGTGAGTGGTGCCCGGCACGATCGCCGACGTGTTCTTGCCGGTATGCACGTGCACGCCGAGATCCTCGATCTTACGCCGCAGCATTCGCGCGCCGCCGTCGTCGAGCTGGACGGCCATGAGGCGGGGTGCGAATTCGACCACATGGGTTTCGAGGCCCAGGTCGAGCAGCGCCTTGCCGGCCTCGAGACCGAGCAGGCCGCCACCGACCACGACGCCGACCTTACTCTGCGCCCCGGCCCGGCCGATCGCCTCCAGATCCTCGATGGTACGGTACACCAAGCACTGCGGCCGATCATGTCCCGGTATGGCGGGAACGAACGGATAGGAACCCGTGGCGAGAACGAGTTTGTCGTACGCAAACTCGCGTCCCCGCGAGGAGGTGACCAGTTTGCGTTCCGGATCCAGCGTCACAGCACATTCGTTCAAGTGAATGCCGATGGCATGAGCGTGGAAGAACTGCTCGTCGACCAACGCGAGATCGGCCGCGGATTTTCCCGCGAAGTAGCTCGAGAGATGCACCCGATCGTAGGCGTGGCGCGGCTCCTCGCACAACACCTCGATGGCGAAGCGGGCGGGCGCGTCCTTCACCAAGGTTTCCAGGAAGCGCTGGCCCACCATGCCGTTGCCGAGCACCAGCAGCCGCAATTTCGCTCCCGCAGCTTCTGTTGCGATGCTCATTTTTCGCCACCGAAGTGAGCGCCGGCGCCAAGCGATGACAGCCCCGTCGCGAGCGGATGCAGCAACGGATTCGGCCGTGCCGCGCGGCGCTCCGCGAGGGCAGCGTCGAGCAGCCGCTGCTCCTCGGACTTGTGCGACATGGAGAAGCGTATGGTCATGGCACACACCGACGTGGCCAACACGATCAACCCCAACAGCCATAATGTCTGCTGCGGCGTCGCGGCCGCCTTGTTGAGAAATCCAGCCGCCACCGCGCCGACGTTGCCACCCGCACCGATGACACCGGCAACGCCGCCCAGCGCCTTGCGGTCGATGAAGGGCATCAGGGCATAGGTCGCACCGCAGGCCATGTGCGTGAAGACCCCGAACACCGCCATGGCGGCCACCGCGAGACCCACGGACGATGCTTGACTGAAGCAGAGCAAGCCCACACCCTCACCCAGCATGCAGGCAAACAGCAGTCGCGAGCGACCGTCCAGACCCTTGGTCAGCGCGAAACGGTCGCTTGCCATCCCGCCGAAGGCACGCCCGAACAACGCGATCGCGCCGAAGATGCCGGCTGCGAACCCCGCGCTCTGAATCGACAGACCGAACCGGTCCACGTAGTAGCTCGCGGCGATGTTGTGGATGAAGATTTCCACGCCGAAGCAGGCCCCGTAGGTGGCGGCCAACATCCATACCCGATAATTTCGGCTCGCGCGCAGAATGATGGTGAGGCCGCCTTTTTTTCCGCTGTCGACGCTGATGCCCCGTGCCTTGAGGTCGACGATGTCGCCCTGTGGCGTATCTTGCGTGTAACGCGCATAGATGACGGCCATCACCAGCATGGCGACGCCCGGTACGAACATGGCCACGCGCCATCCGGCGGTTTGCTCGACGCCGAGTGCGACCGCCGCGGCGACGATGAGCGGCATGATGCTCTGCGCGAAGCCGCCGCCGGCATTGCCCCATCCGCCGACGGTGGCGTTCGCCGTGCCGACCACATTCGGCGCAAACATCACGCTGGTGTGATATTGCGTAATGACGAAAGAGGCGCCGATGGCGCCGATACACAGTCGGAAGAACAGAAACACTTCATAGCTGTGGGAAAACGCCAGGCCGAACACGGGGATGGCCCCCAGCAACAAGAGCCACGTATAGGTACGCCGCGGGCCGAAGCTGTCGCACAGCGGTCCGATGATGACTCGCACCAGGATGGTCACCGCGACCGCGGCAATGTTGATGTTCGCGATCTGATCCTTGCTCAGGCCGAATTCCGTCTTGATCAACGGCATCAGGGGCGCGGCGGCAAACCAGGCAAAGAAACAGGTGAAGAAGGCGAGCCAGGTAATGTGGAACGCGCGCATCTGCGGTGTCGAAAACGAAAATAAATCGATGCGGGTGGCTTTCGGTCCGGTGGCATTGACGGCGGGTGAATCGAACAACATTGAGTAATCCCCTATAGTAATGAGCGGGCGTGCAGAACACTGCAAGGCACATGACTCGGCCGAAAAGCCGCGAGGAACGCACAAGCGCTGGGCGTCGCGCCGCTGGTCAGAGCGGCGGGCCGTTGCAACGATGAAACGGCTCTTGCGTGTTGATCAGCAAGATCCGTGCCGTAGGCTGAGGCCGCGATCAGGGGGGCCAATACGCCAATATGCCGACATTGCGCTCGATTTGTGCACCGTCTCGTTGCGCCGCGTCGATGGGTTGCTCCAAACCGGCGCATACAAGCTTCGGTCGAGGCGGAATCCGCAACCGACTTGCGCCGCCTTGCGTTTGACCGCATCGTAGAACTCGACAGGGCCGCCGGCGGAAATGAGCATGTATCGAGTGTTAACGGCAACGGAAGCGCCGCTCGAACCCGATGAGCTGCGCTTGGATCTGCAGGCCGTTGGATTGGATGTGATCGAAGCGAACGCCGACGTCGACGCGCTCGCCCGAGTGGTCGTCAAAAGCGCACCGGACGTGGTGATCGCCGGCTCGTCGAGCCCGTCCGACCAACTCTTCGACGCTGCTCGATTGGTCAGCCGGTTAGCGCCGTGTCCTTTCGTCGTCTTCACCGCGGACAACGATTCGTCGAAGATCGAGCGCGCCGCCGACAGCGGCATCCACGCGTATGTCGTCGAAGGCTATGCGCGGCACCGTCTGCTCTCCATCGTTCACGTGGCGCGAGCGTATTTCCGGTGCGAACAGGCCTTGAAGAAAGAACTCGACGAGATCACTCAGCGCTATGAGGAGCGCAAGCAGGTGGATCGAGCGAAGGGCGTGTTGATGCGGTCGCGCGGCATGACGGAAGAGGCGGCTTTCGAGGTGCTGCGGCGCCTCGCCATGACCTCCCGCCAGCGACTGGGGGTGATCGCTTCGAGCGTGATCGACATGGCGAGCGCCAGTGAGGCCGTGAACCGGGCCGGCCAACTGAGAATGCTGTCGCAGCGCATCGTCCGATGCTACGCACAGGCGCTGACCCCGGACGGCCAAGCAGCGGCGCGCGGCGGCATGGCCGACACCATGGCTCGGGTCGAAGCGAACCTCGTCATTCTGCGCGGCGCCTTGCGCGCCAAGAACTACGGCGTCCAGGTCACGCGTACCGCCGGCCGTTGGCAGGAGGTGGCCGCGATCTGCGCCCGCACACCCGAAACGGCGCTGCTCGACCTGCTCGACTGCAAGGCCGAGGCCATGCTGAACGAGGCGGACGCGCTGACCGAACTGGTCGAGTCATCCGGGCTCGCGGCGAATTTGCACGTGCTCAACGTGGCGGGACGGCAACGCATGGTATGCCAGAGGATCACGAAACTATGCTTCCTGCTGGCATTGCAACCCAGTGCCGAACGCCTCGCCGAGTTACGCGAGTTGACGGGCAGCTTCCAAGCGGCACTCGATTACCTGGCCGCGGCACCGCTTTCATCGGAAGTCATCCGAGATTCATTACAGTCGACGACGGCACAATGGCGGCGTATGAGCACGGCGCTCGGCGCGTTGCAGGAGGCCGGCGCGCTCGCGCTGATCTCCGAGACCAGCGAACAGCTATTGACCATCATCGAACGGCTGGCCGGTCATTACGAACACGCCATGCAGATATTGATCGGCGACCGGATCGGGCGGTTGCGTTGAAAATGGTGCGCCCGGCGCGATTCGAACGCGCGACCTTTCGCTTCGGAGGCGAATACTCTATCCAGCTGAGCTACGGGCGCAAGTCGGTCGGCGATGTTACCCGTCGCGGGCAACTCGAGTCCAGCCTCGGCGACCGCGGTGCCGAAAAATGGCTCAACTGCCGCCAATAAGCCACATTCCGCGATCATCCTCGGTCGGTATTCGACGATGACCGCGGATAAAGAATCATCTGCGTGCAACGAAACAGCGCAATCGTCTTACTCGTCTCCCGATGCGTGACGATCGCGTCCCAGACGTGGGTATTTCTTCCCAGGTGCACCGCAGTCGCGACACTCACGATGGTGCCGTGTTTCGCGGTGCCCAAGTGGTTGGATTTGAGTTCGATGGTCGTGAATCCAGTCGCACCCGCGGGCAAGTTGGCGTAACAGCCGTAGCCGCAGGTCGTGTCGGCCAGCGTCACGACGGTACCGGCGTGCAGAAATCCGTTCGGCGCCATGAGTTCGCTTCTGACCAACAACTCCGCCTCGATCAACGTGGCGGCGGCGCGCGTTACCACGAGCCCGAGCAAACCTGGAAATTTCCCGACGCCCCGCTCGTTGAGCTGTTCCGCGGTGACCATCAGTTCTCGGGAATTCCGTCGAAAAAATCCACCACGCCGGTTTCCAGCGAGTATTCGGCGCCCACCACCAACAAGCCGTCGTTGCGGATCAGCTGCTCGATGATTTCCGATCCGTGCCGCAAATGATTGACGGACGCACGAATGTTGGCGCGCACGGCCTGATGCACCAGTTCCTTCAAGTCATGGCGCAGATCCGTCGCCAATAAATCTTCCACCGACGGCCGTACGAGATCGACGATGGAACGCAGATTTCGGGACTGATTTTCTATCGGTCGCTGCAGCTGTGCCAGCGTCGCGACGACGGCGCCGCAGCCGGAGTGTCCGAGAACGACAACCAGGCGGGTGCCAAATTGTTCCGCCGCAAACTCGACGCTACCGACCTGCGACGGCGCGACGATGTTGCCGGCCACCCGGATGACGAACAAATCTCCCAGCCCCTGATCGAAAACTATTTCTACCGGCACCCGCGAGTCCGAGCACCCTAGCACCGCGGCGAAAGGCTCTTGACCGGCCGCCAACTCGATCCGACGCGCACGACTGGGCAAGGCATCATGGCTCCTCACGTCGGCCACGAAGCGCCGATTACCATCGCGCAGAAGTTCAAACGCTTCTCGAGCCGAAATCATCCGCTCATCTTAATGGATAGGACACGGATGCAGCGAACCATTTGGATCTATCGTCGAGCGTCCCAGACGCCGAGACCGGTGGAGAATACCAACCACCAGGACACCGCGAACCACAATCCGCCCTGAGTTCTCACCGGCGCACCCACGCTGAAAACCGCCACACTGGCCAGCAGGCAAACGACACTGATCGCCGCGATGGCCCGGAACGACAGATCGACCCAGAACCAACGGATGAGCAGCCCATAGCCGGCGGCGCCCACGGCGGACGACAAAGCCAGCGCCATGGACACGCTCGACATTGCAGGGACTTCCAGCAGTCCCGCAAACAGACCCCGTGCGCGCATGCCGAGCAGAACGCAAAGCGTCGTCAAAGCCCCCGACAGGACAATGAACGAAAGCCTCCGCGCCACGGATCCAGGGCTGCGCAAGCTGAGGACGACGGCCGCCGCATGCAGCACGCCGAACAGACCGAACGAAACGGCAATCCCCTGGGCCGAATGCCGCCCGTCCGTCGCCACCAACGCAGCCGCACAACCAACGAGGAGGAGAAAATGACGCGGGTAGTGCAGCGAGCCGCGGAAACGAGTGCGGCTATTCCGTGCATTGCCCGGTATCGTTATACTGACTATGAACCCTGATGGTTTTCCATCGATTTTCACCGAGTTACCGTGTCCAAAGCAGCTTCTTCAGATACCCAATTCTTCAATACCTTCAGTCTCGTGCTCGGCATTCTGGTATTCGTCGCCATATTGCTGTTCGTTTTCGCCCGCAATGTCGGTGAGGATACTCAAAGCGAACACGTTCTGTTGGAACCTCTGCACATGAGCGATGTGGCGCAAAACATCCTTCCGGTGGCGCACGAAGCCGTCGCCGGGCAAGACAATAGCGCGCTGGCAGCGTTGTCCGCGCCGAAAAGCGACATCGTCGCCAACGTGCCGGCCACCGGTGAACTGGCCTTCACGCAGGTATGTTCGGCCTGTCACAGCGCCGGCATCAACGGGGCGCCGAAAATCGGCGACCATGCCGCCTGGGGACCGCGCATCGCTCAAGGTAAGGAGGTGCTGTATCAGCACGCGATCCTCGGCAAAGGCAACATGCCAGCCAAAGGCGGGACGACCTGGCCCGATGCGACGATCCGCATGACGGTCGACTACATGGTCGCTCTCAACAAGTAGGGCATGGTGGACGAGTGACATGGGCGCCCTCAACGGATAGGACGATCGAGGGCGCGCAGATTGATGGCTTCGGATAGGTCGCTGCGACGGATCAGCGGCGCGCCGGCCAGATCGGCACAGGTGCGAGCCAATTTCAGCACGCGATGGTATGCCCGGGCCGACAATCCCAGACGGGTGATTGCGGTGCTCACCAAGACGCGCGACTCGCGGTCGAGCGGACAAAGAATCGTCGTTTCGGCGGGAGTCAGCCGCGAGTTCAGCTTCCCCTGGCGTCCGAGCTGCAGTGCGTGCGCGCCAGCCACCCGTGCGGCCACGGCAGCCGACGTCTCCACGACCAGCGGTGACTCCGCCACGAGCTGTTCCACCGGCAGCGCGGCCAACTCGACGTGTATGTCGATCCGATCGATCAGCGGTCCGGACAATTTATTCCGGTAGTTGGCCACTTGGCTGCCGGTGCATCGGCAGCGGCCGCGCGGATCGCCCGCATAGCCGCACGGACACGGATTCATGGCCGCGACCAGTTGAAATCTGGCGGGCAATTCGTAAGCACGCTTGGCGCGCGCCAGAGCGACGAATCCATTCTCGAGAGGTTCGCGAAGCGCCTCGAGCACGTTACGGGCGAACTCCGGTAATTCATCGAGGAAGAGGACGCCCAAGTGCGC
>CAZZXZ010000024.1:0-31653 GCA_964658135.1 uncultured Acetobacteraceae bacterium | reverse complement strand
CGGCGGCGACGGTGGCGGCTATCGCGGTGGCTACGGCGGCTATCGTGGCGGGTATGGCTGGCGCGGTGGCTATGGCGGTTGGGGTTATGGTCTCGGCCTCGGACTGTTTTTCGGTGCGTTGCCGTTGTACTACTCGACATTGTGGTGGGACGGTATTCCTTACTACTACGCCAACGATACGTACTACCGCTACGATGCCGACGTTTCCCAATATGAGACGGTGGCGCCACCGGAAGGCTTGCAAAACCCCGATGCAACTCAGGGATCGACCGGCACGGATTTGATCGCGTATCCGAAAAATGGCCAGTCCGAGGAACAACAGGCCAAAGACAAGTACGAGTGCCATCATTGGGCGACCACGCAGAGTGGCTTCGATCCGACCCAGGGAGCGACGGCGGGTGCGACGGCCAGCAAGCGCAACGATTACATGCGTGCCCAGGAAGCCTGTCTAGATGGCCGCGGGTACAGCGTAAAATAGCGGGCGCCTAGGGGCGAGGCGCTACCCGGCGAGGTTAAGTGGCCGGGGCCGTAAGTAGATGCCGCGGAAATCCATGTTTGGGTTCCCGCGGCATATCCAAGGCGGCGGGTTGCGTCGGCTGACGACTCTCGATTAAGGCACCAGTAGCAGTTCCAAGGTCCGAAAGTACAGCCGGTGCAATCGGTCGATATCGTCAACCTTCACGCATTCATTCACTTTGTGTATGGTCGCGTTGATGACACCAAGTTCGATGACTTGAGCGCCCATGGGCGCGATGAAGCGGCCGTCCGACGTACCGCCGCCGGTCGACAGTTTGGCGCTCACCTGAAGCTGTTCCTCGACCGCCTGACTCGCCGCGGCGCAGAGCCGTCCCGCCACGGTCAGAAAAGGCAGCCCCGAAATGAACCAATCCAACGAATAGTTGACCCGATGCTTGCGCAGAATATCTTCGACAAGGGTTTTAAGGGAGTCGACGGTTTGCTGGGTCGAGAAGCGTAGGTTGAAGCGCGCCTTCAACTCGCCCGGGATCACGTTCGGCGCGCCCGTACCTGCGGTCAGGTTCGATACCTGAAACGAGGTGGGTTGAAAATGTTCATTGCCTTCGTCCCATACCGTTTTGGTCAGCTCGGCAAGCGCCGGCGCGAACGCATGGATGGGATTGTCGGCCAAGTGCGGATAGGCAATGTGCCCTTGGACCCCATGTACCGTGAGACGCCCGCTCAAGCTACCGCGCCGGCCGATCTTGATGGTGTCGCCGAGCACCGTCTCGCTCGAGGGTTCTCCCACGAGACACCAATCGATGATCTCCCGCCGGTCGCGCAACACTTCCACCACCCGCCGGGTGCCGTCGACCGATGGCCCTTCCTCGTCGCTGGTGATGAGAAAGGCGATCGTTCCGGCGTGATCGGGATAGCGCGCCACGAATTCTTCGCTGGCAGTCAACATGGCGGCGAGGCCGCTCTTCATGTCTGCTGCGCCGCGGCCATACAGCATGCCGTCTTTGATGACCGGCGCGAACGGGTCGGTGGCCCAATCGTCGAGCGGCCCCGTGGGCACGACGTCGGTGTGCCCGGCAAAACAAAATACCGGACCGCCCTTCCCGCGTTTGGCCCAAAAATTATCGACCGCTCCAAATCGCAACGTGTCCACCGTAAAGCCGAGTGCCTCCAGCCGCTCTATCATCAGCGCCTGACAGCCGCCATCCGTGGGACTCACGGACGCACGTGCCATCAATTCCTGCGCCAGCGCCACGGTTGCCGAGCTATGCGTACCCATTAGAAACGCAGCACCGGCGGTCTACGACGGAGGTTCGCCCACAAGCCGTACCCGCCCAGGGCGGCGGCGGCGATCAACACCCACGCCGGCATCGCAAGTCCCAAGAGCCGCCATTCGATCCGGGCACACTCGCCGGAACCGGTGAGCACCTTGGTCAGCACGTCGGTGAGCGGAAACACTTTCAGCATGAAATCGAGCGACGCACCGCACGCCGCGATGGTACCGGGCGGTAGGCTTTGAATGTACAGATGCCGCAGCGCGACGCCCATGGTCGCGAGCACGGCCAACGACAACAGCGCCGCGTAGACCCGGCGGCCCCCGCCGGCGGGATCGTGGGCGGCGGCAAGCGCGAACAACACGCCGATCGCAAAAATACCCACCCGCTGGAAGATGCAGAGCGGACAGGGCTCGAGATGCAGCACGAACTGCGCGTAATAAGCGTATGCCAGCAAGGCGGCGCAGACCAGTGCGCCTGCGACATTGGCGGCACGCGCCGTCATCGGTACCCTTCAGTCATCGGTGAACTTCGCTCAGCGGCGCGACAGCGCTTGGGCCGCATCGATCTGCTTGGCCACATCCTCCAAGGAGGTGTGGCGGATGTCCTTGCCGTGCACCATGTAGATCACATACTCGCAGATGTTCTTGGCATGATCGCCGATCCGCTCCAGGGCCCTGACGATCCACATGATCTCGAGGGCGCGCCGGATGGTACGCGGGTCCTCCATCATGAACGTGATGCATTGACGATGGATGGCTTCGTACTCTTCGTCCACCATCTTGTCTTCCCGGGCGGTCTTCAGCGCCGCCAGCGAATCCATGCGCGCGAACGCATCCAAGGAATCGTGCACCATCTGCGCGACCTGGCGGCCCAGATGTTTCACTTCCCGGTATTTGTCCGCCGGGCGCTCCATGGTCGCCAGCCGTGAGGCGATATAGCCGATCTTTTCGCCCTCGTCGCCGATGCGCTCGAGGTCGGTGATGGTTTTGATGATAGCGACGATGACCCGTAGGTCGCCGGCCGCGGGTGCTCTGATCGCGAGGATGCGGCTGCATTCCTCGTCGATCGACACTTCCATCCCGTTGACCTTGTAATCGTCGGTGGCCACCGACTCGCCGAGTCGGCTATCGCCCTCCACCAGCGCGGTGATGGCCTTGTGCAGCTGCTGTTCGACGAACCCGCCCATCTGCAACACCTGGGTGCGCACCTTCTCGAGGTCCTCGTTGAAGCGCCGGGAGATGTGATGGGTGAGGTCGGCCGTTTCCATGAAGTTACCTTTTGATGAAGTGCATCTGCTGTGCGCGTCTTCGTTTACATCCGATTAAACCGTGCGTCAACAGTTTGCACGATAAATGTGACGTCAGGCGCTCGCAACGGCTCGCAAGGCGGTGTGCCAGACCCGCGCGGTCGGAAAATGGCAAGTGAACGTGCTGCCCCGGCCTTCGGTGCTCTGCACGTCGAGCCAGCCACCATGACGCTGCAAGGCATGCTTCACGATCGCAAGCCCGAGGCCGGAACCGCCCCGCTCGCGCGAGCGGCCGGCATCCACCCGGTAGAAGCGCTCGGTCAATCGGGGCAGATGTTCCGCCGGGATGCCGATGCCGTTGTCGACCACCGAAAAATGCGCGCCCTCCGCGTCGCTCCACCAGCGCATGCGGACCATGCCCTCCGACGGCGTATATTTGATGCCGTTCACGAGTAGGTTGGTGAAGGCGGATTCGATTTCCTGTCCGGAGCCGAACAAGCCATCCTCCGTGTCGAGGTCCAAGAAAACCTGGCGCGGGCGCTCGCCGCTTGCCAACGCGTCACGCTGCATTCGCTGCAACATGCTCGACACGTCGATGGGATCGCGCATCGCCTCGCCGTCCGTGGACTCGAGCCGCGACAGTTCCAACAAATCGGCAATGATCGTGTTCATGCGGCGTGCCTGCGCCCGCATGTCCCTGATGGGGCCGGCCCACGCACCGTCGATGGACGGATCGTCGGCGAGCGTATCCAGATAACCGCTGATCACGGTCAGCGGCGTGCGCAGTTCGTGCGAGGCATTCGCGACGAAGTCCTTGCGCATCGCTTCCAGCCGCATCTGATGAGTCACGTCGCGCACCAGCAGCAAGGATTGCCCGGCGCCGTACGGCACGACCTGCAACGCGAGATACCGCTCAACCTCGGCGGGCGGGCGGATGGTGAGCGGTCTTGCGAAATCGGTGCCGTGTAAATACTCGGTGAATTCCGGCGAACGGACTAAATTCACCACCCGCAGGCCGACGTCAACCGGACGTTTCAGTCCCAGCAAACGCGCGGCCTGGCGGTTGAACCAGACGATCTCGTTATGATTGCTGAGGATGATGACGCCGTCGGGAAGCGCCGCGGTCGAACGCCGCAGCTCGCGGTACAACTGCACGAAACGCTGTTTGTGAAACTGTTTGCGTCGATGCAGCCGTACGACCTGGCCGATGATGTCGCCCCAGATGCCGCCGAGCTGGGGGGGATCGATCTGCGAGCGCAGCCGCAACCAACGGTCGAGTCGATGCAGGTTGGCGAGCTGCCAGGCGAGGTACAAACAAGCGGACGCGAGCAACCACAGCCACACGGGACCGATCAGGAGGCCGAGACAGACACCCGCAACGAGCGCTCCGGCGAGCCTGGCGAGTGCAAATGTCCACATCGCTGCCATGGGCTGAAAATAACCCGCCTTATGAATCCCGCGCCGAAAACCGGTAGCCGGAGCCGCGCACCGTTTGTACCAGACGTTCCAACGAAAAAGGTTCGAGAGCCTTGCGCAGTCGCCTGATATGGACGTCCACCGTTCGCTCTTCGACGTAAGTATTACCGCCCCAGACCCGATCCAGCAACTGGCCCCGGGTGAACACCCGCTCGGGATGGGTCATGAAAAAATGCAGCAACCGGTATTCAGTGGGTCCCAAGGGGATCTCACGCTCGCCGGCACTGACTCGGTGACTCGAATCGTCGAGTTTCAGGCCATCGACTTCCACGGTGTCGGCGGAGCCCGCCGGCGCGGCGCGGCGTAGGACGGCCTGGATGCGCGCCACCAACTCGCGCGGCGAGAACGGCTTGGTGATGTAGTCGTCCGCGCCGCCCTCGAGGCCGCCGATCTTATCCTGCTCCTCCGCGCGGGCGGTCAGCATGATGACGGGAATTTCCTCGGTGTCCTTGGTTCGCTTGAGCGAGCGCGTCAGCTCCAAACCGCTCATGTCGGGCAGCATCCAGTCGATCAACATCAGATCGGGGCGGACGTCGACGATACGCGCCCGCGCCTCGCGGCAGTCTTCGGCCTCACGCACCTCGTAGCCGGCGCGCCGCAGGCCGAACGCGACCATGTCGCGAATGGCTTTTTCGTCTTCGACGATCAAGATGCGTTTTGCGGTCATGTAGCGCCATTCCCTTGATTTTTCTCGCCTAGCATTACAGTCTCCCCATGTGACAGTGCCGTGACAGTCACTGCGCGGCCTGTTTGGCGGCGGCCCGCTCAAGTTCGGTGAAGGCCACCTTGTCGCGCAGATACAGCGGCGCAAGCTCGGCCGGATCCTTGGCTTCCCCCAACCGAAGCTTGAACGCCGCGAGCTGCGCCATGTGGCGCGCGTCGGGCAGTGCGGCGGCGGCACCCGGCTCCAGGATCAGTCCCGGCAAAGAGGCGAGGATCGGGTAGGCCGCAAAACCGCGGCCGATGCCGTAACAGGCAGCGTCGAACGGCACCGCAACGGCGGCGGCGGCGGCCACCGCCGGTATCCCACGCGCAACCACGCCGCGAGCGAGATCCGTGCTGAAGCATCCCCAATACACTTCCGCCATCCGTGCATCCAGGCACACCAGCGCGTGCGCCGCTCGGTCCGGACCTTGCCCGATGGCCTGCAACGCCAAAGCCTCCAACGTGGTCACCCCAATCACGGGCACACCCGCACCGAAGGCCAGGCCCTGCGCCACGGCGACGCTGATGCGCACGCCGGTGAAAGCACCTGGTCCGATACTGGCCGCGATGGCATCCAGTCGCTCGAGCGTCATGCCGCCCTCGGCGAGGATGGCGTCGATCATGGGCAATAGCGTCTCGGCGTGACCGCGTCCCACCTCGCGCCATTCGCCGATCATGCCCGTATCGGTCAAGAGCGCCACGGAACAGGCCTCGGTCGCCGTATCGATTGCCAGGATCCGCATGGGATCAGTTGACCGACGCTGCCACGGCGGCCGCGTCGCTGGGCAGACGGCCGAGGCGTTCGGTGAGGAATTGGACACCGGCGGCGACTTCCGTGATGACCGGACTCGGCGGCAATGCTTTCAAGAAGACCCGACCGTAGCCTTTGCTGGTGAGGCGCGGGTCGCCGAGCACGATGATGCCGAAGTCCTCGACGTCGCGGATCAAGCGGCCCACGCCTTGTTTCAGAGCCAGCACCGCCTGCGGCAACTGATACTCGGAGAACGGATTACCGCCGCGGCGACGGATGCCCTCCAGCCGCGCCTTCAACAGCGGGTCGTCGGGCGCGGCGAACGGCAGCTTATCGATGGCGACGATGGATAGCGCCTCGCCCTTGACGTCGACACCTTCCCAGAAACTTCCCGTTGCCAGCAGCACGGCGTTGCCGAGTTCACGGAATCGATTGAGCAACGCTTCGCGGGGGGCTTGTCCCTGCACGAGCACGGGGAAGGGGGGCTCCGGAAAGCGCGCCTTCATGGCGGCCACGCCGTCGGCCAGGCCGCGGTAGCTCGTATAGAGCAGAAAGGCGCGACCACCGCTCGCCTCCAACAAAGGGGCACAGGCGTCGATGAAGCGGGCCGCAAAGGTCGGATGTTGGGGCTCGGGCATTGCCGCGGGCAGGTAGATGCGCGCTTGAGCGCGGTAATCGAATGGACTGTCGATGTGCAGGGTGCGCGCGTCGGGCAGGCCGATGCGGGCGGCGAAATGCGTGAAGTCGGCACCGATTGCAAGCGTCGCGGATGTGAACACCCAGGCGCACGGCCGCGCTTCCACGTAGCCGCGCAGCCGGTCGGCAATCTCGAACGGTGTGAAGTGTAGCGACAGTCCGTTGGCCGCCGCCTCCACCCAACGCAATCCAGCGTCCTCCGGCACGGACCCCAACGTCCCGAGACTCGCCGCCAAAGCGACCGCGCGGCGGCCGCAGTTTTGAATGCCCGCTCCGGCACCCACCTTGCCGAGTTCTTTACCAAGGTCGCCGAGCGCGGTCTCGAGCTCCATTAGAATGTCCAAAAACGCCGTCGGCAGGTTGACCCACTCGTAGCGCCCCGCGCCGCCTGGGAACGCGCCGCGCAAATCGTCCAAACGTGCCTCGACCAGCGACAGCTCGCCGGTGATCGACGCGGAGCGCACCGTGGCGGCCGCTAATTCGGCGCCGATATCGCGCATCAGGATCTGTACTTGCCGCACCGACCAGACCTGCCCGAAGAACTGCGCCGCGATGTCGGGCACTTGATGCGCCTCGTCCAAGATCACCGCCTCGGCGCCCGGCAACAAATCGCCGAAGCCTTCGTCCTTGAGCGCGAGATCAGCGAGCAGCAGGTGATGGTTGACGACCACGATCTCGGCGGCTTGTGCCGCGCGCCGCGCGTCGAACACGTGACACCGGCCGAACTGCGGGCACTCCTGGCCGAGACAGTTCTCGCGCGTCGAGGTGATCATGGGCCAAATGCCGGACTGTTCCGGCAGATCGGTCAGTTCGGCAAGATCGCCGGACTGCGTCGTCGCTGCCCAGCGCGAAACGCGCGCCAGGAGCCGGGCCACGCCGCGTTCGCCGCCGAGCAGCGAGCCCTGCTGCTGCGTCAGTTCCAGCCGATGCCGGCACAAATAGTTGGTGCGACCCTTGAGCAGCGCCACTCTGACCGGTAGCCCCAAGGCCTTGGCCAGCATCGGCACGTCCCGATGAAACAACTGATCCTGCAAGGTCCGCGTGCCCGTCGAAATGATTACGCTGCGTCCCGACAGAAGGGCCGGCACCAGATAGGCGAACGTCTTGCCGGTTCCCGTGCCGGCCTCGACAATCAGTGGCTCGTGACACGCCAGTGCTTGCCCGACCGCATTGGCCATCGCCGTCTGCTCGGCGCGATAGGCATAGCCCGGCAGCGCGCGCGCAAGCGGACCGGCAATGCCGAACACATCTTTATAGTCGGTGTCGATGACGCTAGCCTACGACGTTTCGAGCCGTGCTATTTCACAACCGCGCGAAAACGCGCGAACGCGACCGATTCCGGCTTGAGATCATTCTTGAGTTGCCAACGTATGTGCGTGTATTCAGCAGCTTTTGCAATGCGCATTTTGCCATCGCTGCCTTTCGACCTCAGCTTCTCGGGTGGTCCGAAGACCTGGCCGTCGACCGAAAAAGTAATCGTCGCGCCCGGCCCCGATGCAGAGCCCGCAACGTAGGTCATGTGGTCGGGCACCGCTTCGACGATGGACGGCGCCAGTACGGGCGCGCTGCCGCGATTGTAGATTCGCACCGTACAAAGTACCGGATCGCCGGGTACGACTCGATTCGCTCGTTGTAATTTAACCACAAATCGCCCGCCTTTCGTCGCCCTGATTTCAACTTCGGTCAACGTCGAAATCTCGAGACTCGACGAGGTGGCTTGACCACTCGCGTGCGCCATCGCGAAGAACAACACCAAGGCAACCGTGAAACGCCGGATTATGCCGGTTGCCCATCGACTCCAAAACTGGTTTTTATTTATTCTCAACATAAGGTTATGAGGTTTTTCTCGATATCTTCTTGGATCGACTAAATACGCCATAATGCAGCGCATTAAAGATTGCTCGTTGGAGTTGTTGACTTAGCCATCTCTCTGGCATTGTGTCAGCCCGAACAAAGCCCAATTTAGAGGACATTCATGGCCACAGCCCCCCAGCACGTCGCGTCTCTCGCAGAATTGAATCTCGAAGTTTCCCGTTGGGTAAACGAAGTCGCGAGGCTGACGCAGCCCGATTCCATCGTCTGGTGCGACGGCAGCGAGGCAGAGTTTCAGCGCTTGGAACGCGAGCTCGTGGCGAAAAAAGAACTCCTGCCATTGAATCAGAACAGCAACCCGGGATGCTATCTGTACCGTTCTCATCCGTCCGACGTGGCCCGCGTCGAGCATCTGACATTCGTCTGCAGCAAAAATAAGGACGATGCCGGTCCGAACAACCATTGGATGGCACCCGACGAAGCCCATCAGAAGATGGATGCCCTGTTCAAGGGCTGCATGAAGGGCCGCACGCTGTACGTGGTGCCCTATTGCATGGGCCCCATCGATTCGCCGTTCTCGAGGTGCGGCGTCGAGATCACCGATAGCGCTTACGTCGTGCTCAACATGAAGCTGATGACGCGCATGGGTCAAGCGGCGCTGGAACGCATCACGCGAGACGGCATGTTCGTGAAGGGTTTGCACTCTACCGGCGACTTGAATCCGGATCGCCGTTTCATCATGCATTTTCCGGAAGAGCTGTCGATCAAGAGCTTCGGGTCCGGCTACGGCGGCAATGCGTTGCTCGGTAAGAAGTGTCATGCCTTGCGAATCGCCAGCTGGCAGGCGCGCACCGAGGGATGGCTCGCGGAGCACATGCTGATCGTCGGCGTCGAAAATCCGCAGGGTGAAGTTCATTATCTGGCGTGCGCGTTTCCGTCGGCCTGCGGCAAGACCAACCTGGCGATGCTGATCCCGCCGGCCAGCTACCAAGGCTGGAAAATCTGGACGGTGGGCGATGACATTGCCTGGCTGCATCCGGGTAAAGACGGACGCTTGTACGCCATCAACCCGGAATCCGGTTACTTCGGCGTGGTACCGGGGACGAATGCGAAGACCAACCGCAATGCCTACGAGACCATCCGCAAGGACACCATTTTCACCAACGTTGCCGTGACCGCGGACAATCAACCGTGGTGGGAAGGCCTCTCGGAAGGCACACCCGTCACCGATTGGCAGGGACGGCCCTACGATCCGGCTAACGGCCCGGCCGCGCAACCCAACTCGCGTTTCACGGTGGCCGCGAAACAAAATCCGAGTTACTCGAAGCTGGCCGATGCGCCGGGTGGCGTGCCGATTTCCGCCATCGTCTTCGGCGGCCGCCGGCGCAGCCTCGCGCCCTTGGTCTATCAAGCGCGCAACTGGTTGCACGGCGTGCTGGTCGGTGCCGGCGTAGCCTCCGAGACCACCGCGGCGGCCACCAGCGCGGTCGGCGTGCTGCGGCGTGATCCGATGGCCATGAAGCCGTTTGCGGGATACAACTTTGCCGATTACTGGTCCCACTGGATCAACGTCGGCGCGAAGCTCAAGGCGCCGCCGAAGATTTTCCACGTCAATTGGTTCCGTCAGGATGAGGGCGGTAAGTTTCTGTGGCCTGGGTTCGGCGACAATCTGCGGGTGCTGCGTTGGATCATCGACCGGTGCAAGGGCACGGCGGACGCGCAAGACACTGCGATCGGTCATCTCCCGCACGCGCGGGATCTCGACACGGCGGGTTTGGAAATGGCCCCGGGTGCGCTCGACGATCTGCTCAACGTCACCCCGGAACTCTGGGAGACCGAGTTCGAAGGCATCAGCGAGTACTTCGCCGGTTTCGGCGACCGGATGCCGGCGGCGCTCACGGCCGAGCTTGCAGAATCTCTCAAGCGGGTCGCTTCCGAGGCTTGATGCACTCTAAGAGCGTGCTCTGAGGCCCGCTATTCCTCGCAGGAAAATCGAATGACCTGCGAGGAATTGCTGTCGGGCGCCCGGCCGAGGCCGATCAGGCCTTCGCCGCGGATCTGCATGGAGTCGCGGCGTACGAAGGCTTCCTCGCCTTCTTTGCCCGTCACGAACGTACCGTTCGTGCTCTGGTCGAAGAGCATGAACTTATTGCGGTTGAACTCCACCCGCGCGTGCAGCCGCGAAATGAGATTGCCCTTGATGATCAAGTCGTTTTCTTCCGCGCGGCCCATGCTGATGTTGGGACGGGAATCCTCGACGAGGATTTCCTGTCCCTGATAGCGCAGACGCAGGCGCAAACCTTTGTTCGACCTTTCCCGCGACGTGATGGCGATGGCCGGCACCATGCTGGTGACGTCGTCGGTTTGCCAGAGCACCTCGAACAAGGCGACTTCGCTGCTGCGCCCTTTGAGCGTCGCCAAGTCGATCTGACGCACCGACATGCGCCACTCGTTCGAAAGCCGATCCACCATCGTCGCCGTGGTGATGATCTGGCCCGCCTTCGCCTGGCTGGTCATCCGATTGGCGGTATGAACCGCCGAGCCGAACACGTCCCGATTTTCCAGGACCACGGGGCCGAAGTTGCAGCCGATTCGAATGGCGACGTTGTGGTCGCCGACCTTCAGTGCCGGATGAGCCGCGATTTGTTTCTGCATGCGCGCGGCAGCGTTCAAGGCATCGTCGGCCGTGGGGAAAGTCGCCATGACTTCATCGCCCATGGTCTTGATGACGGTGCCGTTGTTCTGGTCGGTGGCCGCCCGCATCACCTCGATGCAGATCCCTACCATGTCCCGCGCACGCAAATCACCCAGCAGTTCATACAGCTTGGTGCTGCCGACGACATCGGCAAAGACGATAGCGACTTCGATTTCAATACCCATGTGCCACCAAATTATACTTAACCTGGCTGCGGGCGCCTCTGCCGTTTAGGCCGCCAGTCCGGAATTCAGCATGGGAAGCGCCGAATACAGCGTGTCGGGCAACGCGTCCGGTCGGCCCGCGACATCGGACAGAAAGCGGCGCCACGCCCGGGCGCCGGCGCGGCCGGCCAGCAAACCGTGCATGTGGCGCGTGATGGAATGCAGCCGGACACCGCGTGGCATTTCGGTTCGCGCATAGGACACCATGCGCTCGACGATGTCGGCGGGGGCTGGACCGCACCAAGCCGGATCGATCAAGGCGCGTTCCACTTCGGCCAATAAATGGGGGGTGTGATACGCGGCGCGCCCGAGCATCACGCCCACCCCCTGCGCGCTCTGCGCCACGATCGAGGAAAGGTCGTTCAACCCGCCGTTGATGACCAGGGGCAGCGTCGGGCGCAGCGCCTTCAGCCGATGCACATAGTCGTATTTCAACGGCGGAATTTCACGGTTCTCCTTGGGCGATAAGCCGCCTAGGATCGCGGCACGCGCATGCACGATCAACGCGTCCGCACCCGCGCCCACCACCCGATCGACGAATCCCAAGAAGAACTCGAAGCTGTCCTGGTCGTCGATGCCGATGCGGCATTTCACGGTCACCGGCACGCTCACCGCTTTGCGCATCGCGTCAACGCAGTCGGCAACCAAAGCCGGCCGCAGCATCAAGCACGCCCCGAAGGCCCCGCTCTTGACGCGGTCGCTGGGGCAACCCACGTTGAGATTGATTTCGTCGTAGCCCATGGACACGCCGATGCGCGCCGCCGTCGCCAGCTCGCCGGGGTCGCACCCTCCCAACTGTAAGGCCACGGGATGATCACTCGGGTGATGGTCGAGCAGGCGCAGCGCGTCGCCGCGCACCACGGCGGCGGAGACGATCATCTCCGTGTAGAGCAAGGCATGCGGTGCGAACAGTCGGTGGAGGTAACGGCAATGGCGATCGGTCCAATCCATCATCGGCGCCACATTGAGTCTTCTGTCTAACATTCTCATATCATTGGATTTCAAGTGCCGTATCGGCCGAGCACGGAAGCGCCGGATGCTGTGGGCAGGGCAGACATGGTCGAGCGCTGGCGAATTTCCTCAAAGATCGAGACACAATTGCGGCGTCGAGCGCGGCGGACGAAACAGCGTGGTCACCAATTCGTGACGATCGCTGGCCGGATCGAACCCGAGTCTTCGCGCTGCCAGTACGAACCGTGCACGGACGAGCTCCGCGAAAGGTCCCGTACCGCGCATGCGTACCCCGAATTCCGCATCATAATCCTTCCCGCCACGGCTTTGATTGATGAGCGACATGACGTGTTTGGCCCGCTCAGGATAATGCTCCGCCAGCCATTCGCGAAATAAAATCTTCACCTCGTGCGGCAAGCGCAACAAGACATATCCCGCGCAGGTCGCACCCGCGTGTCGCGCTTGCGCCATGATGTCTTCCAATTCGTGGTCGGTGAGCGCCGGAATGACCGGCGCCACCATGACACCGACGGGAACGCCGGCAGCGGCCAGCTGAGCGATGACGCGCAGACGCGCTTGCGGCGACGCGGTACGCGGTTCCAGCGTGCGCTTGATGTCATTGGTAAGCGACGTGATGCTGAGCATGACCGACACCAGGCTATCTTTCGCCAGATCGGCCAACAAATCTATGTCGCGCAAGATCAACGCGCTTTTGGTGATGATGGTCACGGGGTGACGGCAGCGGCTCAACACGGCGAGAATGCTGCGGGTGATCTGCAGTCGTTTCTCGAGCGGCTGATAGCCGTCCGTGTTGATGCCGAGCGCGATGGGCTTGCATACATAGCGGGGCTTCGACAGTTCGGCCTCGAGCACGTTGACCGCATCGTCCTTGTAGAACAGCCGCGTTTCGAAATCCAAGCCCGGTGACAGCCCGAGATACGCATGGCTCGGACGCGCGAAACAATAGACGCAGGCATGGCTGCAACCGCGGTAGGGATTGATGGACCTCTCGAAGCCGACGTCCGGCGAACTGTTCGCCGTGATGAGGCTGCGCGCGCGGTCGGGCAGCACGACTTCCGTGACGCTGGCCGGTACCTCGTCAAGATACCACCCATCGGCTTGCACTTCGTGCGTCTGCGCGTGGAAGCGACTGCCCGCATTCGACAGGGCGCCGCGACCCTTGAGATGGCGCGGGGAGGTCACTGCCTCGTGGCCGTCACTGTTTCTGCGCAACGAGGTCGGCGGCACGGCGTAGATCGTTCTCGAGATGCGTCCGCAGCGCCCGCGCCTTGTCGTCATCGGCGCGCAAAATCGCCGCCGGATGGTAGGTGGCCAAAATCTGCGCTCCGCTCGGATGGACCAGCTCTTGATGCCGAGCAGCCTCGATGGACATCGTGGCGCCGGTCAGAGCACGCAGCGCCGAAGCGCCCAGCGCAACGATCACCACGGGCCCGACCGCGCCGATTTCTCGTTCCAGCCACACCTGGCAGGCGTCGATTTCCCCCGTGCCGGGTTTCTTGTGCAAGCGGCGCTTGCCCCGCGGCTCCCATTTGAAGTGCTTCACCGCATTGGTGATAAATAACTGGTCCCGCTGCAGGCCGGCGGCGAGGACGATCTGGTCGAGCAGACGGCCCGCGGGGCCGACGAAGGGATGTCCCCGCAAATCCTCCTCGTCCCCCGGTTGCTCGCCGACCAGCATGATGCGGGCGTGCGCAGCGCCCGCCCCCGCCACCGCCTGAGTCGCATGGCGCCAGAGGTCGCAACGACGGCAGCTCGCGGGTCCCTCGTCCGTACCGGCGGCCGGCAACGCACGTTTGAGCGCCTTCGCCATGGCGATGCCGTCACCGACCGATTCGCGCGTCCGTTGAGTGAAATTCGCCACGCCCTCCCGAAGCAGCGCTTGAATTTCCGCCGCTTCGGGCAAATGCTTCCAATAGCGCTGCGGCATTTCGCGCTGCATGGCCGTTGGGTTGATCCGCGCAACGTTGCAGATGCTGCGGTAATACGTACGCCAGAGGTTTTCGTAATCATCCGTCCGCGGCCGGTGTTCCATGTCCGGCGAATCGACGAATGCCAAGGTGTGCAGATCCCACACCGCAGCGCCATCGGGCGTCGCGATGGTCCACACCATGTTCGGGAACCGCTCGACGAAAAACCGGGCGCCGCGCCGTAAAATTTCATGTTGTGGTTCGAACCAGGCGAAGTAAGACTGCGCACCGCCGGTATCCAAGACTTCGCGAAACCGCACGAAGGCGTGCATTTTGTGCACGTCACGACGGATGGCACGTTCCATCAGGGTCGCACGACGGACATCCGGATCGGCCGCATCGTCGAGCAGCCGAGGATTCTCGATCATGCAGCGCCATGCCAGGCGATACATGAATTCCCATCGCCCGGCCTGCCGGAAAATTGCGACCGCTTGGAGCAGCCGTAACAACGCAGGCGAGATGCGTGGAGGCGGACCCCGGGGCGGGGATATCTGTGTGCGCACGGCAGGCGCCGTATCCCATGTGAACGTCGTGTTCCATTCGAGCGAAGCCGGCTCGACGCCGGCGGCCAGCAGCGGTCGGACTGCGTTGCGCCATTGCTCGAAGGTGCCGGGCGTCGACGACGTTGCCCCCATCAAAAAAGCGCCTGTTGGCGGTCGGCTTGAGTCAGATCGGTGCGCACCCTCTCGTTGGCGCGCTCCGCATCGATCGGCGTGTAGTCCGCCGCAACGATGAAATAGCGCGCCCGACGCAACGTCGCCCCCAACGCTTTCAGATCCGCGAAGCGCAGCCGTCGCTGCCGTCGGGATGCGAGTATCCTCTTCACCACGCGCACGCCCAAGCCGGGCACTCGCAGCAACGCGTGGCGGTCCGCGCGATTGACGTCCACGGGAAAGCTCTGCCGGTTCGCCAAGGCCCACGCGGTTTTAGGGTCGATCGCCAGCTCGAGCTGTCCCGCCGGCATGGACGTGGACAGATCCTCGATCGAAAACTCGTAGAAACGCAGCAGCCAATCAGCTTGATACAAACGATGTTCGCGCAGCAAGGGAGGCGCGCGGTTCGGCAAGCGCGACGACGAGTGTGGAATGGGACTGAAGGCGGAATAATAGACCCGTCTCAACCGATAGGATCGATACAAGGTATCCGCCGAATCCAGGATGATGGCATCGGAACTCGCATCCGCGCCGACGATCAGCTGCGTGCTCTGACCGGCCGGCGCGAACCGCGGTGCTTTCGCGCCGCCGTCCGCGGCCTCTTCCACCTTGACGCGAATGGCCCCCATGGCCCGCTTGATGGAGATGTCGGACTTCTCGGGCGCCAGGGCTCGCAACGAGTCGCGACTGGGTAATTCGATATTGACGCTCAGACGGTCGGCATAGCGTCCCGCGGCGTCGATGAGTTCGGGGCTCGCCTCGGGGATGGTCTTCAAATGGATGTAGCCCTGAAACTTGTGCACTTCGCGCAGGGTTTTCGCCACGGTCACCAATTGTTCCATCGTGTAATCCGCGGTCTGAATGATCCCCGAGCTCAAGAACAGCCCTTCGATGTAATTGCGTCGATAGAAGGACAGGGTCAACTCGACGACCTCCAGTGCCGAAAAGCGCGCGCGCGGCACGTCGCTCGAGCGTCGGTTGACGCAGTAGATACAGTCGTACAGACAAAAATTCGTCAGCAAAATTTTGAGCAGCGATACGCATCGGCCGTCCGGCGTATAACTGTGGCAAATACCCATGCCGGTGGTCGACCCCATCCCCTGGCCGGCCGGCGCGCGTCGGCGCGATGCACCGCTGCTCGCGCACGAGACATCATATTTGGCCGCATCCGCGAGCACCGCGAGCTTGGTTTCAATTTCCATACTGGAATTATATACAGTTGGGATGCGGCCGTCATCGCCATCATGTATCGGCAGAGTCTTACGCCGTTGCGCGCTCGGTGCACCTTGCCACGGGCTGCGAACCGAATACGCTCAAACCAACTATGTTCGAACCCAACTTGCTGCAGCTGATCGATTCCATTCATTGCGCCACCGAACATGAGAAAGCGTTGCTCGCGCGCGAGCTGCATGATGAATTGGGTGGTTTGCTGGTGGGCGCGGTGATGGATATCGCATGGGCGGAACAGCATTTGACCGCTCCGACCGCCGATTTGAAGGTCAAATTGACCCGCGCGCGCCAGACGCTGTCGACCGCCATCGACATGAAGCGGCATTTGATCGAAAACTTGCGGCCCACTCTGCTCGACAACGTCGGGTTGTATGCGGCGCTGCGTTGGCACGTGCAGGCCATTTGCAAGAGCGCCGGAATCGCGTGCAAAGTGGTGGTGCCCGACGAAGAGCCGCAGTTTTTACCC
This sequence comes from uncultured Acetobacteraceae bacterium, assembly GCA_964658135.1. GTDB lineage: Bacteria > Pseudomonadota > Gammaproteobacteria > Steroidobacterales > Steroidobacteraceae > Bog-1198. Next base: position 15,009 of record CAZZXZ010000024.1, on the reverse strand, counting down.
CAAGTTCCCATTGCCTTGTTCCGCATCGTGCAAGACGCGTTTTCTTCGATCGTCGTCGCCGGCCGGACGTCGGCGGCCACCTTCGAGGCGTCCTTCCAGGCGGCCTCGCTCATCATGACCATCTCCACCGTCTCGACGCGCCCCGGATCGACGGAAGCGCGTCCGCTGGCCGCGATCGACTACCGCATCGGCGCGTTGGCGGGAGTCATCGTCCGCTCCCCGGAGCCTGCCGGCGATGGCCTCATCACCGTCACGTTTCCGCTCGCCGCCTTGCTGCCGCCGAAGGAGTGAGGACGTGGACGATCGCATCGTCGAGTCGAGCGTGTCGGCGCGGATGGACCGCCTGCCGTGGTCACGGTGGCACGTGCGCATCATCACGGCTTTGGGCACATCGTGGCTGCTCGACGGTCTCGAGGTCACCTTGGTCGGTTCGCTATCCGGCGTACTGACGAGTAAAAACGGCCTGTCCCTGACCGACGAACAGGTGACGGGATCGGCCACGGTATATCTCGCCGGCGCGGTCATCGGTGCCTTGCTCTTCGGACATCTTACCGACCGCTACGGCCGCAAGAAACTGTTCTTGGTCACCTTGGCGACCTACTCGCTGGCAACGGTCGCCAGCGCGTTCTCGTTCAACCTGGCAACCTTCGCGGTATGCCGATTTTTTACCGGGCTCGGGATCGGTGGCGAGTATGCCGCCATCAATTCGGCGGTGGACGAACTCATCCCGGGCAAAGTGCGTGGCACCGTCGACCTCATCGTGAACGGGACGTTTTGGGTGGGCGCCTCCATCGGCTCGCTCGCCGCCTTGTTTCTGCTCGGCGGGCATGGGCTGCCGCAAACATTGGGTTGGCGGCTCGCGTTCGGCGTCGGCGGATTATTGGGTTTCGGCGTGCTCTTATTGCGGCTCGCAGTCCCGGAGAGTCCGCGCTGGTTGATGCTGCGAGGACGCGAGAAGGAAGCCGAAAGCATCGTCGATCGAATCGAAGCGGACGTCTCGAGAGGTGGCCGCGATCTGCCGCCGGTTACCGATCCACCGCTCAGATTGAAGACGCGCGATCACACTCCGCTCGGCGAAATATTCGGCAACATGCTGGGCGAAAACCGCATGCGCTCGGTGCTGGGGCTGGTATTGATGATCGGGCAGGTGTTTTTTTTCAACGCCGTGTTCTTCACGTTCGGACTGGTCACCAAGAAATTCTTCCATATCGACAACTCCCGGCTTCCTCTGCAGTTGTTGCCGTTCGCCGTCGGCAGTTTTCTGGGGCCGATGCTGTTGGGGCCGCTGTTCGACAAGGTGGGTCGCAAGCCCATGATCGCGGCCACTTACGGCATTGCCGGTCTGATGCTCGCGGTGGTGGCCTACCTGTTCGGGAACGGAATCCTGGGCGTGCGCGGCATGAGCATCAGTTTCAGCATCATCTTCTTCGTCGCGTCGTCGGCGGCTAGCGCGGCGTACCTCACGGTGAGCGAGATATTTCCGTTGGAAATCCGCGCCTTCGCGATTGCCATCTTCTATGCATTGGGGACGCTGATCGGCGGCGTCGCGGCGCCCTTGCTGTTCGGCGCCCTGATCGCGAGCGGCTCGAAAACCTACGTGGCCTACGGCTATTTATTCGGCGCGGTCTTGATGCTGGCCGGCGCTCTGTGCGAGATACTGATTGGAGTCGAAGCGTCCGGACGTTCCCTCGAATCGATTTCCAAGCCGCTGCAAAGCGCCGAATGACGTGATCAACGTTTTGACGCGTTCCACGCCTGCTTGTCGATCTGATAGATCACGTTTTGGTGGCTGGGCTCACCGTAATAGCTGACCGCCGCCGCGCCGACGAGTACGCCACCTAGCTTTTCCATGGCCTTTCGCGAACGCAGATTGTCGGCGCCCACGTGGAACACCACGCGATCCACGAATCGGAACGCGTGATCCAGCATCAAGGTTTTCAAGGCACGGTTGTACTGCCGACCCCAGGTGCTGCGCGCAATGAAGGTGTAACCGATGCACACGGCCCGTCCGACTTCGTCCAAGTCGTAGTAACGCGAGCTGCCGATGAGTTCACCCGTGAGATTGTCGAGCACGCAGAAGGCGCCTGCGGATTCCAAAGCACCCTTGAAAAAGTTCTCGAAGACGTCGCGCCGATAGCGGTTTTTACTCGGATGCTGTTCCCAGATGAGCGGATCCGAGGCGACCGCGTAGAGCGCGTCGATGTCATCGACCTGCAGCGGCTCGAGCCGAACCAGGGTGTTCTCGATACGGGGTTGCAAGTCGAAGGTCATGGCACGGTCCTCGCGTACGCAATGGTACCACCGACGTCAATGCGAATGATTCTTATTTACTTTTAGCGTGAAGTGGCGTTTCATCGGGTTTGCACTTTCTACCAGGAGACCGCCGATGGACTGCAGACGCTTACGTAGGTTCGATCAATGTCATTCCCTGCTCGTGGCGCATATCACCGTGCCCGAACAATTCGTGGTGGGAGTGCTGCGGTGCTGGGATACGTTCATGGCGGATTCGGATCGGACGCTGCCGTGGCGGGAGCTCGCTCCGGTATTCGATTACATGAACGTCGTCGGCGCACTCTGCGCATTCGACGCGGCCTTTCGCGTGATCGATCGTCATAAACAGCCGGCACTGCGATTCGGCGCCGTGGATTGTCGGGCGCTCGGCATGGCCGAAGCGCGCTTTTTGAGCAGTTTGGCCGCCCTGCAGCGAGCGGATGTGCCGACCGCCGGCCGGGTGCTCACCGGCGCTCTGTCGCGCCAAGGGATCTACGCCGTGCTCACCCCACTCGCCCGAATCGCCGCGACCCTCGACACGCAGGGACATCGACTGCCCGAATGGCAGCAAGCACCGGCGCCCGCTGACGCCGGTCCGGCGGTCGCTACGAGGCCTGATCCATGGTCGCGCGGCCGCCCCGCTTACGATCGTTCTCAAGCAAATAGCGCTTACGCAGACGAATGTTGTTCGGAGTGATTTCGATCAGTTCATCGTCATCGATGAACTCCATGGCCTGTTCCAGCGAAAAACGGATGGGCGGCGACAGCACCACGGCCTCATCCTTGCCGGACGCGCGCATGTTGGTGAGCTTCTTGCCTTTCAGCGGGTTGACCACGAGGTCGTCGTCGCGGTTGTTCATGCCGATGATCATGCCTTCGTAGACTTCCTCACCCGGGCCGATGCACAGCCGTCCGCGTTCCTGCAAGCTGAACAGCGAATACGCCAACGCGACGCCTTGGCCGTTACAGATCAACACACCGTTGGGACGCTGGCCCAACTCGCTCTTGTTCACCGGGCCATAGTGATCGAACACGTGGTGCAACAGCCCGGTGCCGCGCGTCATGGTGCGGAAATCGGTTTGAAAACCGATCAATCCGCGCGACGGGATCATGTAATCCAAGCGCACCCGGCCACGGTCGGATTGCATATCCTTCAATTCGCCGCCGCGGCTGCCCAACGCCTGCATGATGGCGCCTTGGGCGTCGCTGTCCGCATCCACCGTCACCTGCTCGTACGGTTCGTTGGCCACCCCGTCGATCTGCTTGATGACCACGCGCGGCCGTGACACGGCCATTTCGAAGCCCTCGCGGCGCATGTTTTCCAACAGCACGCCGAGATGCAATTCGCCGCGTCCGAACACCATGAACTTATCCGGATCGGCGGTGGGCTCGACCCGCAGGGCGACGTTGTGAATGGATTCCCGATCCAACCGCTCGCGGATCTGACGGCTGGTGACGAACTTACCGTCGCGGCCCAAGAACGGTGAGGTGTTGACCTCGAACGTCATGCTGATGGTCGGCTCGTCGACGGTCAGGCTCGGCAAGGCCACCACGTTCAACGGATCGCACAAGGTATCCGACACCTTCGGTTCGGCGATGCCCGCGAACGCGACGATGTCGCCGGCGTACGCTTCCTCGACCTCCACCCGCGTGAGCCCGTGAAAGCCCAACACTTGCGTGATTTTTTCCGACCGAGTCTTGCCTTCCCGACTGATCACGGTGACGTTCATGCCCTTGCGCAACGTGCCACGCTTGATGCGGCCGACACCGATGGCGCCGACGTAGGCCGAATAATCGAGCAAGGTCACCTGCAGCTGCAGCGGTCCGTCGACGTCGACGTCGGGCGGCGGACAATGATCCACGATGGTCTTGAACAGAGGTTGCATGTCGCCTTCGCGCACGCTCGGGTCGAGACCCGCGAAACCGCGCAACGCCGAGGCATACACCACGGGAAAATCCAGCTGCTCGTCGGTCGCGCCGAGGCGATCGAACAGGTCGAAGGTCTGATCCAGCACCCAACTCGGGCGCGCTTCGTCGCGATCGATCTTGTTGATGACGACGATGGGGCGAAGGCCGTGCTTGAACGCTTTCTGCGTGACGAACCGCGTCTGCGGCATCGGACCGTCCACGGCGTCCACCAACAGCAGAACGCAGTCCACCATGGCCAGCACACGCTCCACTTCGCCGCCGAAATCGGCGTGACCCGGCGTGTCGACGATGTTGATGCGAAAATCGTTCCACGTGATCGCCGTGTTCTTCGCCAGAATGGTGATGCCGCGCTCGCGCTCGAGCGCGTTGGAGTCCATTACGCGCTCTTGCATGTCCTTGCGCATATCGAGCGTGCCGGACTGGCGTAACAACTGATCTACGAGGGTGGTCTTGCCATGGTCGACGTGCGCGATGATGGCGATGTTGCGAAGTTTCTGCACAATGGAGTCCCGGGGAAACCCGCCATTATAGGGCCATGTTCCATCCGCCGCTCGCCTAATGCGCGGGCGACGGAGCCTGAGCCAATTCCGCCGTGGTTGCCACGATGATGGGCACCGAGAAGGTGCGTGTTTCCGTCATGTCATCGTGTTTGAGCGCGACGCTCAATTCGAGCAGCTGCAACCCGTCGCCGGTGGGGGTCACCTCGATGCTGTGCTTGTAGACCTGACCGGGTTCCACCGACGGCATGTCGATGGGCACGACGCTCGCCGCCAGCTGCAACCCGTTGGAGCTAACCGCGCGCAAAGTCACCGATTCGGCGTTGATTTGCGGCATCACGGCAATCACGGCTTCGAGCGGCTGCCCGACCACCGGCCGAGCGCCCAAGGCAAATTTCACGGCCACCGGCACGGTCGACGAGCCCGGCGACACGGCCTCCACCATCCCGCTGGTCAATTCTTCTGCGCTGGGCCCGCGCTTCACGGCAGGCGCCGCACTCAGGTGCATCACCGAACCCGTCGGCGCCGGATTCGGGTCGCCGTGACAGGCGCTCAACGGCACCGCGCCGCACACTACGCTACACAGCATCAGCTCTCTGCCGAGTCTCATCGTTGCATGATCCCTCAAACGGCCGCCGCGTCACAACTCGAGTCGCGGACCCGTCACCGCGGTCAGTTGCTCCTCGAGCGCACGGTAATGTTCCTCCCAATAACGCGGCTCGGCAAACCAGGGAAAAGCGCGCGGAAAGGCCGGATCGTCCCACCGGCGTGCCAGCCACGCCGAGTAGTGAATCATGCGCAGCGCGCGCAACGGCTCGATCAACGCCAACTCGCCGCGATCGAAGGGCAGAAATTGCTCGTAGCCCCGTAACAAGTCGGTCAGCTGCGAGCGCATGTCCTGCTGGCTGCCCGCCAGCAGCATCCACACGTCTTGGATGGCCGGACCGGTCAGACAATCGTCCAAATCGACGAAATGAGGCCCCAGATCGGTCCACAAAATGTTGCCTCGATGGCAGTCGCCCAATATCCGGCCCAACCGCGCACCGCCCCATTCGTAAGCTTGCGCCTCGACTTCATCCAGCAGGGTATCGGTCAAATCCTCGTATTTGGCCGCCAGATAATCGGGCATCCACTCCCCGTCGAGCACGAAGTCACGGGCGTTGCGGCCGAGATCCGCCGCGTTGAGACGCGTCCTATCGTGGAATCGCGCGACACGTCCGACGCCGTGTATGCGACCGAGAAAACGTCCAACCCACTCCCGGTCGGTGGCATTCCCCAACTCCGGCCAACGTCCGCCGCGGCGCGGGAACACCGCATAGCGAAAGTCCCGATGTACGTTGAGGGACTCGCCGCCGGGCGCCAAGGGCGCGATGACTGGGATTTCCTGAGCCGCCAGTTCGGCCGAAAAGGCGTGTTCCTCGAGGATGGCCGCATCGCTCCAGCGACCCGGCCGGTAGAACTTGGCCACCACCGGATCGCCGTCCTCGATGCCGATCTGGTAGACCCGGTTCTCATAGCTGTTGAGGGCGAGTACGCGCCCATCGCATCGATGCCCGGCGCACTCGAGCGCGTCGAGCACGACCTCGGGGGACAATTCGGAATACGGAGCGGCAGAGTTCATTGGCGGAATTCTACAGGTACGCTGCTAGAATGACCGGAATGCGGCTGCCCCGACCCAAGTCATTGAGCGGACTGATGCTGATCGGCTTTACGATCGTGGCGGCACCGTTGCTTTTCGCCATCGTGAACGCCGCCGTGCAAATGAACCGGCTGTCGAATCGCAGCGAACAATTGGTGGTCCATGGCATGCAGGGGACGCGCAACAACCAAAGCATGTTCGAGGAAATCAGCGCGCTCGAGCGCGCTGCACGGCTGTATCAAATCATCGGTAATACGGATCTGCGCGAGGTCTACACCCGCAATCGAGATCGATTGACCGTCACGGTGAACGAATTGCTCACCCTGCCGCTCGATGAACAATCGCAGGCCGATGCCAGGGCGTTGCTGAAAGAAGTGGACCGCCTGTCGACGGCGTTGGGCACCGCACAGGCAAATTCGGCGCGCATGACGGAAATCATCAATTCCTTTCCGCACCTGTCTGAGATGGCGGCGGCCGTGTCGAATCAGATCACGCGGCAAATCGACGGCGAGTTGACCAGCCTGCAGCTGGCCGCGCAATTGGCCCAACAAAAGCTTTTTTGGCAGACGATGCTGTTGGTGCCGATGACGCTGGCCGTGGTCGGTGTATTTACCTATCTGTTCGGACGCCCGATCCGGGCGATCGACCGGGCCATCAGCGAACTCGGCCGCGGGACCTTTTCGCGGCCCATCGTCATCAGCGGACCGGCCGACCTGGAGCGCCTGGCCACCCAATTGGAGTGGTTGCGGGGCCGCTTGTTGGAATTGGCTCAGGAGAAGAATCGTTTCCTGCGACATATGTCACATGAATTGAAGACGCCGCTGGCCAATATTCGCGAAGGAACCGAACTGCTGATGGACGGGGCGGTGGGCGAGCTGCAGAGTGCGCAGCGAGAAGTCACCGGAATTTTACGCGAGAACGGCATGAAACTGCAGCGATTGATCGAGAACCTGCTGTCTTTCAGCACCTGGCAGGCGAAAAGCGTGGGCTTGGAGATCACCGAATTCAAATTGCGACCGCTCATCAAATCCGTGCTCGAAAATCAGCAGCTGACCTTGGTTGCACAACGCGTGCGACTGGACGTGCAAATACAGGATCTGATGCCGCGTGCCGACCGTGGCAAAGTGCGCCTCATACTGGATAATTTGCTCTCGAATGCGATCAAATTTACGCCGCGCGGCGGCGCGATCTCGATCTTCGCCCGCAGCGAGCGCGAGCAGCTCATCATGGACGTCATCGACAGCGGTCCGGGAATACCCGCCGCCGAACGAAATCGAATCTTCGAAGCCTTCTATCAGGGAAAGACTCCGCAAGGCGGTCATGTTAAAGGCACTGGTATCGGGCTATCCGTGGTGACGGAGTTCGTCAACGCCCATGGCGGGAGCATCGAGATTTTCGATGCCAAGGGCGGCGGGGCCCATTTTCGCGTTCGTCTGCCACTGCAGCACGCCACTCAGCCCCCCAGCCGCGAGAAAGCGCATGCGGCTTGACGCGTGGCGTGTTTTGGCGGCGGGATGTCTGGCGATCTGGTCGTGCGGTTGCGCGGTGGGCGGCAGCCATCCCACTCCGCAGCCGCGGGTGGTCGAGGTCGCGCGACCGGAACCCGACCTGGGACCCGTCACTGCGGATCTCGAGTTGATGAATACGTTGTCGGCGGCCGATCCGGTCCAACAGGCCGCCACCCTCCAGGCCGTCAAGGACGCGTTGGCGTCAGCGCCGACCAGCGGCAACCAATTGAAAATGGCGCTCGCGCTCGGGACACCCGGCCACAGCGGCTCCGATGCCGTCGCCGCTCGGCGACAGTTGGCGGAACTGCTGGCGACCCCCGACACTCTATTGCCCCTGGAACGATTGTTGGCCCAGGTGCAGCTACAAGACGTCGATCAGCGATTGGTTTTACAGTCTGAAAATGCCCAATTGAGAGACGAGGCGCCGCGCGAGACGCGCGACAAGTTGGCGGTGATCAACCGCCGGTTGACGGCGGAGTCCGACGAAAACGCGAGACTGCGCAAGGCGCTGGAGGCGGCGCAAGCGAAATTGGACGCCGTCACGCATGTCGAACGCTCGATTAACGATCGCGGACCGAATGGGTCGCATCCTTAAGTTCAATGAATGGAGACGATGACGTGAACGCTTTTTCGATGGCCGTGACCACCCCGCTGGGATTCGGCTTGCAGCCCGCGGCTCGTGACACGGAGACGCCGCAAAAGCGCAAGGCACGCATCTTGGTGGTCGACGACGATCCGGGGCTTCTGCGTCTGCTGACGATTCGACTTCGCGCGGAGAGTTACGAGGTCGAGGCGGTCGAAAGTGCTGCGGCCGCCCTCGCCGCCTGCACCCGCTTCAGGCCCGATCTGGTGATCACCGATCTACGCATGGATCAGATGGATGGCATCGGACTGCTCAAAGAGCTGCATAGCCGCTGGCCGGGTCTGCGCGTGATCATTCTGACCGCGCACGGCACCATTCCCGATGCAGTGCACGCCACTCAATGCGGAGCGTTCGGCTTCCTGACCAAACCGGTCGACAAGCAGGATCTGCTCGATCACGTGCAAAAAGCGCTGAAGGTTTCCGGCTTTTCGCATGTCGATGAGGATTGGCGCGCCAATATCGTCACGCGCAACCAGTTGATGGAAGACAAGCTCGCGCAGGCCAACATGGTGGCGGGCACCGATGCGCGAGTCTTGCTCACGGGTGAAAGCGGCACCGGTAAGGAATTGTTGGCGCACGCCATCCACGAGGCGAGTCCACGGCGTAACAAACCCTTCGTGGCGATCAATTGCAGCGCCATGACCGAGCATCTTCTCGAGTCCGAATTGTTCGGGCACGAAAAAGACGCCTTTTCGGGTGCGTCTCATCAGCACAGAGGTCTGTTCGAAACGGCCGAAGGCGGCACCCTGCTGCTCGACGAGGTCGGCGACCTGCCGATGCGCCTGCAGATCAAGCTGCTGCGTGTGTTGCAAGAAAATCAGATCCGGATGGTGGGCGGCACCGAGGCGATGTCCATCAACGTCCGCATCATCTCCTCAACGCACCGCGATTTGCACCAACTTATGGTTGCCGGCGAGTTTCGCGAAGACCTTTTCTATCGACTGAACGTCGTGCACATCGACATGCCGTCGTTGGCGAAACGGCTCGAGGACATTCCGTTGTTGGTGGCCCATTTCCTGGAACAGATCGCGAAGGAAAGCGGTCAGCGCAAGATTTACGCGCCCGAGGCACTCGAATTGATGGCGACGGCCGAATGGCCCGGCAACGTGCGACAGCTATACAACGTCGTGCGCCAGAACGTCGCGCTGTCGCACGGCGCCATCATCACGGCCGAATTGGTCCAACAATCGCTGGGTGGCAGCCCGGTCCGCCTGCCATCCTTCGATGAAGCACGCGACGAGTTCACGAGAAACTATCTATCCCAGATACTTCAGATCACCGGCGGCAACGTCAGCCAGGCCGCGCGTCTGGCGAAACGCAATCGCACGGATTTCTATAAGTTGCTGTCACGGCATCAATTGCTGCCGGACGATTTCAAGAAGGTTTGAAGAAGGCCGCCACGCTCGCAACTACGTGGGCGAGTTGATCTTCCTGCAACTCCGGATAAATCGGTAAGGCCAAGGTTTCGGCCGCGGCCCGTTCGGATTGGGGAAAATCGCCACGTGCATAGCCTAGATCGGCGAAACACGATTGCTCGTGAAGCGAGACCGGATAATAAATTTCGGTACCCACCTGGCTCGCCGTCAGTGCCTGCTTGAGTCGGTCCCGTTCCCGCACCCGGACGATGTATTGATTGAAGATGTGGCGCTGCCCCACGATGGCGAGCGGTGTCGTCAGCCGACCACCAAAATCGTGCGCGGCAAACGCCCGGTCGTAGAACGCCGCATTACGCTGACGCGCGGCGGTCCAGCCGTCCAGATATTTCAACTTGACCCGCAATACCGCGGCCTGCAGCTCATCGATGCGAAAATTGCCGCCGATCAACGCATGGAAATATTTGGGCTTTCCGCCGTGAACGCGCAGCACCCGCATGCGCTCGGCCAATTCCGCATCGTTGGTGGTGCAAAAACCCGCATCGCCGAAGGCACCGAGATTTTTACTCGGAAAAAAAGAAAAGCAACCGATATGACCGATCGACCCCACGCGTGCGCCGTGACTGTATTCCGTCCCGATGGCCTGGGCCGCATCTTCGATGACCTTCAGCCGATGACGCGCGGCAATCGCCATCAAGGGCGCCATGTCCGCAGACTGGCCGTACAAATGCACCGGCATGAGCGCCTTGACGCGCAAGCCCGTGGCCGAATGCAGCAACGCGCCATCACAGGACCGGCATTCGGTGTCGATGAACCGTTCTACGGCTGCCGGCGATATGTTGAACGTGGACGGCTCGATGTCGCAGAACAGTGGCCGGGCCCCCGTGCGAGCAATAGTCCCCGCCGTGGCGAAAAAGGTGAATGGCGAGGTGATTACCGCATCGCCCGGGCCGATTTCCAGCGCCATTAACGCCAACAGCAACGCATCGGTGCCGGACGACACCCCAATCCCGAACGGGACGCCGCAATATCGAGAAAGTTCCGCCTCGAAACCGCGCACGTGCTCGCCGAGTATGAATTGTTGACTCGCACACACTTGTTCGATGAGCGGCATCACTTCCGCGCGGATCTGCTCGAACTGCGCCTTAAGATCCAGTAATGGAACGTTTGTCATGGGTGCATAGAATAACATTAGGCCAGAGAATTTAACTTTTGTAGAAATAGATCACGCATGCTGCAGCGTCGATGGTTGATACTGTTCTTCGGTTACACGGATATGCGATGACTCATCCGGTTCTTGCCAAGCAAAGTTTCATGGTCGCGATACTGACCGGTGTCCAGGCCATCGTGCCGGCGGTCGTCGCCGTGGCCGCACTCTACGCGACGATCATTCTGCTCGGCGATTCGTTCGATCCGTCGTCCTCCGCGATCGTGATCGTCGCCGTGCTCTGCCTGGTATTGGTTCAGCCGCCGCGCGAGGTGAGTTCCCAGATCACGTCGCCGCGAGTCTCCGCGGTGATCGACGTGATCTTCCGTTGGCTGTTGATCCTGGCGGTGCTGCTGGCCATCGGCTATGTCACCAAATCACCTCTGCAGGCCTATCCGCGCAGCGTTTTTTTGACGTGGGCGTTGAGCACACCGGTGGCGCTCGTCGCCGCGACGCTCGGCATGCAGGAAATCATGCGCCGCTTCGTGCTGAACAGCGTCGACAGCCGTAGCGCCATCATCGCGGGATACAACACCAGCAGTCTCGAACTATCGCGCCGGTTGCGCAACAACCCGAGCATGCGCCTTCAGGTCGCCGGTTTCTTCGACGACCGCAGCAGCGATCGTCTGGGCATGCAACCGGACGCCAAGCTCGTCGGCGTGTTGGCCGATATCGGCACTTATGTCAAAGAAAATCGAACCGATGTGATCTTCATCGCATTGCCCATCCGACACGTTCAGCGCGTGATGAATTTGTTGGACGATTTGCGCGATACCACGGCATCGATCTACTTCGTGCCCGACATTTTCGTTTTCGACCTCATTCAAGCGCGCTCGGGCGACATTCACGGCATTCCGGTGGTCGCCATGTGCGAGACCCCGTTCTACGGCTACCGGGGCGTCACCAAGCGCCTGACCGACATCGTCCTGTCGCTGATGATTTTATTGATGTTGTTGCCGCTGCTCGCCTTGGTGGCCGTCTCGGTCAAGATGTCCTCGCCCGGTCCCGTCATTTTCAAACAGCGGCGCTACGGGCTCGACGGCCGCGAAATCGCCGTTTATAAATTTCGCACCATGCGTGTCACCGAGGACGGTGCGCGAATTCGTCAGGCGTCGCGGGCGGACAGTCGAATCACGCGCATCGGCGGGGTATTGCGACGCACCTCGCTGGACGAATTACCGCAACTCATCAACGTGCTGCAGGGGCGTATGAGCCTGGTGGGCCCGCGTCCGCACGCGGTGGCGCACAACGAAGAGTACCGCAAGCTCATCAAAGGCTACATGGTTCGCCACAAGGTGCTGCCCGGTATCACGGGACTGGCGCAGGTCAACGGCTGTCGCGGCGAAACGGCGGAACTCAAGGACATGGAAGCGCGGGTGAATTACGACCTCGATTACCTGCGGCACTGGTCGCCCATGCTCGACCTGAAGATCATTTTGCTGACCGTGGTGAAGATATTCCGCGACGAGAAGGCTTATTGACCGGCGTCGACCGTCACGCCGGTCGACACGAATTGTTCGTGAAACACATAGTGCCCCTCGAGCGGCAGTACGGCGTGCTGCGCGAAACGTAGGCTGCGGGTCGCGCGGACCATGAAAATCCCGTGCGGCTGACCCCAGTCGAACGCCTCGATATGCACGTCGTGAAAGTTGAGCCATTCGTGGGTCAGGGGATACTGACATTTGTAGAAAGCTTCTTTGGCCGAGAACAGCAACGTGACCGCGCGGCCGCGTTGTGCCGTGGGCAGCGAATCCACCCAGGCGAGTTCCTCGTCGCGGCAGAGCATCGACCAGATGTCGGGCGTGGGCGCGCCGACGATTTCACTGTCGAGGCCGAGGGCCGCAATGCGGGAGCGCTGCGCCACCGCTGCAGCGCAGAGACCGGTGGTATGGGTGATGCTGCCAACGAAGCCTTTCGGCCAGATCGGCTGGCGGTCGTCTGCCGCCAACAAGGCGAAGTCGGACAGGCCGAACTCGGCCAGCGCGGTGCGGGCGCAGGCACGACCGGCGGCGAATTCGTTGACCCGTTTCGGCACGGCGCGGGACACCGCCAGCGCCTCCTCGGGCAATAGTTGCAGGGGCTCACCCACGCCCCGTAGCTCAGCGACGACCACCGGCGGTGGAAACAGGCCATGCAGCGTCTTATTTAAACAAATCGATGGCATGTTGATCCTCCTCGAACCCTGCGCCGCGCGCCGGGCCGAATGATACGATCGATGGCAGCGAAAGGAGCCGAATTGTCGTCCATGGTCAACCCGTCCGTCAGCCCGAGCCCGCCCGCCGATCCGTGCATTCATCGGCTGTTCGAAACGCAGGCCGCGGCGACGCCCGACCGCGTGGCGCTGACCTGTGGCGAGCGCCATCTGAGTTACCGGGAACTCAACGAACGCGCCAACCGGCTCGCCCATTATCTACGTAACCGAGGCGTGGGACCCGACGTTCTGGTGGGCATTTGTTTGCATAGAACCGCCGACTTGGTGGTGGCCTTGCTGGCAGTGCTCAAGGCCGGCGGCGCCTATGTTCCGATCGATCCGCATTATCCACGCGAGCGAGTGACGTTCATCGTGGAGGATTCGCGCGCACCGGTCATCCTCACGCAGCGCGATATCGGCGCGCCATGGGTACTGCCGAACACCCAGGTGATATGTCTCGACGAGCATTGGGCCGCCGTGCAGGCGGAGGCGAACACCGATCCGCTGGTCGAGATGACGTCGGCGGAACTGGCTTACGTGATTTACACCTCGGGTTCCACCGGCGTGCCGAAAGGCATGCTGATCGAGCACCGCAACGTGGCGCGACTCTTTTCGGCGACGCAACCCTGGTTTCATTTCGCGGCGGACGACGTGTGGACCTTGTTCCATTCGTGCGCTTTCGATTTTTCGGTGTGGGAATTGTGGGGCGCGCTGTTGTACGGCGGCAGACTGGTGGTGGTGCCTTTCGACGTGAGCCGCACACCGACGCTGTTCTACCGCTTGTTGCGCACCGAACGGGTGACGGTACTCAACCAAACGCCCTCGGCCTTCCGCCAGCTGATCCGGGCCGAAGAAGAATTGGGCGTCGCAACCGACCTGGCCCTACGCTGGGTCATTTTCGGCGGCGAGGCGTTGGATTTCGCGACGCTGGCGCCCTGGTTCGAACGTCACGGCGATCGTCAACCGCAATTGGTCAACATGTACGGCATCACGGAGACCACCGTGCACGTGACGTATCGGCCCATACGCCGCGCCGACTCGGCCGCAAGCAGCGTCATCGGCATCCCCATCCCGGATCTGCAGATTCATCTGCTCGACGAGCAACAACATCCTGTGGCCGACGGCACCAGCGGAGAGATTTATGTCGGTGGCCGCGGGGTAGGCCGCGGCTATCTGAATCGCCCCGACCTCACCGCCGCGAGATTCATTACCGATCCCTTTGCCGGACAGACCGGCCGGCGGCTGTATCGGTCGGGCGACTTGGCGCGCCGGCTCGATAACGGCGAGTTAGAATATCTGGGTCGGATCGATGGCCAGGTCAAAATTCGCGGTTTCCGGATCGAACTCGGCGAAATATCCGCGGCGCTCAATGCTCTTGGCGGAATCCGAGAAAGCGTGGTCATCGCCAGCGACCACATCCCGGAAGAGCGGGTGTTGGTGGCTTACGTAGTGACGCTCGACGGCGCACCGGTGGCGGTGGCCGACCTAAGAAGGCAGCTGCGCGAGCGATTGCCCGAATACATGATTCCGGCTCAGATCTTGTTCATCGAGCGGCTGCCGATGACGGTGAATGGAAAAATCGACGTCAAGGCACTACCGCCGCCGGCACGCGGGACCGGCGCGACCGGTGCAACCGGTGCGACCGGGATCGGCCCGGCTCTCGAGACGCTGCCCGTTGAACGGGCCCTGCAGGAGATCTGGATGGCGGTCTTGCAGGTACCGGCGGTGGACATCGATCAGAATTTCTTCGA
>CAZZXZ010000023.1:22941-31890 GCA_964658135.1 uncultured Acetobacteraceae bacterium | reverse complement strand
CAGAGCGGCTCCGGCTCCACGCCGACGCCAACCACTACCACCACCACCACCACCACGTCCCCCGACTCGGGATCGCAATGAAAGCGCGAACCGACGCCGCGTCGCGCGGCTTCACGCTCATCGAGCTATTGGTGGCATTGTTGATCTTGGGCATCATGTCGGCGCTCGGCTACGGCACCTACCGCGCCGCTCGCCTCTCCGCCGAGCGCACCGAGGAATCGCTCAAACGATCGCGCGAAATCGAGTTCGGCATACGGGTGATGGTCATGGATTTCGCGCAGATGGTGCCGCGTCCGGTACGCGACTCGATGGGCCAGACCCGGCTCCCCACGCTGAACGGCAGTGCGGGTAACGGCACCAGTGCCGGTACGGCGCAGTCCGGATCCTTGGGCTCATCGGGGTCGAGCATGCATTTCGACTCGGGACCGGGTTTCCACTCGAGTTTCAGCGGCAACGGCAGCGGCAACACCACGAGCCTGCCGCTCGCGGATCTGACACGGGGTGGCTGGTCGAACACGGCGGGCCAGCAGCGCGGCACACTGCAGCGGGTGTCGTATGCGTTGGTCGATGACGTGCTGAAGCGCAGCTATCAAGCTAATTTGGATACCGTACAAGGCAACACCCCCACCGTGCAGGACTTGTTGAGCGGCGTGAAAACCGTGCAACTGCGCTATCTCGATGCCAATCAAGCGTGGCAGAGCACCTGGCCGCCGAGCGGGCTGCAGCAACCGGACAGTCTATGGACGCGTCCCATCGCGGTGGAAATCACCGTCGAGTTCAAGGATTGGGGCCGCATCCGTCGTCTGATCGAGGTGGCCGGATGAGTCGTCGCCGGCAGCGCGGAGTGGCGCTCATCATCGCGCTGATCCTGGTCGCGCTGGCCGCCATCCTCGCGACCAAACTCACCTTCGACGGCTGGCTCGAGCAGCGTCGCACCCTCGCGGTGCTGGCCTCGGAACAGGCGCTGCAGTTCGGGTTCGGAGCCGAAGCGCTGGCGGCCGACGTATTGAGCCAGAACTCGCAAAGCGGCACGCAACAAATCACGCTCGTGCAACCCTGGGCGCAAGCCACGCAGCCGCTGCCCCTGACGCCGGAAAACGATGCCGAGGGCGAACCCATCGGCAGTCTGCAGGCGTCCCTCGAAGACATGCAGGGCCGTTTCAACCTCAATAATCTCGCCAGCGTCGTCGGTGGAGCAGCGATCAGCGGCGCCACCACCACGAAAGCCGAACAGGATCCCCAGCCGCTCGCCCAGTTTCAGCGCTTGTTGGTGGCCGTGGGATTGGAGGCGAAATGGGCCGGCATCGCGCGCGACTGGATCGACAGCGACGACATGCCGGGCAGTCCCGACGGGGCCGAGGATTCGATCTACACGGCGCAAACCCCGCCCTACCGCACCGGCAACTGGCCGATGACCAGCCCTGCGGAACTGATGAACATGCCCGGCTTCGGGGCGGATCGCTACCATAAGATCGCCCCGTACGTGACCGCGCTGCCGACGGCGACCGCCAAGATCAACGTGTGCACCGCACCCTCGCCGGTGCTCGAAAGTCTGGCCGAGAATTTGAGCGGCGAATATAGCGCGGAAGTATTGGCGAGCGGCCGCAAAACCGGGTGCTTTCCGGACGTCAAGACCCTGACAGCGGTGATTGGCACCTCCGGAACCGACAGCAAGATCGCGAGTCGCATCGCAGAAACTTCGACGTTTTTCAGGCTGACTACCCGGGTCACGCTTGGCACTACGGAGTTCACCTTGTACAGTCTTTTACAACAAGGGAACGGCGGGAAGGTGACGCCTCTGCTGCGCACATTCGGAACGCTATAAGAATCATGCCTACATTACTGCTACGACTGCCGACCGCACGCTCCGAGGACACCGAGTGGTTGACCATCGACGATGCCGGCGAACCCACCTCCGCGCGGCAGCGCGGACCTTTGAGCTTGGCGGCCGCGGTGGGTCGCTCGGCCCGCGTGGTCGTGCTCGCGCCGGCCACGCAAATTCTGCTCGCGGAGCCCGAACTGCCCCCCGGCAGCGGCTTGAAGCTGGCGCGCGCCGTGCCCTTCGCCCTCGAAGAACAGTTGACCGAAGACATCGATCAGTTGGTGTTTGCGCTCGGCAAACGGCGGGCCGGCGGGGGAACCCCGGTGGCCGTGGTCTCGCGCAGCGTCCTCGAAGAATGGCTGACGGATTTGCGTGCAGCGCAGATCGACGCGGTCGCCATCTACCCCGACATGTCGCTGTTGCCGCACAACCCGAGTCAGACCCTGTTGTGGCTCGAGAAGGGACGGCTGTCGGTGCGTCGGCCCGGCATGCTGCCCTTCGCGGTGGAACTGACGCCGGTCACCGAGGCGTTGATCGTGGCGGGCGTCATCGCCGATCCGCTCGGCACGCGCACTTTGGGTGCGGACTTCGCACCGGCGCCGTTGGAAAGCGCCATCTTGTACGTCACGCGCGAGGATTGGGTCCAGATTCAAGATGAGATCGAGGGTTTGGTGGATCATTTCGCCTCGTTGAAAATTCAATTGTTGCCGGATGGGCCGCTGCCGTGGCTGGCACGCGACCTCGATGCGACGGATGCCGTGAATTTGCTGCAGGGCGAGTTCGCGAAGACCACCAACTATGGCGCCCGTTGGCAGCGTTGGCGAACGGCCGCCGCCCTGGCCGCCGCACTGCTGGCGCTGCACGTCGCCGCACAGGCCTACACGTTGCACCAGGTGCGCCGCGAGAGCGCCGCGCTCGACATCGACATCGCGCAGCTCTTCGCGGTCGCGATGCCGACCGAGACCTTGCAGGATCCACGCCGACAGATGCAGACCCGCCTCGAGCGCATACGCCGCAGCGGTCCCGGACCGCAGCATTTCTTGCGCACTCTGCAAACCCTGAGCGGCGCGCTGTCGACGGTGCCGAAAACCAGCATCGATGCGCTGAGTTACCGCGAGGACGCGCTCGATCTGACGCTCACCTCGCCGAGTCTTGCGGCGTTGTCGCAGCTCTCGCAAGCCATGGGCAAACAGGGCATGAACGCGGAAATTCAATCCTCCACGCCGGTGGCGAGCGGTGTCCAAGCGCATATGCAGGTGCGTGCGCAGGGCGCCCGGGCACGCCGATGAACAAGCTCAAAGCCTGGTATTTCAATCTGCAGAAACGCGAGCAACGCATCGTCGGTCTGGGCGCGGTCGTATTGGGCGTTTTGATCGTGATCGGCGGCTTGTTGCTGCCGCTCGAATCGGCGGTTTCCACGGCGTTGAAAGCCAGGCAGACGCGTACGGAGGATTTGGCGTGGATGCGGCTCAACGCACCGGAAATCGAAGCGGGCAGCGGGTCGGTCGTCGCGGATACCGGAGAAGCCCCGGTCGTACTGGTGGACCGCGTGGGTCGCGAAGCGGGGCTCGGCAGCGCGCTGCGCGGCACGCAGCCGAGTGCCACCGGCGTGCGTGTGCAACTGGAAGGCGCGCCCTTCGACACGTTGGTCGCGTGGCTGGTATCTCTCGATGAACGTTACGGTCTCGCCATCGACTCTATTTCCGTGGACCGCACTGCCAAGCCGGGAGCGGTGAATGCCAACATCACGTTCAATCAAGCCAAGCGTTGATAACCCGATCCCGGTCCGGCGTGCGCGTTTTCTCCTTCCCCTGATCCTCAGCATCGTGATGGCGGTGCTGGTGGTCGTGGTGGTCGCGCTGCCCGCCTCGCTGCTCGGCGACGTGCTGCCGCCGCTGCTTCATGCGGAGGACTTCAGCGGCAGCATCTGGCATGGATCGGCGGGGAAAATCCTCGTCAACTCGCGTCCCGCGGGCGCGCTCGAATGGCATATTCATCCGTGGCCGCTGTGCACGCTCACGCTGTCGGCGGACGTGCATTGGGTGAACATCGGCTTCGTCGCGGACGGCCGTGTCGACATCGACCGGCACGGTGCGCTGGCGCGCCGTGTCCAGGGCGGCGGCCCCATCGAGGATTTGTACGACTTGGGGATGGCCGGCGGCTGGCGCGGCGAGAGCCATTTCGAATTCAGCACGTTGCGAGTCGCTTTCGTGCGCAAGGCCAATGACCTCGGCACAACGATACTGGCGGCCGTCGGCACGGTGCGCGTGACCGGCCTGGCCGCGCAACAGATTGCCGGCGGCGCGGATCTCGGCGGCTATGCATTGACCCTGGCCGATGGGGCCATTACGCCGGATACGAACGCCACGGCGCAGCTCAGCGACACCGGCGGTCCGCTCGAAGTCCACGCGGTCATTCACTATGCCGCACAGGATCGGCTCGCGACGCTGACCGGCACGGTCAAGGAACGGGCGGATGCGGCGCCGGCGTTGCGCGATCAATTGAACAACATCGCGCAGCTGCAGACCCGCGACGCGGCGGGACGCATACCCGTCGATTTGGAATTCACGCTTTGAGCGTCAGCCACCGACACCAGGTGGCGTGCGCCGCGCTTTGCGGGTCGAGGAAATCCATGTGCTGAGCCGTGGCCAATTCGATGAAGGTCACGTCGTCGCCCGCGGCCCGCGCCGCGGCCGCGTAATGCCGCGAGATCTCGATGGGCACGTCGGCATCGCAAGATCCGTGCACCAACAACTGCCGGACGCGCAGCGGCAACCTCTCGGCCGGCGAAGCATCGCGGTAGCGCTCCGCGCAGGCATCCGGTGCGCCGCCCATGAAGCTCTGTACCGCGCCGTCGCTCAGCTGCAATTCATAGGCGAGTCGCAGATCCGCCACCGGTGCCAGGCCGATGGCGGCGGTAATGCGCGGCCCGGTTATTCCGCTCTCTCCGCGCGCGGCCCACAGAGCCAGCTGGCCCCCCGCCGAATGGCCGACCACGGTCACCGCGCGCGCATCGATGGGGTCGCCGTCGAGTGCCAAGGTCGACAGCCGTGCGATGCCGGCAGCGACGTCTTGCAGGGTTCCGGGCCAGCCACCCCCGGGACTGCCGACACGCCGGTATTCGAGGTTCCACACCGCAAAGCCGCGGCGCGTCACATCCAGCGCCACGGCGTGCAAGGTGTCACGCCCGTAGCGAAGGCGCCAGAAGCCTCCGTGCACCAGGCACACCACGGGAGCGTTCCCACGCGCCGGCAGATAAAGATCGGCGACCTGGTCGGGCGCCGGACCGTAGGCAAAGGTACGCAACGTCGTCTGACTCCCGCTGGATGTGAAGCCTGTCACTCTATGCTGCAGAGAACTTGACGGTCCAGCAACCGCTCCATTAGAGTCGCCGCATGCAAGGCCCGATACCCATCGAAAGTCGCGCGCTCGGAACGCTTGCTTACATCCGTACGTCGATCGAGACGGCCAATTCCATGGCCGTACCCGGCATGGCCGGCATCGTCATGGGACTCATCGGAATACTAGCCACCATCGTCACGTCGTTTCCGCGCGGCGCGTCGCATTGGCTCTCCATCTGGTTGGTGGCCGCTGTCATCGCGTTATTGGTCGGTGGTGCCATGATGGCACGGGAAGCCGCGCAAAGTGGTCATGCGCGCTACCTGGGGCCGGTAAGAAAATTTCTACTCTGTCTGTGTCCCGCGTTGATGGCCGGCGGTGTCTTGACCTTGGTGTTGTGGCATGCGGGAACTACCGGGCTGATTCCCGGCGTCTGGCTCCTGCTATATGGCTGCGCGGTGCTGTCGGCGAGCACCGTCACGATCGCCCGTACGATGCGATTGATCTGCATCATGGGCGGTCTGTTCATGCTGCTCGGACTGCTCACGTTCGTCGCGCCGGCCACGACCCACACGCTGATTCTCGGCATGGGTTTCGGTGCCTTGCACAGCATCTTCGGCGTTCTCATCGGTCAGGTAGGTCATGGCGACTAAGTTGGGCGCCGGCAGGCGCGAATACGTCATCGACGGCAATCCCGTCAAAGCGGAAAATCATCCGGTCAAAGCACGCTCGAAACCGACGCCCGTGCCGCGCGCCGCGCCGGGATCCGACGAAGGCGGCTTCGACCGCCTGATCTACGAGCGCGTCCGGCTCGGCATCATGAGCGCGCTCGCCACCAACGACGAGTTGACCTTCAACGGGTTGAAGGCCTTGTTCGAAGTGAGTGACGGTAACTTGGGCGCCCATGCGCGCAAACTCGAGGAAGCCGGCTATATCGCGTGCAGCAAATCGTTCGAGGCGCGACGTCCAAAGTCGCGCTACCGCATCACCCCGGTGGGACGCAAAGCATTGCTGCGTTATCTCGAGCATATCGAAGCGGTGATCAAAGCGACGCGGCGCGGCTAGACGTCGCCGATCTCAATGCATATCGCAATCATCATGGATGGAAACGGGCGATGGGCCACGGAACGCGGCTTACCGCGGACCGCCGGTCATGTCGAGGGCGCGAAAACCGTCCGCAGCATCGTCGAGGCGGCCGCCCGCGCGCGCATCGACACACTGACGTTGTATGCCTTTTCTGCCGCTAACTGGACGCGTCCCGCCGGCGAGATTTCCGCGCTTATGAAACTGTTCGGCCAATTTCTGTTCAGCGAAACACGGCGCTGCGTGGAACAGTCGATCCGCGTCAATGTGATCGGCAGGCGGGATCGCTTGAGCGAGAACCTACTGCGTTCCATCGAGCAAAGTGAGCGGTCGAGCGCGGGATGCACCGGCATGCGCCTGCGGGTGGCCGTGGATTATTCATCGCAGCACAGCATCCTCGAGGCGGCCCAGCGTGCGGGTCGCTCGGCGGCCGCGAACATACGGGTCGGCTGCGACGAGTTCACCCAATTACTGCACGACGTCGACCATTCCGTCGCCGACGCGGGTGCGGTCGATATGTTGATACGCACGGGCAACGAGCGCCGCTTGAGCGATTTTCTGTTGTGGGAATGCGCCTATGCGGAGCTGCATTTCTCAGACTGCCTGTGGCCGGAATTCGACGAGGCCCGGTTCCGCATGGCCTTGGAGGACTATGCGGGACGCCAGCGGCGCTTTGGCGGTCTGACCGCGAAAAGCGTCAAAATCCCCTGACGGTACCCCCTGATTGGGCCACCCCGTGCCAGTGGCTCCGACGACCTTTATTTGGCTGTTTTGCGGCGGATCGATCGAAAGCTGATGCCCAGTTTCATGGCTTTCTGCGCGACCGCGCCCGGGGTTCTACGCAGCTTCTTGGCTGTTTGCGTTCCTGAAAGCTTCGCTTTGGCAAAAACACGGAGGTTTTTCACATCCTCTTTCGACCATGCCAACAACACCCGACGCTTTTGCTTCGCCATTGACGCTTCCTTCAAAAAAGGCCGGATGATACCTTACTCGAGCACCTGTGCGCTCAAGTCACGTCCGTAAGGGTGGTGCCGCGGGCCAGCGCGATCGCCGCGTGCAGCGTCTGAAACACGTAGGCTTCTCCGATGGTCGCCGTCAGTGCGTGGCGATCCAAGTCGGCGCGTAGATAGGAACTAACGCGGGCGAAGATCACGCGTACGTTGCGCCGCTGCAGGTCGTGCAACAGAACGCCGATCGACTGCGCCGCCGAGTAGTCGACGTCGGTGATCGCCCCGGAATCGACGATGAACCAACGTACCGCCGACGGTGCCTTGTCCACGAGAGACCGCACCTCGTCGACGAAACGCTTTTCGTTCGCGTAAAACAGGTCCGCGCCGAACCGGTAAACGATCAGTCCAGGCTCGGTGACTTTGCCCGGTATCGCGGCCACGGAGACCCACATCCCGCTTGCGTCCGGCACCAACATCATGGTGTGCGGCCGGTAACTGTGCCGCACGTGCATGAACAGCGACAATGCGATCGCCAACAAAATACCTTGCTCGACGCCCACCGCCACCACCGTCAACGCCGTGACGACGGCGAGATTGAACTCGCCCGGGCTTTCGTGCCGGATCGCGCGCAGACGCTGCCAATCGATCATCCCGACGGCGATCGTGAAGACGATCGCCGCGAGGACACTGCGCGGCAGATACTGCAGCAGATGCGTCATGAAGAGGAGCACCGTCAGTACGACGCATGCCAGTGTGAGTTGCGCCGCCTGAGTGGCGGCGCCTAGGCGCACCATCATCGCGGTTTGCGTCGGACTGCCGTTGACCACGAAAGTTCCGCTCAGTCCAGCTGCCAGATTGGCGGCGGATAAGCCAAGAATATCGGCGTTTTCGTCCACGCTTTCCTCGTAAAGATCACCGAAGGTTCGCGCTGTGGCGGCACTCTGCGCGATGATCATCACGAAGCAGGATGCCGACATCGGCAGCAATGCAAGCACGTCGCTCCATGCGACGGCGGGAAAAACCAGCGTCGGCAGACCGCCCGGCACGGGACCGATGACCGCAATGCCGCGTGCGGCAAACCGGAACGCGGCGCTGAGCGCGATGGTGCCCGCGACCGCCGCCAACGCCACCGGCAAACGCGGTGCCCAACGCTTACCCATCAGAATGGTCGCCGCCACGCCGAGCGACAGCGTCAATGCCGCAAGATTCACTTGCGAAAAGCCCGCCACGATTTCCCACAAACGGAACAGCGAATTGCGCGAATGGACGGCGATGCCGAACATGTCGCTCAGCATGGCGATGCCGACCTGGAAACCAACCCCGGTGAGAAAGCCGGTGAGCACGGTGCGCGACAGGAAATCGGCCAGGAACCCGAGCTTGAAGAGGCGTGCCACGAGCAGCAGACCGGCCGTCAGCAACGCCACCATGCTTATCATCGCCAGGTAGTGTGCGCTGCCGGGTACCGCCATGCCCGCCAAGGAGCCCGCCAGTATCGCAGCCGTGGCGGAGTCTGCGGCGACCACCAAATGACGCGACGACCCGAAGACGGCGAACGCGACCAGCGGCAACAACACGGTGTAGAGCCCGGTGACGACGGGCATGCCGGCAATGCGAGCGTAGCCGAGCACCTGCGGGACGTTGACCGCGGCCGCGCTGACGCCGGCCACGATGTCACGCCACAGTCCGTCGCGCTTGAACGGCCGCAGACCCTCTAGCAAGTTAAGCCGCATCGCAGGCACTATGCATCGCGGGCAC
>CAZZXZ010000023.1:7769-22929 GCA_964658135.1 uncultured Acetobacteraceae bacterium | reverse complement strand
TATAGGATCGAATCAGGGGAGAGCGTTTTGCGGATTCTAACGTCGATTTGCGGCATGGCCGCGCTGCTCGTCGCGTGCGGCGCGCGTGCCGAGGATTGCGAGAAGCTCGGCTCGGTGCGACTCGCAAAGGCGAGCGTGACGCATGCCGCGGTCGTCGCGTCGGACGACACGACGAAGCTCCCCTACTGCCGCGTGCAGGCCGCAGCCCGGCCCACGGCCGATTCCGATATTCGCTTCGAGTTGTGGATTCCGTTGGGAACCGCATGGAATGGTCAATTCGAACAAGTCGGCAATGGCGGCTTTGCCGGTGCGATCCCGGTGCGCGCGATGGGTCGCGCCTTGGCGCTGGGCTTTGCCGTCGCGGGCACGGACGACGGCCATCAATCGACCGACATGACCGATGCCGGCTGGGCTCTTCATCATGACGAGAAGGTCAAAGATTACGGCTGGCGGGCGATCCAACAAACGACGCTGTTGTCCAAGCAGCTGTTGCAACGTTTCAAGTCGCGGGCCGCCGCCAAATCGTTTTTCGTCGGTTGTTCGGACGGAGGCCGCGAAGCGCTCATGATGGCGCAACGTTTTCCGCGCTATTTCGATGGAATCGTCGCGGGTGCGCCCGCCTTTGCCATGAGCCGGCTGTTGACCAGCGGCGCCGTGCGTCTGGCGCAGCTCGATTCCACCTCGGGTCACCTGGGGTCCGCCCAATTGACCTTGCTGCAGACCACCGCCTTGAAGTCGTGTGGACATGGTGCTGCTTATCTCGAGGATCCTCGTCAATGCACGCCCGACCTCGACGCACTACGATGTCGGAACGGGGCGTCCGATTCATGTCTCACGGCCGAGCAGATCGACACCGCGCGTTTGATCTATCGACAAGAGCCCGATCCAGCGCAGGGTGCTGCGCTGTACGGAGTGCTACCCGGAGCCGAAGCCGTCAAAGGCAGTTGGGACGCGTGGCTTACCGGTACCGGCGACGGTAAAGAGGCGGCCGGTCCCGGCTTCACCCGCAATTACCTGGCCAGCATGGTCATGAATGATCCACGCTTCGATTTATCCAAAGTCACGCGCGCCGACCTCGTGCGCGGTGAACGTCATTACGCCCCGCTCATGGACGCCGACGAGGCGAACTTGGGGGCCTTCAAGGCGCACGGCGGCAAGCTCATTCAATATCATGGCTGGAACGACCCGGGCATAGCGCCGGGGTACTCGCTCGAATACCGCGCGCGCGTGGTGGCCGCCATGGGGGGTGCCGTGAACGATTTTTATCGGCTTTACATGGTGCCGGGCATGCTCCACTGCGGCGGCGGCGACGCGCCCACCGAGGTCGACTGGCAAGCCGCCATCGAGGCGTGGGTAGCTACCGGTGTGCCACCCACCACGTTGGTCGCCAACGATGGCCGCGGCGGCACCCAGATACTGGCTCCGTTTCAGCCTTGATGCCGCACGCCGGCGGCGCGCGCGTCAGGTACCGGGCGCGGTGTCCTGCACGGCGGCGGGCTGACTGAAATCCAACTTCATCGATGCCGCCAACGCTTCGAATTTGGTCTTGACTTCTTTCGCTGTGGTCACCGCCTCTGACACGTTGCCCGCGGCGAACGCGGCCTGCGCCTTCGACCACAGCGATGACGCGTCGCCCAAGCTCGCCTTGGCCGAATCGAGATCGACACCGGCGGCCAGTTTTTTATTCTCTTTCTTGCTCAAGAAATCGATGCGGCTTTGAATGGCATTCGCATCGCCCGGCAGCATCGCCGACAGCGACGTCCACTGCTCGTTGAAGCCTTTCGTCAGCTGGTCCTTTTTCGCGGCCGTGACCGCCGGCAAGCTCTGTGCGGCACTCATGGCGGCAGGCCCCCCATCGACGACGGCCTTGTAGTCTTTCTTGTCGAACGAGGCCTTCAGATCGCCGAGCTTTTTCTGCACCTCGATCAATTGGTCGGGGGCGTACTTGGCAGCATCGGCAGACGCCGCGTTGACTTGTGCATCGATGTCGCCGATCAATTTCTGTGCCGGCTCTTTTTGATTGGCACACGCCGCGAGCACGCAGACCGCGACCGCCACCACCGCATAATGTTTGAACCGATGCATCGACCGCATGATGAAACTCCTGACGACCCGTATGAACTGATGGCGCTGATTTCAGCCGGCCGTATCTTAACTCAGATAAACGAAGACCTGTTTACCGCAGCTGGCTGTCCTTGCTGCCGCGTCGGTTGTAACCGCTGAAGCGTGCCCCCTCGTCGTCGTGCAGGCTCTGGCAGGCCACACACAAGCGAACGCCTGGAACGGCGTTTCGGCGCGCTTCGGGAATTTCGCCGTCGCACTCCTCGCAACGAAGCAACGACGGGCCGCGCGGCAACCTATTCTGGACGCGCGTGATGGCGTCCTTGACGGTCGCGTCGATCTGCTCTTGTACTGCTCCGTCGCCCGCCCAACCCGTCGCCATAGGGCCTCCTAAAATGATCCGCGCGCATCGAGACGCCTGCCCACCCCGTCTCGAATCGCCGCCGGCACCGGCCGCAAATCCCAGATGATGCCGAACAGCGCGAGCCCTCTGAGAAGGTAGTACGTGACGTCCACCTCCCACCAGTAAAATCCCTGACGGGCGGAGGCCGGGTAGTGATGGTGGTTGTTGTGCCAACCCTCACCCAGGGTCAGCACCGCCAGCCAGGCGTTGTTGCGGCTGGCATCGCCCGTCGCGTAGCGCTGGCGGCCGAACACGTGCGAGAGCGAATTGATCGTGTACGTGCCGTGATACACCGCCACCGTTGAAATCAGGAACCCCCACACCAGCATCTGCCATCCGCCCGTGCCGAGTTCGGGCGCGTGATGTTTCAACACCATGCCGAGCGAGAAGACGGCGGAGCCGAGTAGTGACGGCACGACGACGTCGAAGCGATCCAGCCAGCGCAACTCCGGGTATTTACACAAGTCTTTGACGAGCGAGTCGTCGGTGGTCACGTAGCGGTCCGACATGAACCACCCCATGTGACTCCAAAAGAACCCGTGTTGCCTGGGTGAATGAACGTCGTCCGGCTGATCCGAATGCGCATGATGGTAACGATGATGTGCAGCCCACCAGATCGGCCCGCGCTGAACGGCGGAGGCACCCAGAACGGCGAACAGAAACTGCGCAGCACGCGACGTTTTGAAACTACGGTGCGAAAAATACCGATGGTAAAAACCCGTCACGGCGAACATGCGCACGAAGTACAAAAGAACCGCGACTTCCAACGCGACCCAGCTGAAACCCACCCACACCACGGCCAAGCACGCCACGTGTACCAATAAAAAAGGCACCATGCGCGCCCAGTTGACATGTCTGCCCGCCGTCGTCGCGAGATCGGCATCGGCGAGCCAGCGCGACAGGCGGGATATCAGTTCGAGCACTCGCCGTCGGCGCGTACCCGGACGGTGTCTCCGGCATTGAGCCCACGCTCGGTCTGATGTCCGCATTTGCGCATGTCCCGATCCGCCGTGACCGCCGTCCAAGACAAGCTACCCTGTCCCGCCTGATCGGCCGATATCGATACCACGAATGATGCGTTGCCGTAGATGGCGCGACCGGACAGCACTTGTTGCGGCGGATTGGTCGAACGATCGTACGCGGTGACCAACAAATTATCGGACGTGTCGTTGTTGATGGTGATCATCAAGCCGTCATCGCCGAGCGCGGCACCGGTGCCCGCGAACAGGACCAGACAAGCGAGTTTGGCGGGAATCCGGTCGCGCAGAAGGTGTGATGTCATGATCGTAAAGTAATGAGGGCGGGCCGTTGCAGTCAACTGATTTCCTCGCCCGAATCGGCCCCCGTTACCACCGCGACAAACCCTGTGATGCCTAAATCCATGCTCGCCTTCCTCGACGTCCAAACCAAGCGTCTATTACAAACCCGCCATCACCGCGCCGATATCTTCGAACAACAACCGGGCCGCCGGCAGACGGCCCGTCATTTGCAAAATGGCATGCGGCAAACCGGCCGCTTCGCGATGCGTGACCTGGACGCCCGCCGCACGCAATAGTGCAACCCAGGCGCGTCCCTCGTCACGCAGCGGATCACACTCACAGGTCAGCACCCACGCAGACGCCACACCGCGCAAATCCACGCACGCCAGCGGCGATGCCAGTGGATCGGCACGTGCAGATGACGGCCGGACATAATGAGCGAGTCCGCGCTCCAACTCCGCGAGTTTGACGATCTGTCCGTCGAATTCGTGCATCGAGCCGAAATCACGGTCGGGACGCACATCCATATTCGGGTACAACGACATTTGCAGCGCCGGCGGCGAGAGATCACGGTCCCGACAGGCGATGGCCACCGCCGCCGCCAACAATCCCCCGGCACTGTCGCCCACCACCACGATTTTGCGTGCATCGATCTGCAGCGCGCGGGCGTGCCCTTGTGTCCACAGAAACCCGGCGACGCAGTCCTCGACGGCGGCCGGGAAGGGACACTCCGGCGCCAATGAGTAATCGATCGCGATGAGCTTGCAGCCTGCCGCCCCGGCCAGCGAGCGCGCCAGACGATCGTGGGTATCGAGAGAACCGCCGATGAAGCCGCCACCATGGAAATAGACGAAACACGCGTTGGTACGCAGGGTCGGGGGCGTGTACTCGCGCACCACGAACTCGCGCTCGCCCTGCCGTGCGAGCCGTTGCGACACGGCCGCCATGTCGACGGAACGGCCGGAAAAGCGTCGAAATTCGTGAAGCTGTGCCCGATACAGACCGATCCACACCGCATCGCTCTCGGGTTCGCCGTCCGCGTCCAGTGCCGCTTTTAGTTCGTCCAACACATCTTGCGCGGCATCCAGCATAGGCATAGTACAACCACTTTCACGGCTGTACGGCAGGTCTCCAACAACGCTGTTTCATGTCGGGATTGCCTCACGCGGTCAACGCAAAACCCATTCCGGCCGTACGTAGTGACAGGTGTAGCCATCGGGATAGCGTTCCAGATAATCCTGATGCTCAGGCTCCGCCTCCCAGAAATCTCCCGCCGGGGCCAACTCGGTGACCACTTTTCCGGGCCATCGCTTCGATGCATCGATGTCGGCAATCGTCGCCTCCGCGGTGCGTTTCTGCGCTTCGCTGGTGTAGAAAATGGCCGAACGATAGCTCATTCCCGAATCGTTGCCTTGCCGATTGCGTGTGCTGGGATCATGGATCTGAAAGAAAAATTCCAGTATCTGACGATAGGTAATCTGCGCGGGATCGAAGATGATTTCGATCGCCTCGGCATGGGTGCCGTGATGACGGTATGTTGCGTTTTTGACGTCGCCGCCTGCATAGCCGACCCGCGTCGACGCCACGCCCGCGTAGCGTCGCAGAAGATCTTGCATTCCCCAAAAACATCCACCCGCCAATACCGCACGTTCTTCGGCCATTACAGTCTCCACTTGGTTTCAATACATCAGGGCCGCAGCCACGCCGCAACCGCGCCACGCGCGAAAGGTAGTCAGCCCCCGGGCAGCATGTCGTCGGCCCGTTCGGTTCGACGGGACGCGTGCACGCCGTGACAAATCGCCCGAAGTGCGGGTTTCAACCCTTCCTCGAAGGTCGGATGATAGAACGGCAGATCGAGCACGTCTGTCGCCGTAAGTCCTTTTTGAATCGCCCATGCCAAGAGGTGGGCGCTGTGCTCGACGCCCGGTCCCACCATGCTGGCGCCGGTCAACCGGCCGTGGGCCGGGTCGGCATATAGATGCACGAGCCCGGCATTGCATGCGAACACCTTGGCCCGCCCCTGATCCGCGTAGGAGGCGCAGCCCATGACGTGCGACGGCTCGTTGGCGGCGGGAACGTCGCCAATTACCGCCACGGGCGGATCGGTGAACATCAAGGCCAATGACACCATCCGCTCGACGCCTGTCACCCGGGGGAAGGCCGCGGCGTTGCGGCCCGCGATGGTACCTTCCTGGGCGGCCTCATGCAGCACGGTGCGGTCGTGGTTGGCATCTCCGGCGATGAAAAGGGACGAATCCCCGCATTGCAGCGTGCGCCGGTCGAAGTAAGGTACGCCGTGCGCATCGAGATCGACGCCCGTGCATGCTAGGCCGAGTCCCTCGACACGGGCCGGCCTTCCCGCCGCGAGCAGCAGGCGATCAAACCGTTGCCGCCCGCCCACCGGCCCCCTCCAGGACAGCACGACTCCGCCATCATCCGCTTCGGCGGACAGTTCGACTCCCAGCGTAATCGGAAATTCCTTGGACATGATGGCGAGAAAGTCCTGCGCCACCGCATCATCCTTCAGCACGGCGAGCTTATCGCTCTGGTCGAACACGGCCGTGCGCACGCCCAGCCGAGCGAGCGCTTGGGCAAGTTCGAGCCCCACCGGTCCGGCACCGATCACCGCGATCGAGGTCGGCAGCCGCTCGAGCTCGAAAACGGTCTCGTTGGTCAAAACCACGTCGCGCACGCCATGAAACGATGGCGGGATAACGGCGGATGATCCGGTGGCGATCACCACCGCACGCGCCGACATCCGGCGGCCATCGTCCAGTTCGAGCGTTCCCGAATCCACGAAATGCGCCCGTCCCCGAATCATCACGCCAGCCGGGATTTTCTCGAACGCACCCTTCGCACCTGCGACGAAACGGTCGCGCTCGCGTTGCACGCGCGCCATGACGCTCGCTCCGTTGACGACGGGTGCGGCGACTTCGATGCCAAAAACGCCTGCTTGACGCACCGCATGCGCGGCGGTGGCGGCGGCGATCAGCAGTTTCGACGGCATGCAGCCCACCGACGCGCACGTCGTGCCCGCGAACGCCTCATCGATGAGCAACGTACGCGCGCCCGCTGCTCGGGCGGCGCGCTCGGCCGCTAGGCCGGCCGTGCCGGCGCCGATGATCGCCACGTCGCAACTCAAATCGTCCGACCCTTCATGTTTACTCATGCCTCATTGTACTGCGGCGGTCGCACGGCATCACATATTAGAACAATAGATATCATATCTATTGTTATTATATTGCCGCACGATTAACATCGCCGTATGGATGGTGCCAATGGATAACCTGCGCGAGTTCGGCTTCCTTCTCAAGGACGTATCGAGGCTCTACGTACAGCGGTTCGAAGAACGGGCAAAAACCCTGGGACTGACCCTTTCGCAATGCAAAGTGCTGGTCTACCTGGCCAGGAACGAGGGCATCAGCCAGGTTCGGTTGGGAGCGTTGACCGAAATCGAGCCGATGAGTTTGGTGCGTATTCTCGATCAGATGGAGGCGCAAGGCTGGCTCGAACGGCGTGCCGATCCGGCGGATCGGCGTGCGCGCTGTCTGTTTCTCAAACCGAAAGCCAAGCCCGTGGAGGATGGCATCTGGTCGGTGTCCGACGTCACGCGCAGCGAGGCTTTTGCGGGGATCGCCAGGCAACACGCCAAGTTGCTCATCGAGATGTTCGAGAAAATCCGCGCCAACATACTCGCTTTGCCGACGGTGCCGGTACCGCACGAGACCGTGGTTGCGACCCCTGCCGAAGCCGTGCTTCGCGTGCGCCCGGCCGCGTCACGGTCTCGGCGCAGCCGTCCGGCGGTGCGACCGTGAGCGACCAGCGTACGCCGGCGCAGCGGCTGCGAGTCCCCTTGATGATCGTCGCGCCCCTGATCGTGCTCGCGGGTGCGCTTTATTACTACGTATACGGCGGGCGTTACGTCAGCACCGACGATGCCTATACACAAGCGGCCTCGGTATCCGTCAGCGCCAATGTGTCCGGCCGGGTCATTGCCATCGAAGTGCACGACAACGAAGCCGTGGCGCGCGGTGCCACGTTATTTCGCCTCGACGATGCGCCCTTCCGGATTGCGGTCGACGAGGCCGAAGCACGCCTCGCCTCGGCGCGTCTGCAGATCGCCGCGCTGAAATCCACCTACGGCCAGCGGCAAAGCGAGCTACGGGCCGCCCAGCAAACGTTGGCTTATGAACAGCAAGAATACGATCGGCACAAACGTCTGCTCGCCTCGGGAATCGTTTCGCGAGCACAGTACGATCAAGCGTCCCACGCCCTCGATAGTGCTCGCCAAGGGGTGACCGGCGTGCAGCAGCAGATGGGCGCGGTCATGGCGGATCTGGCCGGGAATCCGAATATCCCTCTGGCACAACATCCCACCGTACGCCAGGCACAGTCCGCGCTGGATCGGGCGAAGCTGAATCTTTCCTACACGGTGATCGTGGCGCCGAGCGAAGGAATCGTCACCAAGGTCGAGCAGCTCCAGGTGGGTGATTACATCAATGCGTCGACTCCGTTGTTTGCGCTGGTATCGAATCGGGATGTCTGGGTCGAGGCCAACTTCAAGGAAGTGCAGCTCGCGCACATGGCGGTCGGTCAGGAAGCCACCGTGAAGATCGATCGGTTTCCGGGTAAATCCTTCGCCGGCGTGGTCGTCAGCATGAGCCCGAGCACGGGATCGCAATTTTCGATGCTGCCCGCGGAGAATGCCACGGGTAATTGGGTCAAGGTGGTGCAACGCATTCCGGTCCGGGTGCATCTGACCGGTCAGAATGCGGCAGCGGTGCTGCAGGCCGGCCTGAGCGCCGACGTGACGGTCGATACCGCCGCGGCAGAGTCGGCTCGACATCCGGATCGAGGCCCACTGACGGGTAATGCTCGACCGTGAGTCTCGCGGCCACGGAGGCAAGCGGCATCGAAGCGCCGCGCCGGGCGCTCATCACCGTATCCGTGATGCTCGCTTCGATCATGCAAGCGCTCGACAACACGATCGCAAACGTGGCGCTGCCGCGTATTCAAGGTTCGATTTCCGCCACCCAGGACCAGATGGCATGGGTACTCACGTCTTACATCGTCGCCGCCGCCATCATGACGCCGCTCAGTGGCTGGTTGGCGGGACAGGTCGGTCGCAAGCGGGTATTTCTCTATTCCGTGGTCGGCTTCACCATCGCCTCCATGCTGTGCGGTCTCGCGCAGTCGCTCGCCCAGATCGTGGCGTGGCGGCTGCTGCAAGGGCTGTGCGGCGCGGCATTGATTCCGATGTCGCAAGCCGTACTGCTCGACATCAATCCACCGGAGCGACACGCCCGTGCCATGGCGTTGTGGGTCATGGGAGTGACGCTCGGACCCATACTCGGACCGGCGCTCGGCGGGTGGCTGACGGAGAACTACAATTGGCGTTGGGTGTTTTATATCAACGTGCCGTTCGGGATCCTGGCCTTTCTCGGTATCGCGAGTTCCATGACCGAAACGAAAATCCGCCGGTCACGCTTCGATTTTTTCGGTTTCCTGACGCTCAGTCTGGCCGTGGTGGGATTGCAGCTGACGCTTGACAGAGGTCAGTTGAAGGACTGGTTCAGCGCGACGGAAATCTGGCTCGAGGCGACGGTGGCCGCGGTATCGTTCTACTTGTTCGTGGTGCACATGATCACCACGACGAGACCGAGTTTCATCAGTCCGGCCCTGCTCAAGGATCGCAATTTTCTGGCCGGCAACGTCTTTATCTTCATCGTCGGTTTGGTCCTTTTCGCGACGCTCGCGCTGCTGCCGCCGTTGCTGCAGGACTTGCTGAATTATTCGGTGGTCACCACGGGCCTCGTCACGGCGCCGCGCGGGATGGGCATGTTCGCCGCCATGTTCATCGTCGGACGCATCGGCAAGAGGATCGACTCGCGGATCGTCATCAGCGCCGGCTTCGGGTTGACGGCCCTCTCCTTGTGGCAGATGACCGGCTTCGATCTGCAGATGAACGAACGGGCCGTGGTCATCAGTGGACTGGCACAGGGCCTCGGTACCGGGTTCGTGTACGTGCCGCTCGCCACCGCGACGTTCGCGACCTTGGCGCCTGCGCTGCGCAATGAAGGGACCGCCTTGTTCAGTTTGATGCGCAATCTCGGCAGCAGCATCGGCATTTCCGTCGTGGAGACCCTGTTGACGCGCAATACCCAGATCATGCATGCCCGCTTGGCGGAAAGCGTGACCCGCTTCAGTCCCGCGGTCCACGCGCGGCTTGCGGGTGCGGCGGGCACGCCGAGCACGCCGCTGCTCGCCGGATTGAACGCCGAGGTGACGCAACAAGCGGCCATGATCGCCTACAACAACGACTTCAAACTGATGCTGGTGTTGACGCTGTGCGCCGTTCCGCTCGTCTTCGTACTGCGTCGAGCGCGGCCTAACGCCGCGCCGGTGCTGATCGAATGATCAAACCCTGGGCGGCGCGTCTGAGGGTGGGCATCGGCATGCTGGTCATGGCGCTCGCGGCGTGCACCGTGGGTCCCAATTTCACACGGCCCGAGGTCGGCGCAGACCCGCGCTACACGGCCGAGCCCGCGCCCGGCGCGGACGAGACGCGTCAACAGGTAGCGTATGGGACCTATGGCGGCGGCGACTGGTGGGCCCTTTTCGCGTGCACCCCTCTCGACACCCTCATTGCCGATGCGTTGGCCGGCAATCGTTCGCTCGCCGCGATGACGGCCACGCTTGCCCAGAGCCAGGAGATGGCGACCGCCGTCGCGGGCTCGCGCTACCCCCAGGTAGGCCTCACGGGCGGCCTCGGTCGCCAGAAGTACGGCGCCGAGTTTCTCGGCGGCTTCGTCGGCATTCCGCCGTTCACGTATTATGCGATCGGCCCGACGGTCGGCTATGCGCTCGATTACAACGGCGGCATCGCGCGCCGCGTCGAACAGCAGGACGCCATGGTCGACTCGACCCGCGAGCAGTTTCGGGCCGCCTATTTATCGGTGACCGGTCGGGTGGTCCTGCAGGCGATCGCCGTGGCATCGGCGCGCGCGCAAATCGGTCTGCTCGACACGTTGGTCGCGCAAGATCGGGACAATTTGAAATTGGTGAAAAACGCCTTCGACGAAGGCTCGGTGGCGCGCATCGACGTGTTGAGCGCGCAGAGCCAAATCGACACCGACATGACGCTGTTGCCCCCGCTGCGCCAAGAGTTATCGCGCGCCCGCCATGCCTTGTCGGTCTTGTTGGGACAACGCCCTGCGCGCGCGATGCTGCCTGACCTGGACCTTTCGGCACTGACGTTGCCCCCCGTGTTACCGGTAGGCATACCGGCTGAGCTGGCCCATCGGCGCCCCGATATATTACAGGCGGAAGCCGAGTTGCACGCGGCGACCGCTCGCGTCGGTATTGCGGAATCGAATCTGTATCCGAAGATTCAGCTGACGGCGACGGTCGGGCAACAAGCCCTGACGGGCGGCGCCCTGTTCGATGGATCGAGCGTTGCCTGGAGCTTGATCGCCGGCGTGACGGCGCCACTGTTCGACGGTGGCACGCTGCGGGCGCAAAAGCGCGCGGCCCTGGACGGGCTGCGCGTCAGCGCCGCCAACTACCAGCAGGTGGTGCTCGACGCGTTCGCGCAAGTGGCCGATCTACTCGACGCCTTGGACCACGATGCCGAGCAACTGGACGCGAGCAGTCATGCCGAGGCCACCGCCCGCAGCGCTCTCGATCTTGCGCGTGCCAGCTACGCGGAGGGCAATGCCGGCATTCTGCAAGTCCTCGACGCGCAGCGCAGCTATCAACAGTCCCGTCTCGGTTACATCAAAGCGACGGCCGATCGGTATGCCGACACGGCACAGCTCATCCTGGCGTTGGGGGGCTCGAATCCCGCCAGTGGTGTGTAGTCAGGTGCCCCGGGTGAGCAGCCGATCGCTCGGCAGCAGCACGCCCGCATCGATATCGGGGAGCGACTGAAGTTCGGCATACAGCGGCGCAAAATCGGTGTCCAAGGTCTCCCGCAGCAGCTGCTCGAAACTGTCGATGACGAAGTAATTTTGTTGAAAATCGTCGATCTTGTAACGGGTGCGCATGACGCGCGCAAGATCGAATCGCAGACGATTCGGCACGGCACTGTCGAGCGCATACAAAGATTCACTGTGCGAGGACACGATGCCCGCGCCATACAGCCTGAGACCCGCGCCATCTTGGATCAGGCCGAATTCCACGGTGTGCCAGTACAACCGCGCGAGCCGATGAATGGCGTCGTGGCGCATCGCACGCAGACCACCTTCGCCGTAGGCCTGCATGTAGTCGGCAAACACCGGGTCGACGAGCAGCGGAACGTGGCCGAACACATCGTGAAAAACATCCGGTTCCTGCAGATAGTCCAGCTGCCGTGCGCTGCGAATGAACCGGCCGGCGACGAAGCGTCGCTGCGCCAGGTTCGCAAAGAAGATGTCGTCGGGGATCAGTCCCGCCACGGCAATCACCGACCAACCGGTCGCTTTGTGCAGACGCTCCGACAACTCGTCGAAATCTGGAATCCCCGGTTTCGAGAGCCGCAGCACGTCGATTCCGTCCCGAAACGCGGTCGCGACACGGTTCGACAGTAGCGCAACCTGACGGGAAAACAGCGTGTCCCACGTCGCGTGCTCCGCTGCGGTGTAGCGGTCCCACTCCTGGGCGACGGCCCATTCATTCATCGGCATGCAAGCCCAAGGAGTTTTCCATCAGCGCCAACACGTCGCCGAGCGCCTGGCGTTTGGCCTCCGGCAAGCACGCCAGCAGCGTCCGCTCGCGCTCCAGTGCCAGCGGCGCCAATGCGTCACACAGGCGCCGCCCGGCCCGCGTCAGCCGCAACGGCAGTTCGCGGGCATCGTTCGACTTAGCGGCACGGTCGATCAACTGCCGCTCCTCGAGTGCGGCCACCGCCCGGCTGACGCGGCTCTTGTGCATCCGGGTGCTGTGGACAATGTGCTGGGCAGTGCATTCATCGCGCTGCGCCAGCGTGACGAGTACGCGCCATTGCGGAATGTCGAGACCGAAGCGATGCCAGTAAATCTCGGAGAGATTCGTACTCACCGCGTCGGCCAGGCGATTCAGACGAAACGGCAAGAAGTTCGCCAGCAGAAGCCGACCGGCGGCGCCGACGGATTTCGAACCCATGAGCAGCTCCATTGACAGTTGCGCTTGCAACTAATTACTATAGTGAATCATTCGCATCCGCAAGGCAAGCCGCTATGACTGCACCCGAAATGCCGACCATCTCACAGGCCGAAACTGCAGGCCCGGCATGGGCGAACCCGCTCGGCACCGACGGGTTCGAATTCGTCGAGTACACCGCCCCCGATCCGTCGGCGCTCGGCCGGCTGTTCGAATCCATGGGCTTCGCCCGCCTCGCCCGTCATCGGTCTAAAGACGTGGCGCTGTACCGTCAAGGCAGCATCAATTTCGTGGTCAACGCCGAACCGAACAGTCTGGCGCAGCGCTTCGCACGCGCACACGGTCCGAGCGCATGCGCCATGGCGTTTCGCGTCAAGGATGCCGCATTCGCGCTGCACAGCGCCGTCGCCGCCGGCGCCAAGGAAGTCAAAGGCAGCGTGGGTCCCATGGAACTCAACATTCCCGCCATTGAAGGCATCGGCGGAAGCCTCATTTATCTGGTCGATCGGCATGCCGGACCGTCCATATACGACGTGGATTTCGTGCCGGAGCCGGGGGCGGAGTCGACGCCATTCGGGGTCGGCTTGGCGGAGATCGACCACCTCACGCACAACGTCGCCAAGGGGCGCATGGATTATTTCACCGATTTCTACAGCCGGGTGTTCAACTTTCGCGAACATCAATACTTCGACATCACCGGAGAATATACCGGCCTCACCAGCCGCGCATTGTCTGCCCCGTGCGGCAAGATACGAATTCCCATCAACGAATCGAAGTCCGACCAGGGCAGCGATAAGGTCGATCAAATTCAGGAATTCATCCAACAGTATCGTGGCGAGGGGATACAGCACGTCGCATTGCGCACGGACGACATACTGAGTACGTGGGATCGGCTGCACGCCAACGGACTCAAATTCATGAGTCCACCGCCTGACACCTATTATGAAATGCTCGAAGAGCGCGTGCCGGGACATGGGCAACGGATCGAGGAACTGCAGAAGCGCGGCATTCTTCTGGATGGCGCACGGGGACGCTTCCTGCTGCAGATCTTCACCGAAACGTTGATCGGACCGATTTTTTTCGAAATCATCGAGCGACACGGCGACGACGGTTTCGGTCAAGGCAACTTCCGCGCGCTGTTCGTCAGCATGGAACGCGATCAGATTCGTCGGGGTGTGCTGAAAGCGCCGGCGGCGTCCTGACCAGCATGGCGCTCGCGTATCAAACCGGCTTCGGCAACGAATTCGCGAGCGAGGCGTTGCCGGGAGCGCTGCCCGAATTTCGACATTCGCCGCAGCGTTGTCCCTACGGACTGTACGCTGAACAGTGGTCGGGGACGGCCTTCACGGTTCCCCGCCATGCGAGCCGCCGATCGTGGCTGTACCGCATTCGTCCGGCGGCGGTCCATTCGGAGTTCCATCGCATCGAGCACGCGGGGATGACGGGCGCCTTCGATCCTACGTTGGCTTCACCGAATCAACTGCGCTGGGATCCGCCGCCCCTGCCCGCAGAGTCCACCGATTTCGTGCAAGGCTGGGTCACGGTGGCCGGTAACGGCTCACCGGCTTCGCAAGTGGGTTGCGCCGTTCACTGGTATGTGGCGAATCGCTCCATGCGGGATCGCTATTTTTGCGACGCCGACGGCGAGTTACTGATCGTCCCGCAACTCGGCCGGCTGCGCGTGGCGACGGAGCTCGGCGTCATGGAATTCGGGCCGCTCGAAATCGCCGTCATTCCCCGTGGGCTGCGTTTTCGCGTTGACTTGCTGGACTCCCAAGCACGCGGCTACGTATGCGAAAATTTTGGCGCCGCATTCCGCCTGCCGGATCTCGGTCCCATCGGCTCGAACGGGCTCGCGCGGGCGCGCGATTTTCAAACCCCGGTGGCCGCCTTCGAGGAAAAGAGCGGCGATTTCGAATTGTGGACGAAATTCATGGGCTCGATGTGGTCGGCCCGGATCGACCATTCGCCGCTCGACGTGGTGGCCTGGCACGGCAGCAACGCACCCTGTAAGTACGACTTGCGGCGTTTCAACACCATCGGCTCGGTGAGTTTCGATCATCCGGATCCATCGATCTTTCTGGTCCTGCAATCGTTGAGCGACACGCCCGGCGTCGACAACATCGACTTCGTGATCTTTCCACCGCGCTGGCTCGTCATGACGGACACCTTTCGGCCACCCTGGTTCCACCGCAATTGCGCGAGCGAATTCATGGGTCTCATCGAGGGTCTCTACGATGCCAAGGAAGAGGGCTTTTCGCCCGGCGGCGCCTCGCTGCACAACTGCATGAGCGGACATGGTCCGGATGCCGCCACGTTC
>CAZZXZ010000023.1:0-7759 GCA_964658135.1 uncultured Acetobacteraceae bacterium | reverse complement strand
CCATCCGCGCAGATACCGGGCAGCCGCAACATCTGACCGGCACGATGGCCTTCATGTTCGAAACCCGCGCCGTGCTCTGTCCCACCGCGCGGGCATTGGCGCTGCCGCAGTTACAGGCCGATTACGCGCAAGTGTGGCGTGCGCTACCGGCAACGTTCGCGCCGACCGATGGAGCGATTCGTTAGCGCGGCGCAGTGGCCCATCGGGTCAGGCTTTGTGTGCGCCAACGATCTGCAGAGCGGGGCCCGCCGTGACCCGCGCCTCCAACAACTCGTCGATACGGGAGAACACCGTCGCCAGCACCTTGGGCTCGGGAAGATTGGTGATGCGAAAGCAGTTTTTATAGGGAACGTTGAAACTTACCCCCGGAGCGACCAGCACGTGCTTGTGTTCCAGCAGTTCCAACGCGAACGCCTCGTCGTCGAAGTCGGGAAGCACATCCGTGCGGACTTCGACGAAAGAATACAACGCACCCATCGGGCGCGCCAATTTCAGATAGGGGCTGCGCGCCACGTGATCGATGATGGTCTGCCGCGACTCGTACAGTCGCCCACCCGGGCGCGTCAATTCGCGAATGCTCTGGTATCCACCGAGCGCCGTCTGCACCGCCCACTGGCCCGCCACGTTACTGCACAAACGCAATGAACTCAGCAATTCGAGCGCGCCCAAATATTCCGTAGCCGTCTCGACATCGCCGGAGAACACCGCCCAGCCAACCCGGTACCCGCAGGCGCGATAGACTTTCGACAAACCGCTCATGGTGCAACACAGCGTGCCGTGCACCAGGGTCGCCATCGGCACGAACTCGGCTCCGTCGTAGACGATCTGATCGTAAATCTCGTCGGACAACACCACCAACCGATGCTTCTCGGCGATGCGCGCGATGGCGGCCAAGGTCTCGCGCGGATACACCGCTCCGGTCGGATTATTGGGATTGACGATGACGATGGCGCGCGTGCGCCGCGTGATGAGCGCTTCGATCTCGTCGGGGTCCGGTACGAATGCTTGAGCGGGATGACACGGGTAATGAACGGCGCGCCCGGTATTGAGATTAACCGCCGCGGTCCATAGTGGATAATCGGGGCTCGGTACCAGGACTTCGTCGCCGGGATTTAGCAACGCGCGCAAACACAGATCGATGAGTTCGCTGACGCCGTTGCCGATGAACACCTCCTCGGCCGTGACGCCCTGCACACCACGTTCCTGCTGCTGCATGACCACGGCCTCGCGCGCCGGGAAAATGCCTTTTTGATGCACGTATCCTTCGCTGTTGCGCAGGTTCTCGATCATCGCGAGCCGCATCGTCTCCGGCGTACGAAAGCCGAAGGCATACGGATTGCCGATATTCAGCGACACGATGTCGTAACCGCGGCGTTCGAGATCGAGTGCCCGACGTGCGAGTTTGCCGCGAATTTCGTAGCGCACGTTCGCCAGGCCGTCGCTCGCGCGTACGGCAAACCTACTGATGTAACCCTGTTTCATGGGTCGAAGAATACACGACCTCGCGCCAGCGGTGGCAGGCGACGGCATGGCCTGCGTCGACGTCCTGCAACCGTGGGACCGTATTCCCGCAAACGGGTTGCGCGAACCCGCAGCGATCGCGGAAAGCACATCCGGTGGCCGCGGCGTCGGCGACCGCCGCGTCCTCGCCGGCGCGCGCAGCCCGACCGGCAAAAGCTCGCGTGGGATCGGGCACCGCTGCGAGCAAGGCACGTGTATACGGGTGCACCGGTGCGGCGAACAAGGCGTCGCACGCAGCCACTTCGACCAGGCGTCCCCGATATAGCACCAGGACTCGGTGACTCAAATGCCGAACCACCGCGAGATTGTGGCTGATGAACAGCATCGCCGTGCCCGATTCCTTCTGCAGGTCGACCAGCAGATTGACTATTTGACCCTGAATCGAGACATCCAGGGAGCTGACCGGTTCGTCGCAGACCAACAATTTCGGGCGCGGCATCATCGCCCGAGCGATGCCGATACGTTGGCACTGACCGCCGCTGAACTCGTGCGGGTAGCGGCGAGCCATCGCTGCGGTGAGTCCCACGCGCTCCAGCATCTGCGCCACGCGAAACGCGCGCTGCGGTGCCGATAAGTTCGGCTCGAACACCTGCAAGGGTTCGGCCAAGGCCTCCCCCACTCGCAAACGCGGATTCAGGCTCGCCATGGGATCTTGGAAGACGATCTGCAGGTCGCGGCGCCGCGAGCGCATGGATTTGGGCGCGAGAGTCAGCAGATCCTCGTCGTGCCACCGCACCTGGCCGCGTGCCGCCGGTTGCAGACGCAAAATGGCCCGCGCCAGCGTCGATTTACCCGATCCGGATTCGCCGACCAAGCCCAAGGTCTCACCCGCGGCCAGATCGAAATCGATATCCTCGAGCACCCGAAAGGCGCCGAAACGGACGCTTAGATGCCGAACGCTGAGCAGCGGCTCGCTCATGAAGACAGGGGGTAGTGGCAGGCCACCGAATGGGCCGTTCGACCGGCGTTGCGAAGCTGCGGCCGCTCCTCCCGGCAGCGTTCGCGCAGGCGGGAACAGCGCGGTGCGAACGCACATCCCCGCGCCTCGTGCAGCGGGCTCGGCGCCACACCCTCGAGGGTGTGCAGGCGCGCCAGGCGCGGCCCGCTCAAATTCGGCACGCACTTCAGCAACTCGGCGGTGTAAGGATGTTCGGCGCCTTGCAAGACCTGAGCGATGGGTGCGTTCTCGACGATACGACCGGCGTACATGACGATGACGCGGTCCGCGAGACCCGCCACCACTCCAAAATCGTGACTCACCAGCACGATGGCCATGCGCAACTGCGCACGCATGTCGCGCAGGATATCGATGATCTGAGCTTGCACGGTCACGTCGAGCGCCGTGGTCGGCTCATCAGCAATCAAGAGCGCCGGATCGAGCAGGAGACACATGCCGATCATGACGCGCTGACGCATGCCGCCGGACAACTCGTGCGGATATTGCCGCAACCGACGCTTGGCGTCCGGAATCCGCACCCGTTCCATCATACGCAGCGCCGCATCCCCTGCGGTGCGCCAAGAAACGCCTGAGTGAGCGACCAGCGTTTCCGCGAGCTGTACGCCGATTCTCAAGTGCGGTGTCAGCGACGTCATCGGATCCTGGAACACCATGGTGACCTTCGACCCGCGGATGCGATTCAAGTCACGCGCGGCGAGCCCCAGCATTTCACGACCCTCGAATTTGGCGCTGCCGGCGGCACGGCCACCGCCGGTCAACAATCCCATGACCGCCATGAAAAGCTGAGTCTTGCCGGAGCCGGATTCGCCGACGATGCCCACGCATTCGGCCGGCTGCACCGACAAAGATACGTCGCGAACCGCCGCGACGGTCGCATCCCCGGTGTCGAAGTCCACGCTCAGTCGCTCGATCGCCAAGGTAGGCGTCATGTCAGCGCTCCCGCACGTCGAGTGAGTCGCGCAGCCCGTCGCCGATCACGTTCAAGCACAACAGCAGCATCGCCAGCAGCGTTCCTGGGATGAAAAGTATCCATGCCGCCGCTTCCATCTCGCCGGCACCCTCCGCAATCAACGTGCCGAGACTGGCGTGCGGTTCTTGAATGCCCAAACCCAAGAAGCTCAAAAAGCTCTCGAATAAGATGATCTGCGGCACCGTCAACGTCGCATAGACGATGACCGGACCCCACAGATTGGGAACCACGTGTTTGAAGATGATGCGCGCCGGCCTCGCACCCGACGCCACCGCGGCTTCGATGAACTCACGCCGGCGGATGCTCAGGGTCTGCCCGCGTACGATGCGCGCCATGGTCAACCAACCGACGGCGCCGATCGCGAGAAAGAGAAAATAGGGCGTGCGGCCGAAGATCACGGTCAGAAAGATGACGAAAAACACCAACGGCAGCCCGCTCAGCACTTCGATGCCGCGCATCATCAAATGATCGGTTCGTCCGCCGAGGTAGCCTGCGATCGCGCCGTAGGCGATCCCGATGGTCAAACTGATGAAGCTCGCCACCAATCCCACGCCGAGCGAGACCCGGGCACCTTCCAGGGTGCGCACGAACAGGTCGCGCCCCAAGCGGTCGGTGCCGAACCAATGCGCGCCGGACAGGCTGGGCGGCGTCGCCACGTGCGCCCAATCCAAGGTCTCGACGTCGTTAGGATTGAACAGAGGTCCCAGCAGAGCGAGTGCGATCAACGCGGCCATGAGCACGCTTGCGAACTTCATCGTTCGAATCGGATTCGCGGATCGAGCCAGGCGTACAACATGTCGACGAGAAGACCCATGGCGATGAGCAAGGCGGAGTAGATGATG
Source organism: uncultured Acetobacteraceae bacterium (assembly GCA_964658135.1). Taxonomy (GTDB): domain Bacteria; phylum Pseudomonadota; class Gammaproteobacteria; order Steroidobacterales; family Steroidobacteraceae; genus Bog-1198. Next base: position 3,468 of record CAZZXZ010000023.1, on the reverse strand, counting down.
ACCATACCCATGACCAACGTGTAATCCCGGTTCAGGGCGCCTTGCACGAGATAGCGGCCGATGCCCGGCAAACCGGCGATGGACTCGACGACCAGCGATCCCGTCATGATGGATGCGACGGCCGGCGCCAGGTAACTCGCCACGGGCAGCAGCGCCGGCCGCAAGGCATGGCGTAAGATCACGACACGCAGCGACAGCCCTTTGGCGTACGCCGTACGGATGAAGGGACTGCGCAGCACGTCCAACATGCTGCCGCGGGTCAAGCGCGCCACGTAGGCCAGCGGCGGCAGACAAAGCGTCGCCACCGGCAGCACGAGATGGCGCAACGAACCGGGCTCCCAGCCCGCGACCGGAAACCAGCCCAGATAAATACCGAAGAACAAACCCAAAAAAGGCAGCACGACGAACGAGGGGACGGCGATGCCCACGACCGCAAGCAGCATGGCGGCGTGGTCAGCGGCCGAATGTCGGCGCAGAGCCGCAAAAATGCCGAGCGGAATTCCGAGTCCCAACGCGAGTGTCAACGAGATGACGCCGAGTTCGAAGGTCACGGGAAAGCCCTGTGCAATGAGCTCCGTGACGCTGAAATCCTTGTATTTGAAGGACGGCCCGAAATCACCATGCAGCAGCCCGCGCAGGTATCGGCCATATTGAATGTAGATGGGCTGGTCCAACCCATAAGCGCTTTCTAGGTTGGCGATGATTTCCGGCGGTAACGTCTGCTCTTGGTCGAATGGTCCGCCCGGCGCGGCCCGTATCAGAAAAAACGCCAGCGTGATGATGATGAACAGTGTCGGAACGGCCGTCGCCAAACGTTTCAAAAAAAAACGTGTCATCCGCGCGGAGTCTAGCGACTGACCGAGTGGTGGACAAGCAATGCGTTCATCTCATCCCCGCTGCGCCGATTGTTTAGGGTCGAATGCATGGACTCCACACGCCCGGTACGCGCGCTCAAACGCGGCCTCGATGTCTTGACGGTGCTCAACCAACGGGACGGCGCCAGCGTGTCGGAAATCGCTCAGGAAATACGGCTGCCGCGGACCACCGCCTACCGTATTTTGGAAACGCTGTGCGATACCAAGTTCGCGTTTCGCGACGCCGTCGATGACCGCTATCGGCTGACGGCGCGAGTACGGCGTTTGAGTGGTGGATTCAACGACGATCGCTGGGTGACGCATTATGCGAAGCCTCTCATGGACGAATTAGGCAGCGAACTCGTCTGGCCGGTGTCCTTGGCCACGCTGTCCGGTACCACCATGATGCTGCGCGAGACCACGGACCATCATACGCCGCTGGCCATCGAGCGCTATTCCGCGGGATGCCGTCAGTCGATACTGGAGACGTCCGTGGGACGCGCCTACCTGGCGTTTACCTCGACGGTACATCGTGACTCGCTGCTGGATATCTTGGCGGAGCCAGGATCGCGCGAGGCGTGGCTGCGCACGCTGTCCGACATCCATCTGCAAGGATATGTCACCCTGCCGCGCCAGCGTCGTGCGATCGAGGAGATTGGTTTGAGCGTGCCGGTGCGCGTTCCCGACCGCTTACTGGCGATTCTCAGCGTACGGCTCGCATCCACTGCGCTTCCCCTCAAAACGGTACTCGAACGTTTTTTACCCAGCCTGCGTCAATGCGCGAGTAAAATAGGCGATTGTTATTCGAAGCAATTAGCCGAAGCGCACAATCGAGATGCGCCGGAAACGGCTGTTTAAGGAGTTTTAATGCAGAAGATCATGGTGGGTATCAAGCGCGTGGTGGATTACAACGTGCGCATTCGCGTGAAGCCCGACGGCACCGGTGTCATGCTGGATGGCGTCAAGATGAGTGTCAACCCGTTCGACGAAATCGCATTGGAAGAAGCCCTGCGCATCAAGGAGCGAGGCAGCAATATCGAGGTCGTCGCCGTCAGTATCGGTGTGGCCGACGCTCAACAGCAATTGCGTACCGCCCTTGCGATGGGCGCCGACCGCGCCATCCTGGTCCAAAGCGACGTCGCGGTGGAGCCGCTGACCGCGGCGCAAATTTTTCTCGCGCTGGCGAAGAAAGAAAACCCCGATCTATTTTTCCTGGGCAAGCAAGCCATCGACGATGACGCCAATCAAACCGGGCAGATGTTGGCGGCGCTATGGGGCAGACCGCAGGGGACGTTCGCCTCCAAGCTGGAAATTTCCGGTGAAAAAGCGACGGTAACCCGCGAAGTCGATGCCGGCCTGGAGACCATCGAGGTGGATCTCCCCGCGGTAATCACCGTGGATTTGCGCCTGAACGAGCCGCGCTACGTCAAGCTTCCCGACATCATGAAGGCGAAGAAGAAGCCGCTCGACGTCACGTCGTTCGAAGCGTTGGGAGTGAGTCCCGCCGTCTTTTTGAAAACCATCAAAACCGAACCGCCGTCGCAGCGTCAGAAAGGCGTCATGTTGAAAGATGTGGCCGAACTCGTGGAAGTGTTGAAGAAGAAGGGTCTGATCTGATGAACAAACTATTAATCATCGGCGAGCATGACGGCAAGACATTGAATCCGGCCACCGCCAAGTGCGTCACCTGCGCGCGCACGCTGCCCGACGTCGAAATCAGCATCGTGGTCTTCGGCGCCGACACCCAGACCGTCGCTGCTCAGGCGGCGGCCCTCGACGGCGTGAAGTCGGTGCTGCGCGTCGACCGGCCTGAGAACGAACATCCGTTGGCGGCGACCTTCGCGCCTCAGGTGGTTGCATTGGCCGCCGATTACACTCACCTGTTCGGACCTTCGACGAGTTTCGGCAAGGACCTCATGCCGCGGGTGGCGGCTTTGTTGGGCGTCTCGCAGGTCAGCGATTTGATGGCGGTGGAAGGTGCGTATCGCTTTCGTCGGCCCATCTATGCAGGTAACGCGATCATCACGGTAGAAACCGATCCGTCTCATAAGCTGATCGCCACCGTTAGAGTGGCCTCGTTCGAAGCGGCCGCGACCGGCGGTACGGCGCAGGTCGAAGTGAAATCGCTCGACGTCAGCTTACCGTCGCACACCCGTTACGGCGGCGCCCAATCCGGGTCGACCGACCGACCGGATCTGCAAACCGCCGCTCGAGTGGTGTCGGGCGGCCGAGCCCTCGGCAGTGCCGACAACTTCAAGCTGCTGTACCAATTCGCAGACAAAATCGGCGCCGCCGTCGGCGCGTCGCGGGCGGCCGTGGATGCAGGATATGCACCGAACGAAATGCAGGTGGGACAAACGGGCAAGATCATCTCGCCGGAAATTTATATCGCCATCGGCATCTCCGGCGCCATTCAACATTTGACCGGAATCAAGGATGCTCGCACCATCGTCGCCATCAATAAAGACGGTGAGGCGCCGATATTCGAAGTAGCCGACTACGGATTGGTCGGAGATCTTTTCAAGATCATTCCGGAACTCGAACGCCTGGTCGGATGAGTGAGGTCCGGATGGTACGGTCGCCGTCTACGAGGCCCGCCGGGCGGCGGGCCTCC
>CAZZXZ010000022.1:21807-32082 GCA_964658135.1 uncultured Acetobacteraceae bacterium | reverse complement strand
TGACGCGCCTGCGCATGACCACCCACCCCATCGAATTCGATATGTACTACAGCCTGTGAGCCATCCCTAGGGACGCTGCGGGCGTTAAGGGTGACGGCGGTCACGGCGCCGTCACCCTCGTTTTGAGGTCAAGAGGCGTTAGGGCTATGCTTTCGAGTTATGCACCTGTGGCGACTTTGGATTGCTCTGACGCTGTTCGCAGCCGCCGCGGCCGGCGCCGCGGTCATTTACAAGTGGACCGACGTGGATGGCGTGGTTCATTATTCCGATCAACCGGTGACTGGCGCGGAAAAGATCGTGATCTCCTCCGTCGCAGTCAACGGGTTCGATGCTCCCGCGGCGCCGGCGCCCCCGGCCGCCGCACCGCGCAAGGCGGCGGGCGGCGAGTCCCGCTACAGCGAGATAAGCATCGAATCACCCGCCAACGAGCAGGTGTTTTTTGCCGACGATGTCGTGCCAGTGCGCTTGCATCTCGCCCCGCCACTGCAGGCGGATCACGTCGTCACGTGGCAGTTGAACGGCAAACGTCTCGACGATCAACCGCCGGATGCGGTCGGATTGTCGCTGCAGGGTCTGGCGCGCGGGATTTATTCCATCACCGCCACCGTCACCGATCCGCGCACCGGCGAGTCGCAAACTTCCGCCCCCGTCACGTTCAATTTTCGGCAACCATCGGAACTCGCGCCTCTGCACCAAAAGCACTGAACGGTCCCACGGCTCGCACGGGAGCCGCGCTTGGCCGCTGAGCTGAGCATGCCGACCACGTCGGTCGAGGGAACCGAGCTGCTCGATGCCTTGGTCACCAGTGTTTTTTTGCTGGACCAGAATCTGTGTGTGGTCTATCTGAATGCGGCTGCCCAGACGTTGCTGGGGCTCGGCGCCAATCAAGTCGTCGGCCGGCGCTTCGCCGAACTGGCGCGCGGTGCCGACACGTTGGAGTCATTGTTCGAACGCGCCCGTTGCGGCGGAGAAGGCGTCGTGCAGCGCGAGCTGGCCTGGCCGGCGCCCGGCGGCGTGGATCGAATTCTGGATTGCGCCGTGACGCAGATCAACGCCGGCCAGGCGTTGCAACTGTTGTTGGAAATCGAGGACATCACTCAGCACCGGCGCCTGACCCGTGAAAACGCTTTGCTGGCCCAGCTCGGCGGCAGCCGCTTGATGGTTCGGCAACTGGCGCACGAAATCAAGAATCCTCTCGGCGGCCTGCGCGGTGCGGCGCAGCTGCTCGAACGCGAACTGCTCGACCCGGCGCTGCGCGAATACACGCGCGTCATCATCAGCGAGGCGGATCGTCTCACCAATCTGTTGGACTCCATGCTCGGCCCCGGCCGCCCTCCGTCCAAGCAGCTGGTCAACGTGCACGAATTGTTGGAGCGGGTTTATCATTTGCTGCGAAGCGAAGCGCCCGAAGGAGTGACCGTGGGACGCGATTACGACCCGAGCCTGCCGCCGCTGACGCTGGACCCGAATCACATCATTCAGGCCATGTTGAATCTGGGCCGTAATGCGCTACAGGCGCTGTCGAGCGGCGGCGTGCCGTCGCCGCGCCTGGTGCTGCGCACCCGGGCTGCTTCCAATGTCAGTGTCGGCGCGCGGCGGCATCGGTTGGTGGCTTCCATCCAGTTCGAAGACAACGGACCGGGCGTGCTCCCGGAAATTCGCGACACGATTTTCTATCCACTCGTCTCCGGTCGCTCCGACGGAACCGGGCTCGGCCTCGGCATCGCGCAGGATTTGGTCAGTCGCCACGGCGGCCTCATCGAATTCGACAGTGCGCCGGGCCGGACCATCTTCATGATTTCGCTGCCCATGGATCCCGTATGACCGAAAAGCCCCTGCAAGTTTGGTTAGTCGATGACGATGCCTCCATCCGGTGGGTGCTCGAAAAAGCCCTCAAGGGCAGCGGCATGATCGCCAAGTGCTTCGACGGGGCGGACAATGCCTTGACGGCGCTGCGCGGCGAGTCGCCCGATGTGCTGATGACCGACATTCGAATGCCGGGTCGCAGCGGTCTGGATTTGCTGAAGGAGATTCAGGTGTCCCGGCCCGGTCTGCCGGTGATCGTCATGACGGCGCATTCGGATTTGGATGCCGCCGTGGCGGCCTATCAAGGCGGCGCCTTCGAGTATCTGCCGAAACCCTTCGACATCGACAAGGCGGTCGATTTGGTGCGCCGCGCCGCCCAGCAGGCCACCGTCTCCACCGACGTCGAGGCCACTCGACGCAGCATTCCCGAACTGTTGGGTCAGGCGGCCGCCATGCAGCAAGTCTTTCGCGCGGTCGGCCGCTTGTCGAGATCCAGCATGACGGTGCTCATCACCGGCGAATCGGGAACCGGCAAGGAGTTGGTGGCGCGCGCGCTGCATCGGCACAGCCCGCGCTCGAATAAGGCCTTCGTCGCGCTCAACACGGCGGCTTTCACGGCCGACCTGCTCGAATCGGAACTGTTCGGCCACGAAAAGGGCGCGTTCACCGGTGCCGATGCATTGCGTCGGGGCCGCTTCGAGCAAGCCGACGGTGGAACCTTGTTTCTCGACGAAATCGGCGATATGTCGCCGGCGCTGCAAACACGGTTGTTGCGAGTGCTCGCCGAAAGCGAATTCTATCGGGTCGGCGGCCAGACACCCGTCAAAGTGGACGTGCGCGTCATCGCGGCGACTCATCAGGACCTCGAGACGCGGGTTAAATCCGGGCATTTTCGCGAGGATCTTCTGCATCGGCTCAACGTCATACGGATCGAGATTCCGCCGTTGCGCGAGCGCCGCGAGGATATTCCCGAATTGCTCAAGCACTATTTGAGCGTTGCCGGTCAAGAGTTGGGCGTCGAACCGAAGCTCTTGATGCCCACCGCAGAAACCGCTCTGGTGACTTTCGATTGGCCGGGCAACGTGCGCCAATTGGTCAACGCCTGTCGACGTCTGACGGTGACGGCGCCTGGTCGAGAAATTCGCGCCGAAGACATTCCGCCGGATTTGGGCGGCGTACCGGTGGGCCACCCCACCAATCACGACTGGGCGGCAAAGCTATCGCATTGGGCCGAACAAGAATTGGACGCCGGCACGCAACGCCTGTTGGATCAAGCCGTGCCGGAAGTGGAACGCATCTTGATCAGGGTGGCGTTGCGCAAGGCGGAAGGACTGAAACAAGATGCGGCGAAGTTGCTCGGCTGGGGCCGCAATACCTTGACCCGAAAAATGAAGGAGCTGGGCATGGAGGACGTCAGCTAGCGCAACGTACGGGCGTTGCAAGGGTTTATAATCGCCCCGATCATGGCCGATTTTTTCAACCTGACGGTGGGGGCGACGGCGCGCGTCTTTTACGGCAATACGCTCGCCGACTGGCTCATCGCCGCGGGCCTCGCGCTCGTCGTGTGGTCGGGTCTCACGCTGTTGCGACGCTTGATCGCGTCGCGTTATCAGCAATATTCGACCGATCACCATCCGGTGCCGATCCGGTTGGTCTTCTACCTCCTGCGCTACACCAAGCAGTTTCTGTTTCTGGCCATCGCACTAGACACGGCGCAGGAAAACCTGACGTTTCCGTCCAAGGTGCAGCATCTCATCGCCAACTCCGTGTTGACCTTGATCCTGCTCCAAGTTGGCCTGTGGGCCAGCCGATCGGTACGCTTTTATCTGGAAATCAAAGAAATCGAACGCGGTCCCGACCGCGTTTTCGCCGGTTCCCTCGACATCATCAATTTCGTGGCGCGGATCTTGATTTGGTCGCTGTTGATTCTGGTGGCGCTCGACAACTTCGGCGTCAACATCACCGCGCTGCTGGCCGGTTTGGGCGTGGGCGGCGTCGCCGTCGCGCTGGCCCTGCAGAATATTCTGGGCGATTTGTTCGCCTCGCTCTCCATCGCGCTCGACAAACCCTTCGTGGTGGGCGATACGCTGACCATCGATACCTACACCGGTTCCGTCGAGAATATCGGTATCAAGACCACGCGGCTGCGCAGCGACGGTGGTGAACAGATCATTCTCTCGAACGCCGACATCTTGCGCAGCCGGGTGCGCAATTTCGGCCGGATGACCGAACAGCGTGTATTGATGACCTTGCGCGTCACCTACGCCACGCCGGGCGACATCTTGCAGCGGATCCCGCAGCTGCTCGAAGGCATCGTTCGCGGCCAATCGAACGCGCGCTTCGATCGTTGCCACCTGAAATCCTTGGGCGAGTCCTGCTTGTTGTTCGAGCTGTCCTACTTCGCGCAGCAACCCAAGCTCAATCCGCTGATGGATCTGCAACAGAGAGTCAATTTTCTCATCATCGAAGAGTTTCGCCGGCTCGGCATCGAATTTGCGTTTCCCGCCCAGCGCATCGTTCTCGAGCAGTAGCGATGTTTCACTTGGTGCTCTACGAGCCCGAGATTCCGCCGAACACCGGCAACGCCATTCGGTTGTGTGCCAACACCGGCGCCACCCTGCACCTGGTCGAACCGCTCGGCTTCAGCCTGGACGATAAGAACCTGCAGCGCTCGGGTCTCGATTATCACGACCTTGCAGCCGTCAAACTGCATGCCGATCTGGAGGCCTGTTTGCTCGACCTGGGGACCGCGCGGGTCTTCGCGGTGGAGACGGGCGGCCGCCGCTGTTACAGCGACGCTGAGTTTCGGGCCGGCGACGCGTTCGTGTTCGGTCCGGAAACCCGCGGCCTATCCGCCGCGGTGCAGGATCGAGTCGGGCGCGAGCAATCGCTCTACATTCCGATGCGGCCGGCGAACCGCAGTCTCAACTTATCCAACGCGGTGGCGATCGTCGCCTTTGAGGCGTGGCGGCAACTGGGGTTCCGGGGACGCGCTTAATCGCTTTCCGAGCGCAGCTGCCGCCCCATGAGATCCTGCACGGCTGCGCGTATGGATTTCTCCTCGTGGAGGATTCGAAACACTTCCCGGCAGATGGGCATTTCCACGGCCAGCCGATCCGCAACGGCGCACACCGCGCGGGCGGCCGGCACGCCTTCCACCACCTGATGTATCGAGGACTGCGCATCCCGCATCGAGCCGCCGCGGCCGAGCGCGAGGCCGAGCCGGCGGTTGCGCGATTGATCGTCGGTGCAGGTAAGCACCAGGTCGCCGAGTCCCGCCAAACCCATGAACGTTTCCCGCATGGCGCCCAGGCGCACGCCCAGACGCAGCATTTCCGCGAGGCCCCGCGTGATGAGTGCCACGCGGGTATTGGCGCCGAAACCCATGCCGTCGGCAATTCCCGAGCCTATGGCGATGACGTTCTTGACCGCGCCGCCGACTTCGACCCCTATGATGTCGCTCTGTCGGTAGGCGCGGAAATTCGGTCCCGACAGGCGTGCCGCCAGATCCTGCGCGAAGGCGTCGTCGCGCGAGGCCACCGTCATCGCGGTGGGCAGACCGGCACCCACTTCCGTGGCAAAGGTCGGACCCGATAAAACGGCCGCGGACCGCGTGCCCAAGACTTCACCCGCCACTTGATGGGGCAATAAACCCGTGGTGATTTCGAAACCCTTGGTCGCCCACGCGATGCGCGTATCGTCGCCCAAACAGTCCTCGAGCGCGACCAGGGTGGCGCGGAATGCGTGCGAGGGTACTGTAATGAGCACGTCGCGCACGCCGTCCAAGGCTTCGCTCATGGTGCGGGTAATTTGCAGCGGTGCCGGAAACGCCGCGGCCGGAAGATAGCGTTCGTTGCAGCGGGCGCGTTGCATGGCATCGAGTTGGACCGGATCGCGGCCCCATAAATACGTCGTCTGGCCGGCACGAGCCAGTTGGATGGCGAGCGCGGTGCCCCAGGAGCCTGCGCCGATGACCGCGATCGGTTCCGGGCGCATGCGCGGCATGTCTTAGCGCCGCCTAATTGACCAGACTGGACTGTGGAGCTTCGGCCGCCTGGGCGAACAGGGCGTCGAAGTTGACCAGCGGCAGGAGAAAGTTGGGAAAGCCGCCCTTGACGATCAGGTCGGAGATGACTTCGCGCGCATACGGAAACAGCACGCTGGGGCAAAAACTGCCGATCAGGCGTTTCAGATCGTCCATCGACGCGCCCGCGATCGAGAAAACGCCCGCTTGTTTGACTTCCACCAGGTACAACGTCGCGTCGCCCTGCTTGGCTTCCAGCGTGATCGTGAGCAGTACTTCGCGCACGTCGGCACCAAGTTCTTCGGCACTCGTGTTCATGTTGAGCTGGAACTTCGGTTCCCAGCCTTGATTGTTGGGTAACCGCGGACCGTTCGGCGATTCGTACGAACAATCCTTCAAGTAAACGCTCTGCAGGCTGACCTGCACCCCACCGACCGTGGCGGGCGCCGATTCCGTCTTCACTTCGTTCATCAAGCCCCCTGCGCCGGATTGATCGACAACAAACGATCCAACTCACCGCTGCCGTTCAGGGCGAATAAGTCGTCGCATCCGCCGACGTGTGTCGTGCCGATGAAAATCTGCGGAACGGTGCGTCGACCGCTGCGCGCGATCATGTCCTGTCGGAACGTCGCATCGTCGTCCACATCGATCTGCGTGAAGACGACGTTCTTCTGTTTCAGCAGCGCGCTGGCGCGCTGGCAATAAGGGCACCAGCCACTCATGTACATGGTTACGGTCGCCTGCGTCATTTCGATCCCGCCTTGGCGCCGGCGCCGGTTTTCGTCAGCGGCAGGTTATCCTTGACCCAGGCGTTCAGCCCGCCCTCCAGACTGAATACCTTGGTGAATCCGAGCTTGGTCAAGGTGCGCGCGGCACCGGCACCGCCCGTGCCGCTGTCATCGTACGTGATGACGTTTTTGTCGCGCCATTTCTTCAGCGCATCCAACTGGGCTTCGAGTTCACCGGCCGGCACGTTGCGCGCATCGACGATGTGTCCCGCATCGAAGGCTTGCTTGTTGCGCAGATCGAGCACCAGCGCGCCCTGATTCATGAGGCGCACGGTTTGCATGGCCGACAGCGCCGCGAAGGCCTGGAAGCGCGCCAGAACCTCCTGCGCACCCAGGGCGATGACCGCCAGTACGGCGCCGCCCGCCAGATAGGGATGGTGGCCAACGAACTCGAATAATCGCTGCATTCGGCTAAAGCACTTTGGTTTTTTCGGGCGCGCAAGTATAGCAGCGGTCACAAGGCTTGTATGCTGGCCGGCCGTGCGATTCGAGACCCCCGAGATGAACCGATTGATCTGCCATGTAGGGATGAACTGCATGCTGTGGATGGCATTCGCCGCGAATTGCCGCGCAGCGCCCGCTGCCGGCGTCGACTCGGCCCAGGCGAAGGTCAACCTCGAGGAAGTCCGTGCCCGCATAGCGGCGGTGACGACCCGCTTGGCCGTTCAACTGAAGAGTCGCGATGCGCTGGCTGCCCGCGTGCGGGATGCTGATTTGACCCTGGCCGCCCAGCGCGCGCACCTCGAGGCGCTGAATCTGGCGCGCCTCGACACTGAACAGCGTCGCGATGCGCTGCGCGCCGAGCAGGCGCGCACGGAACGCTCGCTCGACGCCGAACGCGGCGCGCTGGCCGCGCAAGTACGCGCCGCCTATCTGATGGGTCGGCAAGAGCAAATCAAAATGCTGTTGAGTCAGAGCGACGCGGCGGCAACGGGACGCATGCTCATGCTTTACGGCTACTTCGCCCGTGCGCGCAGCGCGAGAATCGGTGTGATAACCGGATTGGTCGGCGACTTGGCGCGTTCGACCGCCGACCTCGAGGCGACCCGCCTCACGCTACAGCAGCAGCAGGACGACGCGCTGCGGGAACTGGCCGACCTCAAACATGCCCGCGGCGAGCGTGCGTCGGCCCTGTCCGCCGTCTCACGGCAATTGAGCAGCGGCGATCGCGAGCTCGCCGATCTGCGGCGCGAGGCACAGGCCAAGGAGGCGCTGGTCGCCGAACTGGCCCGTGTACTGCAGGATTTTCCGGTGGACGCCAACGAAAAGTTCGCGGATCTGCGCGGCAAATTACCCTGGCCGGTGACCGGCAAACTGGCCGGCAGCTATCAAGATCCGCGTACCGGTGCCACGTCGGGTCTGCGTTGGAACGGAGTCCTGATAGACGCGACGCCGGGGGCCAAAGTTCGTGCGCCCTATTCCGGGCGCGTGGTCTATGCCGATTGGTTGCAGGGCTTGGGCTTGTTGCTCATCATCGGACATGGCGGCAACTACATGACGTTGTACGGACACGCCGAGGTGCTTTACAAGGCGGTGGGCGACCCGGTGGCGCCCGGCGAGGTGATCGCGGCGCTCGGCGAGCCGCGCGGCAGCGCGCCGCAACTGTATTTCGAGATCCGCGACGGCCGCAAAGCCGTCGATCCGAAAGTGTGGCTCAAAGCGGCACCGTGAACGCGCGCTCCATCGAGATTTTATGCCTGGCGTTGGCGGCATTGATGATGCTGTGGTCGGGGACGCTGGCTGCCCGGCTGTGGCCGTCGCTGGGCACATTGGGGTCGTTCGCCGCCGCCATCGTCGCGTTTCGGGTGCCTCGGGTGCTGTCCCGGCAGCCGCGGTTGAAATTGCATATTGAATCGTGGTCGATGGTGATCTTCGTCACCGCGGTGCTGTGGCTTACCGGTAAGAGTTCGAGCCCGCTGCTCAATCTGTATCTGCTGCCCATCACGTTGAGCGCGTTGACCTTGGGACGCATCGCTACGCTGACCCAGGTAGCCGCAATCGCTCTTTGTCATCTGCTGCTTGCCGCGGCGACGCCCGGTCTGGACGTGGTCTCATCGGTCTATGCCGGCCGCGCGCTCGGCGAATTGGCACCCTTTTTGTTGGTGGCCTACTCGACCACCGCCTTGTCGGCCGACGTCACCGCAGCACGCGAGCGCATCTTGAATCTGGCGCAGACCGATACGCTCACCGGTCTTTATAACCTGCGCATGTTCAACCAGCTCTGGCAGCGCGAGCACACCGCGTGCGAGCGTAGCCAGGGTGTTTACGCTTTGCTGCTGATCAATATGGATAAGCTGAAGGAGATCAACGACACTTTCGGGCACGAAGGCGGCAACAGCGCCATCCTCTTGGTGTCCCAATGTTTGCAGCGAAGTGTGCGTGGCACCGACACGCCCGCGCGCTTCGGCGGTGACGAATTCGTCGTGCTTCTGCCGGGCGCCACGGCGGCCATTGCCGAGACGGTGGTCAATCGCGTGCGACATAACGTTTACAAGCAGACGCTGGATCTGCGCTCGAAGATGATTCGCTGCAGCGTCAGCATCGGTGTGGTGAGCTATCCCAAGGACGGCCGCGAGACACGGGAGCTGCTCACTCTTGCCGACCGGCGCATGTCGAGGGACAAGGAATTGCGTCGCGGGCAGCCGGCATGAACGTGAACTCACTGGACTTTGTCGAGAAAGATGGCAAAGTTGGCGCGCCGTCACGCCGCAGGATGATGGCTTGTGCTTACCTTGTGCCATCGAAGTTTTAGGGAAAGTCATGCGACCAAACAATCGAAGGCGCCTCGCGCCGGTGGCGGTGATTGCCGGCGCCGTGCTGGCTCTCGCCGCAGTGACGGTGGGCGCGAAACCCCTGTTGTTTCCCCAGCTGAAATCCGGTTCGGTGCTCATCGTCGATCAGAGCGATGCGAGCGTCTTGTACTCGCGCCGTTCGAGCGTAGCGGCGCCCATCGCATCGATCACGAAACTGATGACGGCACTGGTGGTTCTCGATGCCAATCAGTCGCTGAATCAGACGCTCGAAATCACCCAGGCCGAGACCGCGTTGCCGCGGGGCGGTTTTTCACGCCTGAGCGTGGGCACGGTGTTGACCCGCGGTGACCTGATGCATCTGGCGCTGATGTCGTCGGAGAATCGTGCCGCGCATGCGTTGGGCGTCAATTATCCGGGCGGCTTGCCGGCCGTCGTCAAGGCCATGAACGCCAAGGCCGCGTCGCTCGGCATGACCAGCGCGCACTTCGTCGACCCGACCGGGTTGTCGAGCGAGAATGTGGCCAGTCCCGAGGATCTGTCCAAGCTCGTGATCGCGGCTTCGCACAATGCGAGCATTCGCGAGTACTCCACCGATCAGCGCTATACGGTGCGCGTGCGCCGGCATCTGGTCGAATTTCACAACACGGATAATCTGGTGGCGAATCCCGCCTGGAACATCATCGTTCAGAAGACCGGTTACATCACCGAAGCCGGGAAATGCCTGGTCATGGAGACCGTGATCGAAGGCCGCAAAGTGGTCATGGTGTTGCTCGACTCGGCCGGCAAACTCACCCGGGTCGCCGACGCCAAGCGCGTCAAGAGTTGGCTGGAAGCGACTGCGCTGGAACGCGTACAAGTGTCGATGCGCTAGTCGGCGCGGCAATAGTCAGCGGGGCGGCCCGCC
>CAZZXZ010000022.1:0-21797 GCA_964658135.1 uncultured Acetobacteraceae bacterium | reverse complement strand
ACGACCCAGGTGCGTGGCATGCCGAGCTGCACGTAGACCTCGCTCGGGAAGTTCGGCGGCACGTCGCCGAAATAGAAGCCGCGCACCGGGTAGCGTTTGTTCAGTAGATTACGGCCTGACAGATCGACCGACCAGCGCGCCGTTTCCCAACCCAACTTGCCGTTGAAGAGCGCATACGGACTCGAGGTGGTCTCGTTCGGCGGCAGATCGAAGTAATATCCGCCCATACCGGTGACATCGATACGTCCGAACGGGCCACGGGCGTCTCGATAGGTGGCATTGACGGCTGCCTGCCAATGCGGGGCATTGGCGAGCTCGCGCGAAACCGACACCAAGGTGGCCCCGGTGACCCCCTGCTGCACGAAATTCTCGAAATGCGTCTGCAGCAATCCTAGGTCCCCGCCCACCGTGAACCGGTCGTTCAACCGCCACTCCACCTCGCTCTCGAGCCCGTAATTGCGCCCGCTCGCCGCGTTGCCGGTGTAGTAGACGAAATCATCCGGATTGTCGGCGACGCTCTGAAAGCTGGTTTTGATCTGCGCGTCGTGCCGGTGAAGATAGAACACGTCGGCATTCACCACCAAACGACGCTCGAAGAGGCTCGCCTTGTAGCCCGTTTCGACGTTGACGTCGGTTTCGGGGTTGAACGACAGCTGGCTCGGCAATAAACCCTGGCTCAAGTTGAAGCCGCCCGCCTTGTAGCCGCGCGAGAGCGTTGCGTACACCGATTGACCGTCCGCGATCTTGTACGTCAAGGCGGCATGACCGCCCCAGAGATCGTTGACCGGATTCAAGGTTGCGGTCGTCGCCGATTCGATCGCCGTGGGCACCACCGTCGCGTTGGTATAGCCGGTATTGCTGCCGAGAAAATAGGTGGTGGTTCCCTGGTAGTCCGCACTCCAGCGCTCGCCGCGCAGGCCCACGGATGTGCGCAGCTTGGCGCCCAGGTCGGCGTCGATTTCACCGAACACCGCGACGTTCCGCGCCCGATAGCCGCTATCGATCACATTGTCGAATTGATCGCTCGCCGGGTCCGGCGCTGCGCCCAGAGGTTGATAATAGCCCAGGCTCAGATCGCTCAACGTTTCATCGAGGCGGTTGACGTACAGGCCGGCGAGCCAACCGAATCCGTGCTCCGCCTCGGTGCCGACCCGCAGTTCGACCGTCTTGGTGGTGCGGCCGCGATTTTGTATCTCCGAATACTGATCAACCGCGGCATCGGGTGCCCACAAGAGCGGATTGCCCCAATCGCCGTCGTAGCTGTACTTGATGACCGACTTCGCATAGGTCGCGATCGCGGTGATGCCCCATGTGTCGTTCGGCAGGTAATGCGCGCGGACCGACACACCGGTGGAATGCTGCGAATCCACACCCGGTTGATCCGATTCGGTGTTGCGGGAGTTGTCGATGGCAAAGGCGTCGTAGCCGTTGTCGATGTTCACCTGCAATGCCGTCAGCTCGATGCGCAACGTATCCATGGGGGTATAGAGCCACTTGCCCCGCAAGGTGTATTCGTTTTGGGCGTCGGTATCGCGCCTATGCAGATACAGATCGTGATAATAACCGTCGGTATAATAATGCTGCGCCGCCAG
The DNA here is from genome assembly GCA_964658135.1 of uncultured Acetobacteraceae bacterium. Classification (GTDB taxonomy): domain Bacteria; phylum Pseudomonadota; class Gammaproteobacteria; order Steroidobacterales; family Steroidobacteraceae; genus Bog-1198. The sequence continues at coordinate 20,205 of CAZZXZ010000022.1, read as the reverse complement.
TCGAAAGGCCGAATCGAGCGCTTCGACGGGACCGCTGACGACGCCGCCCACCGAGCGGGTGTTGTAATCGCCGGCGCCGGCATCGACGCGGGTGTAGAACGTATCCGTGGGCTCCGCGCTGCGCAGGTAGATCAGGCCCGCCAGGGCATTGGCCCCGTAGCGAGTGGCCTGCGGCCCGCGCAGCACGTCGACCTGATCCAGATCGTAGAGCGTGCCCGCCGTGCCCAGTCCGCTGAAATCGATGTCGTCGATGAGAAACCCCACCGACGGATTCGGAGCGCCCTGGTACTGCTCCAATTCGCCGATACCGCGCAATTGAAAGTAGCGCGGCAGCGCGGTGTCTCCGGACCAATTGAGATTCGGAATCAGTCCGAGCACGTCCTCGAGATTCGCACCGCCCGCATCGCGCAGCGTTTGCGCGTCCAATACGGTCACGCTCGCGGGCAGCTCGAGCGCCGGCGTATTGCGCAATGTCGCGGTGACGATGATGGGATCGAGCTGCGCGTCCTCGGCAGCCCTCACGGAGGCGTGGACGGCAACCGCCAAACCACACAGAACGAGACTCAATGACGCTAAACGACCCATGCTCCCTCCGCCGGTATCAACCGGATCAGGTTCAATGGGTTCGCAGGTGTGCGCGCCACGGCGCCGCCGGCATCTCAGGCCCTAGAGGCCACCCCAGCTATTGTTGTGAGCCGCCAGTGTAAGCGAATAATCGCTAGCGGTAAAAAATCAGTGCGCGGACCGCGCCGATGAGCGCGCCGGCCACCAGGACGACTATCGGCAGGAACGTCAGTCCGTACCCCATGCCACGCTTGGCCGGATTGCCGACGTAGCTCGCGCTGTAGACTTCGCGGCCGATGAGATACACGACGCCGAGCGCCGCCGCCACCCGTGGGCTGAAATACCGGCTGAAGAGGTAGATGGCCGGGATGAACGCGATCAACTGTTCCAGCGTATTTTGCTGAACGCGGAAATAACGCTCGAAAACCTCGTTGCCGGTGATCGCCGGTGCCGTGACGCCGTATTTGCCGCGCGCGCTGCCCACCTTGAAGCCGAAGACGATGAATTGAATAAGTGCGAGCGCAGTCACGATATCGACATAGGGCATAAAAAATCCTGTCTTGAACTTGAAGTCTAGCACTCCCGCCGAGCTTGTTTTTCAAGAAGATCGGGGCCATGAACGCACCCGGTAAATCGACTCGCTCCGGCACCCGCGGTTATGCCCACCTGGTCGACATCGAGGTGCCGATGAGCCGTGTCTGGCGCGCCCTGACCGATCCTGCATTGATCCTGATCTGGTCGGGTCTGGAAGCCGAGATCGATGCGCGTCAGGGCGGTCTGTATCGGCTCGGCAAGCGCCACGACGGCGGACGCGAAGCGCATATCGATATCTTCGAGACCAACCGACGCCTGCGGTTGATCTATCTGCCGACGCGCGACACACCGGCCGGCGACACCGCGGTCGTGGATGACTTTCTCTTGGACGCGCCCAAGGGCAACGGCAAGACGACCTTGCGGTTGCTGGGCTCCGGCGTGCCGGATGCCACCGTCTGGGACAAACCCTACGTGCGTATGCGGGTGAACTGGGAAAGATTTCTCGGTCGCATGAAAACGACGCTCGAAAAGCCGCCGGCGCCCAAAAAGCCGCCCCCGCCCAAGGATGCGCCGTTGCCGGGCTTGGATTATTGACGCCAGGGTGGCATGGTGCCCGGCATGATCGGATTTTTCTTACGTGTGGCCATCGTGGCGCTCGGCTTGTGGTTGGCCACCGCCTGCGTGCGCGGCGTCAGCGTCGACGGTCCGTCGACCCTGGTGCTCGCCGGCTTGCTGCTGGGAGTCGCCAATTCCATCGTCAGGCCGATAGCCATCGTGCTGACGCTGCCGCTGACGGTGCTGACGCTCGGTTTCTTCTTGTTGATCATCAATGCCGGCATGGTGGCATTGGTCGCCTGGATACTGCCCGGCATGCAGGTCGCCGGATTCTGGGCGGCATTCTGGACGGCCGTCATCGTCAGTTTGGTCGGCATGATCGGTTCGTGGTTCATCGGCGGCAAGGGTAAATTCGAAGTCATCGTCAAGCGCCGTTGATCGCATCAAGCCGGACGGGAGCGTGGCGTACCGGCGCGATAGATCCAGCAGCACAAGCCGAACAAGATCGACGCCGCCCACCACCGGCCTCCCGGCAGCGGCCCGGCCAGCGTGAGCACATCCGGATTCTTGCTGATCCATATGCACATCGCGATGAAGATGCCGACCAGCGCCTCGCCGGTGATGAGTCCGGCCGCAAACAGCATGCCGTTTTGCTTGAGCTTTTCAGTGTCGGCACCGGCGCTGTGTCTGGCGTGCCAGCGGTTGACCAGCTCCGCGACGACACCGCCGGCGAGAATCGGGGTGGAGACGTCGAGCGGCAGATAAATCCCGACCGCCACGGCGAGCACCGGTGCGCTCCAGCGCGAGCCGCGCCGCTTCAAGTAAAGATCCAGGATGATGATGAGGGCGCCGATGGCGACGCCTGTCGCGAGCATCGCGGTGGGCAGCGTGCCGCCGAACATGCCCTCCGCCACGGACTTGACGAGATTCGCCTGCGGCGCGGGCAGCGGTTTGATGCCGGGATGTGCCGGCTCGCCGATGCCGTAGGCGAACAACAGCACGTTCATGACCGGCGCCATGACGGCGGCGCTGGCCACCACGCCGACGCAGAGCATGACCTGCTGACGCCACGGCGTCGCACCCACCAACTGACCGGCTTTGAGATCCTGCAAATTATCGCCGGCGACGGCCGCCGCATTGCAGACCACCGCGCCGATGAACACCACGGCCACCGCGCCGATGGAGGATTTGCCGCCGACCATCCACATCAATATCAGCGAGGCGAACAAGATCGTGCAGATCGTGATCCCCGACACCGGATTGTTCGAGGAGCCGACCAGACCGGCCATGTAGCCGCTGACCGAGGAGAATAGGAATCCCGCGACGATCATGATGACCGCCATCGCCAGGCTGACCCCGATGCTGCCGACCACGATGTAATACAAAATGAACAGCGGCACGACGAACAGAGCGATGCAGATGAGCACGGCTCCCATGGGCAGGTCGCGCTCGGTGTCCGGAATGTCGGCCGAGTACCGGCCGCCGACTTTGAGACCGCTTTTGATGGCCGACCACAACGAGGTACGCAGCGACCAGAGCGCCCACAGCGCGCCGGTGAGCATGCACCCCACGCCGATGTAGCGGATTTGCGCGCGCCAGATCGCGAACGCGGCCGCCTCCGCGTCCATGCCGACCAGGCTGTGCGACAACGCCGGATCGTGGCCGGTAAGAAACAGGTTGTACAACGGGATGGCCAGCCACCACGAGAAAAAGCCACCGGCCGCGATCAAGATCGCGACGTTCAAGCCGACGATGTAGCCCACCGCGAGCAGCGCCGGCGAGAACCCGTAGCTGAAAAACGCGATGCCGCGTCGACCGATGAAGCCTTGCGCGGTGAATGTTTCGGGCAGCAACCGCACGCCCGAGGTCACCAGCTTGAAGGCTCCCCCCACCAGGGTTGCCACGCCCAGAATGCGGGCCCCCGCACCGGGGTTCGCGCCGACTTTCAATACTTCCGCCGCCGCCACGCCTTCCGGAAACTGCAGTTTCTGTTCGATGATGAGCGTGCGGCGCAGCGGCACCGAGAACAGGACGCCGAGCAGTCCGCCCAAGCCGACGATGGCGAGCGTCCACCAATACTCGAACGTGGTCCAATGATGCAGCAGGATGAGCGCGGGCAAGGTGAAGATCGCGCCGGCTGAAATCGACGTTCCCGCGGACGCGCCGGTGGCGACGATGTTGTTCTCGAGAATGTTGGTCTTGCCGAACAACGGCAATACGGCCATGGAGATCACGGCCGCCGGAATCGCCGTGGCGACGGTCAGGCCGGCGAACAAGCCCACATAGGCGTTGGCCGACGCCAGGATGACCGTGAGCACGATGGACAACAGGATGGCCTTGAGCGTGAGTTGCGGCGCCGTACTCATGTCACGTTCCCCATCAATTTTTTCACCGGCCGGCTCAAGGCCAGCAGCAGCGCGCCCACGCCCACCGAAAAATACAGAATGTGCAGGTACTGCCCGGGCATGGCGGCGACGTTGTTCGCATCGAATTCACCGGCGACCAGGCCCGCGACCAGATTGCCGAGCGACATTGCCAGGAACCACATGCCCATCATCTGACCGAGGAAACGTTTGGGCGCCAGTTTGGTGAAATAACTGAGACCGACGGGACTCAGGCACAGTTCGCCGAACGTGTGCGACAGGTAGGTTGCGATCAACCAATAGGGCAATACCTTGGTGCCCGCAGCGACCAGGGCGGCTGCGGCCGCCATGATCAGGAATCCCGAGCCCATCAAGATGACGCCGATCGCGAATTTCGCCGGCGCCGACGGGTTCAGATGACGTCTGGCCAGCGCGATCCACAGCCAGGCGAAGAACGGCGCGAAAATAAAGATGAACAGTGAATTCAGCGACTGGAACCAGCCGGTGGGAATGACGACGTGGAGCCACTGCACCGTGCGATCCGTGTACCTGTCGGCAAACAGATTCAGCGACGAGCCGGCCTGTTCGAAACCCGAAAAGAACAACGCACAGCCGATGAACAACACCACCAGGACCACGCCCCGGCCGCGTTCGTCCGCCGTCAAATCCGCGACGAGAAAGTAATAGGCGAAATACAATACGGCCACGCCGACGATGACGTACGTCGCGCCGCGCGCCACCGCGACGGGATCGACCGTTATCCAGCCGACGCTCACCGCGGTCACCACGGCGGCGAGGAGTGCCGCGCCGATTCCCAGCTGCAGCCATTCCCTGCGCCGAGATATCAATGTGGTTTTGCCCGCTTCGCCGAGATACCGGCGGGTGAAATAGAATTGCACGAGTCCGATACCCATGAGAACCGCGGCGACGCCAAAACCCGCGCGCAAGCCGAAATATTCTTGCGCCAACGGAATGACCAGGGGCCCCAGGAAGCCACCGATGTTGATTCCGATGTAAAATATGGTGAATGCGGAATCGAGACGCGCACCGCCTTCCGGGTACAGCCCGGCCACGATGGCGCTGACGTTCGGTTTGAGCAAGCCCACGCCGAGCACGATCACCAACAATCCGAGGTAGAAGGTTCCGGGGCCGGCCGCTGCCGCGAGCAGGGCATTGCCGAGCATGATGGCCAAACCACCGGCGATGACGGCCGTCTGGGCGCCGATGAGCCGATCCGCGATCCAACCCCCGGGCAGAGCCGCAAGATAAACGCCGGCGGTATACAGACCGTAGATGGCGGTACCCGTCTTGTCATCGAGCCCCAGTCCGCCGGAGGAGATTGCCGCCACCAAGAACAACACCAACACGGCGCGCATGCCGTAATAGGTGAAGCGTTCCCACATCTCGGTGAGGAAGAGTGTCGCCAATCCCCGCGGGTGACCGAAGAACGTAGCGGCCACGCTCGCCTAAGCCCCAGGCTCGGTGTCTTGCGCGGCTTGCCGGGCCCGCGCCGCAATCTTGTCTTTCAACAATAACCCCGCCATCACGATTCCTATTTCGTACAGTAGATACATGGGTATGGCCATCGCGCTCTGCGAAATCGCATCCGGCGGCGTGACGAACGCGGCGAAAATGAATATACCCAACAACACGAAGCCGCGATTCTTTTTGAGCGTCTTGATTTGCACGAAGCCGGTCCAAACCAACAGCACCGTGGCCACGGGGACTTCGAAGGCGGCGCCGAAAGCCAGCAGCAAGACCATGACGAAATCCAGATAGCTGCCCATGTCCGTCATCATCTGCACGCCGTTCGGGGTCGTCGCGACGAAAAAACTCAGCATCACGGGAAACACCACGTAATAGGCGAACGCCGCACCCATGTAAAACAAGAGCACGCTGGAAACGAGCAGCGGCACCGCGAGCTTTTTCTCGTGTTTGTACAGGCCCGGCGCCACGAACGCCCATGCTTGAAAAAGTACGAACGGTATGGCGAGGCCGACGGCGAGCACCAGCGCGAGTTTGAACGGCACCGTGAACGGGGCCACCACGCTGGTCGCGATCAGCGTGGCGCCTGCCGGCAGTTTGCGTTTCAACGGCTCCGCGACGAAGGTGAACAGCTGGTTCATGTACAGAGCGCACGGAATGAAACAGATGCCCACCGCGAGCATCGCCTTCAGCAGGCGATCGCGCAGCTCGAGCAAATGCGAGATCAGCGTCCCTTCGGCGAGCCCGCCGGCGTCGCCGTCCGGCTCATTCATCGGGCGGTGGGGGTCGCGCGGCCTGCCTCTCCGCGAGTGCCGCATAGGCATCCGGCAACGGCGCATGCGGGTCGACCGGCACCGCCGGCGCCGACGGTGGTGCGGGCGGTACGATACGGTTGGCCACGGGTTTCGGCTGCTGCTGCGTCTTCAAGAATTCTTCCGCGCTCACTTCGCGTTCGAGTTGATCGCCCAGTTGGCGCGCCATGGCGCGCGCTCGCCCCATCCAGTTGCCCACCTGCCGGGCCACCTTGGGCAGCCGTTCCGGTCCCAGCACCACGAGTGCGATGGCCGAAGTGAGCAAGATCTCCGAAAATCCGAAATCCAACATGCCGCGTCAGACGCCGGATTTGGGCGGCGTCTTGACCTCGGCGTCACGGGCCGTGGCGCTCGGTGTGGCGACCCCCGGCGCAGCGACCCCGGCTTCGAAATCGGCGTCCTGTTTCAGGTGTTTTACCTTTTCCTCGGATTCGCCGTCGTTCATGGCTTGTTTGAAGCCCTTGACGGCCGCGCCCAGATCCGTACCGATGGTGCGCAGGCGTTTGGTACCGAATATCACCAGGGCGATCGCAAGGATCACCAGCAACATTTTTGAATCGAACATGAGACTTCTCCGATTCCACGTCTATCGAAAGGATTCAGACGCCAATCATACGCCATCGACGTCGTGCCATCCCAGCACGCGCGGCCGCTGCGTGCGTATCGTGGGTCAGCTCTCCAACCACAGGGTAACCGGGCCATCGTTGACCGACGACACGTGCATGTACGCGCCGAAAACTCCGCTCTGTACCTCCGAATGCAGGCCGCGGGCCTGCCGCACCAGGCTGTCGAACAACTGCCCGGCCAGCTCGGGCGGCGCCGCCGAGGAAAAGCCCGGCCGCCGGCCGCGCGCCGTGTCCGCGGCCAGCGTGAATTGCGGTACCAGCAGCAGGCCGCCCGCAACTTGCCGCAGATCCAGATTCATCTTGCCGCTAACGTCGGCGAAAATACGGTAGTTGAGTATCCGGTCGAGTAACTGGGCGGCGCGCTCGACGTCGTCGTCCGGGCGCACGCCGATGAATGCGAGGATCCCCCCGCGGATCGCCGCGACGTCAGCGCCGTCGACGCTCACCGTGGCCGCGGACACCCGCTGCAGCAAGGCGATCAAGAATGTCTACTTCCGCCACAGAGTGGGCGTGAACAGGACCAACAGCGTGAATATTTCCAGTCTACCGAGCAGCATCGCCACCGAACACACCCAGGTCTGAAAATCATTCAACACGCCATAGTTGCTGCCCGGGCCCACCAAGCCCAAGCCCGGACCCGCATTGTTGATGCAGGCGATGATGGATGAAAAAGAGGTCAGAAAATCGAGGCCGCTGGCCAGTTGCACGAACACCAGCGTGACGATGCTCATGAAATACAGGAACACGAAGGCCAGCACGGCGAAGACCACGCGGTTGGCGATGACGTTCTTGCCCACTTTCAGCGGACGTACCATGTTCGGGTGCACCAGCATGTTGAGTTCGCGATGCGCTTGCTTCGCCAGTACCAAGGTTCGGATCATCTTGATCCCGCCGCCGGTGGATCCGGAGCTGGCCACGATGCAACTCAGGAACATCATCCACATGGGCGCGAATATCGGCCAGCGCGCGTAGTCCTGGGTGTGCAGACCGCTGTCGGTGGCGATCGAGACGACGTTGAACGTGGCGTGCCTGAACGCGGTCGGAAAGTCCGCATAGGTACCCTTCAAGACCAGGAACAGCGCCACGCCGAAACAGCTCACCGCGAGCACGCCGAGCACTGCTTTCGCTTCGGTGTCCCGGAAATAGGCGCGCACGCCGCGTTGGCTCCAGGCGAGATAATGCGTGGCGAAATTCAACGCCGCGAGTATTTGAAAAATCGTCAGGACCGCCTCCACGGTCAAGGAATTGAAGTGACCTATGCTCGCGTCGTACGTGGAAAAACCGCCCAGGCTGAGCGCCGAAAATCCGTGACACACGGCGTCGAACCAGTTCATGCCGGCCAGCTTGAGACACACGATGCAAGCGGCCGTCAGTCCCGCGTAAACGGCCCACAACAATTTGGCGGTCTGCCCGATCCGCGGCGTCAACTTGCTGTCCTTCATGGGACCCGGCATCTCCGCGCGATACATCTGCATGCCGCCCACCCCGAGCAGGGGCAGGATGGCGACCGCCAGAACGATGATTCCCATGCCTCCGAGCCAGCTCAGCAGATGGCGCCACAAGTTGATCGAGCGCGGTAAAAATTCCAGCCCGGAGAGCACCGTGCCGCCGGTGGTCGTCAGTCCCGATGCCGCCTCGAAGTAGGCGTCGGTGAAATTGATCGGCAGGAAATTCCACAACGGAAATCCCGCAACGGCCGGCAGTGCCACCCAGGTCAAGGCCACCAACATGAGGCCATCGCGGGTCTTCAGCTCACGTTTGAAACGGCGGGTGGCGAGCCAGAGCAGCGCGCCGAGCACGAACGTGGCCACCGCCGACGAGGCGAACGCACCGAGTGCGGGATCGAAGTCGAACAAGGCCATGACGAGGGGTGCGAGCATGGTCACGGCGAACACCATCATGAGCATGGCGAACACATGGGCGACGGGCAGCAGGATGTCTTTCAAAAAGGGCGCTTCACAGAAAAGAGGCGGATCCCTGGAACAGCTTTTCGACGGTGTCGATGTGGCGGCGATCCGTCAAAAACAAGATCAGGTGATCGTCGGGCTGCACGGTCGTGTCGTGATGCGCGATGATGACGTCTTCGCCGCGCACCACGGCTCCCAAGGTGGTGCCTTCCGGCAGCACGATGTCTTCGATGCGTCGCCCGATGACCTTGGAGCTGTCCGCGTCGCCGTGTACCACCACCTCGAGCGCTTCCGCGGCGCCGCGCCGCAGCGAGTGCACCCGCACCACGTCGCCGCGCCTGACATGGGCCAGCAGCGAGCCGATTGTGACGGTCTGCGGCGAGATGGCCACGTCGATCGCGCCGCTTTCGATCAGCTCGGCATAGGACGGCTTGTTGATGAGCGCCATGACCTTGTGCGCGCCGAGCCGCTTGGCCAGCATGGCCGATAGAATGTTCGCCTCCTCGGAATTGGTCAGTGCGGCGAACACATCCGTGCTGTCGATGTTTTCCTCGAGCAGCAGCTCCTCGTCGGCGGCATCACCGTGCAACACGATGGTGCGGTTGAGCTGTTCGGAGACGCGCCGCGCGCGCTTGCCGTCGCGCTCGATGAGCTTCACCTGGTTCTTGGCTTCCAGTTCGCTCGCGAGCCGGAAGCCGATGTTGCCGCCACCGGCGATGACGACGCGGCGGGCCGGCGCCTCTTCGCGCCGCATCTCTTTCATGACGGTGCGGATGTCGTCGCGGCCCGCCAGAAAGAAAACCTCGTCGCCGTCTTCGATGACGGTGGTGCCCTCGGGCTTGATGCTCTTGCCGGCCCGATAGATGGCGGCGACGCGCGCATCGGCGGTGGGAATATGATCGCGCAGCGTCTTCAATGCCTGGCCGACGAGCGGGCCTCCCTGCAACGCGCGGATGCCGACCAGGCGCACCCGGCCATCTGCGAAATCGAGCACCTGCAGTGCACCCGGATAACGGATCAACCGCGCGACGTATTCGGTGACCAATTGCTCCGGACTGATCCACACATCGACCGCCACCGCGTTCTCGCCGAACAGGGTGCCGCGCTCGGTGTAGTCGGCGGAGCGCACCCGCGCGATTTTTTTCGGCGTTCGGTACAGCGTCCAGGCCACTTGACATGCCAGCATGTTGACTTCGTCGCTGTTGGTCAGAGCGACCAGAATGTCGGTACTGGCGATGCCGGCCGCCTCCAGAATGCGCGGGCTGGATGCGTTGCCGATGACGGTGCGGATGTCGAGCCGATCCTGAAGGTCGCGCAGGACTTCCTCGTTCACATCGATGACGGTGACGTCGTTTCCCTCCTCCCGAGAGAGATGATATGCCGCGGTACGGCCGACCTGCCCGGCGCCCAAAATGATGATTTTCACGCCGCTACTCTACTACACGCGGCTAGACGACCTCGAGATTGGCATAGGAAAGCATCAGCCACTTGGTACCGCCGGTTTCGAAGTTCACTTGAATTCGCGCCTGGGGACCGTTGCCCTCGAAATTCAGCACCACGCCATCGCCGAACTTGGCGTGGCGGACGCGGCTGCCCATGCGCATGTTGTGCGTGACGGTCTCCTCGAGGGCGCTGCTGCGCTTGACGAAGGCGGGCCGCGAGATTTGCACGCGCGGTCGGATCTCGTCGATCAGCTCGCTCGGCAACTCGCCGATGAAGCGCGACGGCAGGCCATATTGGTCCACGCCATAGAGGCGGCGCTGCTCGGCGTAGGTGATGTAGAGCTGGCGCATGGCGCGGGTGGTCCCGACATAACATAGGCGCCGTTCCTCCTCCAGACTCGCGAGGTCCGCGCTCGAGCGCTGGTGTGGAAAAAGGCCCTCTTCCATGCCGGCGAGAAACACGACGGGAAATTCCAGACCCTTCGCCGTATGCAGAGTCATCATCTGCACGCAATCGGCGTAAGGGTCGGCCTGCCCTTCGCCCGACTCCAAAACGGCGTGGGCCAGAAAGGACTCGAGCGGTTGCATGTCGGTCTCGCCCTCGGGCGAAAAACCCTTGGCGGCGCTGACCAATTCGAGCAGATTCTCCACCCGTCCCTCGCCGCGCTCACCGCGTTCCTTCTTGAAATGCTCGATCAGCCCGCTCATCTGAATGACGTGATCCACCTGTTCGTGCAGCTCCAGCCCCGCCGCCTCGCGGGCCAGCTTCTCGATCAACTGCAGGAAGCTCTGCAGCGCCGAAGCCGCCCGCTGCGCGAGGCCGCCTTGCACGATGACGCCGGCCGCCATCCAGAGCGACGTGCCTTGGTTGCGCGCGAGGTCGCGCAACGAATCCAGCGTCTTTGCCCCGATGCCGCGCGTCGGCAAGTTCACCACCCGTTCGAACGAGGTATCGTCGGCGCGGCTCGACACCAGGCGCAGATACGCGAGTGCATCCTTGATCTCGGCCCGCTCGAAGAAACGCAAGCCCCCGTAGACGCGGTACGGCATGCGAGCGTTCAAGAACGCTTCTTCGAAGACTCGCGACTGCGCATTCGAACGATACAGTACCGCCACCTCACGCCGCGCGCCGCCGCGCTCGACCCACTCGCGTATACGGTTCACGACGAAGTCGGCCTCGTCGCGCTCGTTGAAGGCTGCGTAGAGCTTGACGCGTTCGCCGTCCTCGCCGCTGGTCCACAGGTTTTTGCCGAGCCGCCCGCCGTTGTTGGCAATCAGTGCGTTCGCGGCCTTCAGGATCGTGCCCGTCGAACGATAGTTCTGTTCCAGTTTGTACAGCACGGCCGCCGGGTAATCGTGCCGGAATTGATTCAAGTTCTCGACGCGTGCGCCACGCCAGCGATAAATGGACTGATCGTCGTCGCCGACCGCGAACGGCAGTCCCTCGGGTCCCGCGAGCAGCATCAGCCACCGGTATTGAATCGCGTTGGTATCCTGAAATTCGTCGACCAGCACGTGCCGGAACCGCGTGCGGTAATGGTCGAGCAGGGCCGGGTTCTCGCGCCACACTTCGTAGGCACGCAGCAGCAGCTCGGCAAAATCGACCACCCCCGCGCGCCGGCAGGCCTCCTCGTAGCTTTGATAGATCTTGATGAGTTGCCGACGTGTGGGATCACCGTCGTCCTTGAGCTGTTTGGCGCGCAGCCCCTCGTCTTTCTGGGCATTGATGAACCACTGTATTTCGCGCGGCACCCAACGGGTCTCGTCGAGGTCGAGGGCCTTGAGTACCTTGCGCAGGAGTCGCGCTTGGTCCTCCGAATCCAAGATTTGAAAACTCTGCGGCAAGCCCGCCTCGCGCCAATGCAGCCGCAACAGCCGGTGGGTGAGGCCGTGAAACGTGCCGATCCACATCGCAGCGCCGGGAATCCCCAGCAACGATTCGATCCGGCCGCGCATTTCCGCGGCGGCCTTGTTGGTGAAGGTGACGGCCAGAATGCTGTTGGCCGAAGCCCCTTCGACCTGAACGAGCCACGCCACGCGGTGCACCAGAACCCGCGTTTTACCGCTGCCGGCGCCGGCCAGGATCAGCGCCGGTCCGAGCGGCGCGCCCACCGCCTGACGCTGTGCGTCGTTCAGGCCGTCGAGAAGATGCGATACGTCCATGGGCCGAGGTCGCGCTACGGCGTGCCTTGTCGGGTTTCTTCGGCGAACTCTGCCAGCGCGAGCACCAGGCTGAGCAACACCGGACCGGCGATCACGCCGATGGCGCCGAACGCGGGAATTCCGCCCAACACGCCGAGGAAAACCGCGAGCGCCGATATCTTGGCGCGCCCGGAAATCAGCATCGGACGCATGACGTTGTCCAGCCCGCCGAGCATCAGCCCCCAGGCCACCATGAAGATTCCGAAGCCCCAGCGTCCATCGAGAAACAGCCAGAGGGCGCCGGGCACCCATACGAAGGCCGCGCCGCCGATGGGCAGCATGGACAGCAGCGCCGCCAACACGCCGAACACCACCGGCGAGGGAAGGCTGGCGATGCCGAAGCCGATCCCGATCAACAACCCCTCCAACAGCGCCGTCACACTGGTGCCGACCACGATGGCGCGGGTGACGTCGCTTAGTTGCCGGAACAGCCGATCCTTGCGCGTCTCGTCGAGCGGGATGAGCTTGCGGGCCCGCGTGATCATGGCGTCGCCGTCGCACAGGAAGAAGTACAGGAGAAACAACATGACGGCAAAGCTGACCAGGGAATCGAGGGCGCCGATGAAGAACGAGCCGCTGAGGCGTGCCGCGCGTTGCAACATATCCTGGGTGCCGGACACGATCCCGCCCTGCATCTGTTCGGTGGAAATACCGTGACTCTGCAGCCAGGCATTGGCGTGCGCGATCATCGGAAACTGCTGCAGGTCGGACAACGTCTTGATGTCCCACTGTTTCGACGCCGCTTGAAACTTCTGCACCAGATCGGAAATTTGCGCCACGAAGTCGATGGACAGTGCGCTCAATGGCAACAGGATGACGATGGGGGCGAGAATGGTCAGCGTGCCGGCCGCCAGCGCGGGACCCCGTAGCCTGCGCCGCAGGCGCTCGTTCAACGGAAACAGCAGGAAGGCGAGAAAGATGGCCCATGTGATCGAGCCGATGAACGGCATGAAGATCAAGACCAGCGCGTAGCCCAGCACCGCAGCGAGCACGAGCGCGAACACCCGCGGGTAAAACGAGGATCGCATCGGCATCGACTAAAGGCTCAAGCGGAAATAATGGTCGGCAATCAGCGCGGCGAACAGCCACATGAGATAGGAAATCGAAAATTTGAAGGTGCGCATGGGAAGATCCGGCCGCAAGTCGCGTTGCAGTGCGAACACGAAATACAGGAAGCGGCCGTTGAGCGCCACGGCGGCGACCAGATAGATCAATCCGCTCATGCCGGTCAGCACCGGCAGCAACGTGCTCAACACCAGGAGAATGGTATAGAGCACGATTTGCAATCGCGTATGGGGAATGCCGTGCGTGACGGGCAACATGGGAATGCCGACGCGGGCGTAGTCGTCGCGGCGCGCGATGGCCAGAGCCCAGAAATGCGGCGGCGTCCAGGTGAAGATGATCAGAAACAACAACAAGGCGTGCGGATCGATGGTGTTCGTCACCGCGGCCCAACCGAGAATCGGCGGAGCGGCGCCGGCGGCGCCACCGATGACGATGTTTTGCGGCGTGGCGCGTTTCAGCCACATCGTGTACACCAGGGCATAACCGATCAGCGAACAAAACGTCAGGATGGCGGTCAGTGCGCCCACGGATGGCCACAGTACCAGCATGGAGCCCGTTCCCAACAGGCTCGCGAAGATCAGGGCTTCACGCTTGCGCAAGTGGCCGGTGGGCAGCGGCCGCCGCCGCGTACGGGCCATCTGCTCGTCGATGCGGCGGTCGACGACGTGATTGAAGGCCGCCGCCGAGCCGGACGCCATCGCGATCCCCAGGGTGCCGAAAATCAGCGCGGGTAGCGGCACCATGCCCGGCGAGGCGAGCACCATGCCGACAATGGCGGTGAAGACGATCAGCAGGCTCACCTTGGGTTTGGTGAGTTCCAGGAAATCACGCCAGCGACTGGCGGGCGCAACCGCGATGGGGGGCGTATTCGGGATGCTATTCACGTGTCAAGGGTACCATGTCGATTGGCGCCGCCGGCCACAGGGCTCGCAGCAGTGACACCATGCTGATGACCAGCAGCGCCGCACCCGCGTTGTGCAGGGTGGCGAGCGGCAGCGGCACGCCGAAATGGACGGTGGCGATGCCGATCGAAATTTGCAGGCACACCGCCGCCACGACGAACAATCCCGCGCCGCGCAGCCGCCGGCTCGCTCCCCGCGCCGCCGCTGTCAAGCCGAGCGCGATGAGTACCGAGCCGGTGACGACGGCCCCGATGCGATGCGAAAAATGGATGGCCATGCGCGCCGAGTTGGCAAGCACGCCGCCCTCGTAGTCGATCCCCCCGCTGCGCCACAAGACGAACCCATGACGGAAATCCATCGTAGGCCACCAGGAAAGCTGACAGGTCGGGAAGTCAGGGCAGGCGATCGCTGCATAATTCGTGCTGGTCCAACCGCCGAGAAAGAGCTGCATGACCAAGATGCCGAAACCCAGCAGCGCGAACCGGCGCAAAAGCCGTTCCCGGGCGGGCGGGATGCGTCGTTGCGGAGCGATCGCGAGCCACGCGAGGAGTCCGAGCGTGGTCAGCCCGCCGAACAGGTGGGCGGTAACGATCAACGGCCGTAATTGCAGCGTGACCGTGAACGCCCCCAGCATGCCCTGCAGGCAGACCACCAAGAAAAGGCATGCCACCGGCAGCAGCGGCTGGTCGCGATCGTGACGCCGCACGGCGGCCCAGACCAACAAGCTCGTGATGATGGCCCCCAACGTGCCGGCCACATAACGATGAATCATCTCGTGCCACGCCTTGCCCGCCTCCACGGCGTCCTGCGGATAGAAGTGTCCGTAACAGCCCGGCCAATCCGGGCAGCCGAGACCCGCATTCGTGAGGCGCACCCAGGCGCCCAGGACGACCACGGTGGCCGCCAACGCGGCACCGATCAACGCGAGGCGTCTAAACCAGAACAGGCGCAGCTGCGAGTTCATGCGTCAGCCCACGCTCGATAGACCCAGCAGCCGCTTGAGATCCTCGAGCAGACCCTTGGGCTTGCCATCCGATGGATAGGACATCATCACGTTGCCGAGCGGATCGACGAGATAGATCCGCTCGGCCGCGTTGGGGCTGCCGTCGATGTGCGGAAGTCGTGCCAGCAAGGACTGCGCCTCCGGCGTCGCGTGGATGACGATGAGGTCGGGATGCTGGGCGCTCAGGTAGTCCCAATCGCAGCATTCACCTTGGGCGATGAACACGCGCTGCACGCGATCCATCTCGCGGTTCAAGGCGATGCGCACTTGACGGGTGTTGTACAGATTCGTCCGGCAGCCCGCCGTGCAGCTGCCCGCGCCGACATAGAGCAGCGTCCACTTGCGATCCAGAAACCCCGGGTCGGTGCGCAGGGGACCCGTGTCGGCACCCGGTGCCCGCGCCAGGGGCAGGGAAAGCTGGGGCAGCGGCCGCGCGGGATCGATGAGCTCGCCGCGATTGACATGATGACCCGGACGCCAGGCGCCGGCGTAATACAGATAGAAGGACACCGCGAGCGGCATGAAAAACAGCAAGGCCAGGCCCACCAGCATCCGGCGTTGGCGCCGGTCATGGGCCTCGTCGCGTTCGTTCATGCCGTTTTCCGACTCGGGGCACGCCGCAAATTGGTCACGAGATAGATGACGGTCAGGGCGGCGGCGAGCCCGAACCACTGTACGGCATACGCCAGGTTCCGCAGCGGCGGAAAGCCGGGCGGCTGCCAGCGGCGTGCGTAGCCATCGGGTTGATCGGCATCGAGCAAGACCAGATCGGTGGCGCCGGTCCACGCAACGGTATGCAGCAGTGCGCCTATCTCCGCGCGGCTCGGAAAATTGGCGACGACGGGAAATGGCGGCTGCAGCGCCGTTCGGGTACCCATTTGAATGCCGGGTGTCGGTAGGTGATCGGCCCGTCCGCGAATGTCCCGTGGTTTGGCGTCGACGGTCACCGCCGGCAAGTGCGCGCGACTCATACCCAGCGGCACCCAGCCGCGATTGACCAGTAGCCAGCCGCCCCCCGTCAAGCCGAACGGCGTGACGACGAAATAGCCCGCATGGCCGTTCGCGTCGCTCATGTTGTCGATCAAGATCTGATGCTCCGGGTCATAGGCACCGTGCGCGGCCACATGCTGATAGCGCGGCACCGGCGGTGTCGTCCGCTCGATCGTGCGGGTGGCGTCCGAGCCTCTGTCGAACTCATCGTAGAGCGCCTGCTTTTGATCGGCACGGCGCAGCTGCCAACGCCCCAACGAGATCAGCACCGCCACCAGCACGACGGCCAGGGCGGTGGTGAAAAGGCGCGGTGCGAAGATGCGGGACCCTAGTTTCAATGGCACGATATACTGGCCCCCAATAAACGTAGGGCGGCTGTGGATTTCAAATATATCGTGATCGGGATGCTGCTGCTGATCGTCGTCAGCCTCGGCAAAGCCTTATTCCACCTGTCGAGCAGCAAGCCGTCGGACGATGGAAAAATGGTCACCGCCCTGGCGTGGCGAATCGGCTTGTCCGTATTGCTCTTCGTACTGCTTTTCGTCGCTTACACTCAGGGATGGATCGCTCCGCAGCGCACGCACTAGGTGCGCCGGCCGACGAGCGGCCGCCCGCTAAAGCCAGTAGACGAAGATGAACAGGCCCAGCCAGACCACGTCGACGAAGTGCCAGTACCAGGCCACCGCTTCGAACCCGAAGTGCCGTTGCGGAGTGAATTGACCCTTCATCACCCTGAACCAGATGACGGTCAGCATGATGGCGCCCAACGTCACGTGAAAACCGTGAAAGCCGGTCAGCATGAAAAACGTGGATCCATAGATACCCGTACCGAGGGTCAAGCCGAGTTCCGTATACGCCTCGTGATATTCCTTGGCCTGCAAAAACACGAACGTGAAACCGAGCAGGAACGTCAGCGCCAGGAAGAGTTTCAGGCGCGCCCGATGGCCGGAGATCAGCGCATGGTGGGCTATGGTCACGGTGACGCTGCTGGTCAGGAGAATCGCGGTATTGATGGCGGGCAAACCGATGGGCGAAACCACCTCGAAGGTGCCGTCGGCGCGCGGCCCCAGAGTCGATGGGCCGTTGGTCGGCCAGGAACCGCCGTAGTTCTTCCAGAGCAGAATGTTGTTGAACACTTTGACGCCGTGGCCCGACAGCCAGGGTACCGCCAACTCCCGGGCATAGAACAGGGCGCCGAAGAAGGCTGCGAAGAACATCACTTCGGAGAATATGAACCACATCATGCCCATGCGAAAAGAGCGGTCGACGGCCATGTTGTACATGCCGTGCTCGTTCTCGCCGATCACCGTGCCGAACCAAAAAATGAACATCAGCGCGAGCATCAGAAAGCCCGGTATCAGCGACCACGCCGGCAGCCACTGATTCAGGGTGGATGCCGCCCCCAACATGAGCGTGAACAGCGACACCGAACCGTAGATAGGCCACGGACTGCTGTGGGGAACGTAATACTTGTCCGCTTCCGAAGCGTGCGCTTGCGCCATGAGGTGAATCCCTGAGTCAAAAAGCCAAGTCGATGCGACTGCGAGTCAGTTTAGCCGTTTGGCTTCTGCCGTGCTGCGGATTGCGTCGTGTCGTAGAACGTGTAGGCCAAGGTCAGCTTATCCACGTTGCCCGGCAGGCTCGGATCGACGATGAAGCGCACCGGCATGTCGCGCCCTTCACCCACACCGAAGCGCTGGGGACTGAAGCAAAAGCATTCGGTCTTGTGAAAATACTTGGCCGCCACACTCGGCGAAATGCTGGGAACGGCCTGGGCGACCGACGCCGCCTGAGTCAGGTTCTTGGCATAGAAACGCGTGTCGTACAGCTTGCCCGGATGGACTCGCATGGACGCGACGGTGGGCCGAAACTCGTAGCTGCCCACCGATGCAGGGTCCGCGATGAACTCCACGGTGATTTCGCGGTTCGGATCGACGGCTTCGCGCGCGTACGATTTGCCTGCTTTGGCCTCGACGTTGCCGACGCCCGCCAAACGGCAAAACACGTCGTACAGCGGCACCAATGCCCAGCCGAACCCGAAACTCGCCGCCGTCATCAGACCCAGACCCCAGATCAGACTGCGGTTGGCGCGCCTGCGTTTCTGTGCCCCCTCGTCCATCAGCGATGACTGCGATAGATCGTGATGGCGATGAATCCGAAATAAAACGTCAAAGCCAGCGACATCAGAGCGAGTGCCAGTTTGCGCACCCGACGGTTGGGTGCGGTCCGTGGCACCTCGGTCCCGCTCACTCGATCACGGGAGCGACGGAGAAACTGTGGTACGGGGCCGGCGAGGGAATGGTCCATTCCAATCCGGTCGGCAGAGCGCCGTCCCACACCGCCGCCGACGCTTTCTTGCCGCCGCGCGCGCATTGCACGATGACCACCAAGAACAGGATCTGCGACAGACCGAAGCCGAAACCACCGATCGACGACACCATGTTCCAATCGGAAAATTGGACCGCATAGTCGGGGATGCGCCGCGGCATGCCGGCCAAACCCAGAAAATGCTGCGGGAAAAACAGCACGTTGACGAAGATGGTGGACAGCCAAAAATGGGTTTTGGCCAGGCCCATGCTGTACATGTTGCCGGTCCACTTCGGCAGCCAGTAATAGACGGCTGCCATGATGGCGAACACGGCACCGGGCACCAATACGTAGTGGAAATGCGCCACCACGAAGTAAGTCTGGTTGTACTGGAAGTCGACGGGAACGATGGCGAGCATCACTCCCGAAAAACCGCCGATGGTGAACAGAAACAAAAAGGACAGCGCGAACAGCATGGGCGGCTCGAATGACAGCGAGCCACGCCACATGGTGGCGGTCCAGTTGAACACCTTCACGCCCGTGGGCACCGCGATCAACATCGTCGACATCATGAAGAACACTTGCGCCGCCAACGGCATTCCGTCGACGAACATATGGTGACCCCAGACGATGAACGACAGGAACGCAATGGACGCGGTGGCGTAGATCATCGAACTCGCACCGAACAAGGGTTTGCGCGAGAAGGTGGGCAGAATCTCCGAGATGATGCCGAAAGCCGGCAAAATCATGATGTAGACCTCGGGATGGCCGAAGAACCAGAACACGTGTTCGAACATCACCGGGTCGCCGCCGCCGGCGGCGTTGAAGAAGCTGGTGCCGAAATAGTGGTCGGTCAGCAGCATGGTGACGGCGCCGGCGAGCACCGGCATGACGGCGATCAGCAGATAGGCCGTGATGAGCCACGACCAGCAAAACAGCGGCATCTTCAGCAAATTCATGCCCGGAGCCCGCATGTTCATGATGGTCACGATCACGTTGATCGCGCCCATGATCGACGAGGCGCCCATCAGGTGCACGGCGAAAATCGCCATGGCCACGTAGTTGCCGCCTTGCAAGAACAACGGCGGATACATGGTCCAGCCGCCCGCCGGCGCGCCGCCCGGCACGAACAGCGTCGACAGCAAGATGGTGAACGCGAAGGGTAGGATCCAGAAACTGAAGTTGTTCATGCGCGGCAGTGCCATGTCGGGCGCGCCTACCTGCAGCGGAATCATCCAATTGGCGAGTCCGACGAAGGCCGGCATGACGGCGCCGAATATCATGACGAGCGCATGCATCGTCGTCATCTGATTGAAGAATCCCGGATCGACCAACTGCAGACCGGGCTTGAACAGCTCGGCCCGGATGATCATCGCCATGGCGCCCCCGATGAAGAACATCGTCAGGCTGAACACCAGGTACATCGTGCCGATGTCCTTGTGGTTGGT
>CAZZXZ010000021.1:12560-33632 GCA_964658135.1 uncultured Acetobacteraceae bacterium | reverse complement strand
GGGCGAAACATGCGGGAACCAGTCTTCGTCCTGGTCATTCGTTACCTGCTGCGCGTCTTTATCATTTGCGCCCGCGCCGCTCGCCGGCATGCGCCAGATATCCCAACTGCCGGAGCGGTCGGAATTGAAATAGATCGCATCGCCTATCCACATCGGGTCGCGATCGGTGCGCGGATCGTTGGTCACCTGCACCAGCGAGGGGTGCACCAGATCGAAGATGAAAAGATCATTGGCCCAGCCGCCCTGGTAGCGTTTTTCGCTGCGGAAATCGCGCCACAACGGGGAGTAGACGATGCGTTTACCGTCCGGTGCGAAATCGCCGGCACCGGAGACGGGCATCGGCAGCGCCGTCGCCGGCCCACCGGCGCCGGGCACGGTGTAGAGCTTGGCGGCTGTCAGCGTGTAGCTGTCGCGTGCCGATCGGAACACCACTGCGGCGCCGTCGGGAGTCCAGCCATAGACTTGATTATCGTAGCCCCAGCGCTCGGCCAACGGACCGGTTGCCGGGTAAAAGGTGAGTTGTCGGGGCGCGCCGCCCGTCGAGGGCATGACATACACCTGTTCGTCGCCGCCATACTGCCCGGTAAAGGCGATTTGCCGTCCGTCCGGCGAGAATTTAGCGAACAACTCGAGCCCGGGATGCGCCGTGAGCCGAAGCGCCGTGCCCCCGGCGCTGTTCACGCTCCAGAGGTCGCCCGCATAGCTGAAAACGACCGTGTCGCGGTAAATGTCCGGAAACCGCAGCAACCGGGTGCCTGCCGCGTGGACCAAGGGCGACAGCCACATCAGGACTGCCGCCCAGGTCACTATGCGTCTGCTGAAATACGTGTTCGTCAGCGGCTTCGATATCGATCGGTGGCAGCGACCAGTTCATGCGTATTGCCCGGCTCGAAGGCCGAATGTCCGGCATCGGGTACCATGCGAAAATCCGCCTCGGGCCACACCCGATGTAGATCCCATGCGGTGGCGGCAGGGCACACGATGTCGTAACGACCCTGCACGATGGTCGTCGGGATGTTGCGAATGCGCTGCACGTCATCGAGCAGCTGGGTTTCGCTGCGCAGGAAGCCGCGGTTCACAAAGTAATGACACTCGATGCGGGCCACCGCAAGCGCAAACTCGTCCTCACCCCATTTTTTGATGTTGTCTTGATTGCTGTGCAGGAAGCTGGTCGATGCTTCCCAAATGGACCAAGCGCGCGCCGCGGCCAGCGCGGTGCGCTGATCGGTGCCCGTCAGGCGTTGATAGTAGGCGTTCAGATAGTCGTCGCGTTCGTCGACCGGGATCACGTCGCGATAGGCTTCCCAATGGTCCGGGAAAATTTCCGACGCACCGTGCTGATACAGCCAGCGAATCTCTGAGTAACGCAGCAGAAAAATTCCACGCAAGACGATTTCGGTGACGCGTTCCGGGTGCGCTTCCGAATAGGCGAGCGCAAGCGTGCTACCCCACGAACCGCCGAACACCAGCCAGCGTTCGATGTTGAGGTGCTTGCGCAGCCGCTCGATGTCCGCCACCAGGTGCCAGGTCGTGTTTTCGATCAAGCTGGCGCTCGGCCGACTGCGACCGCAACCGCGTTGATCGAAGACGACGATGCGGTAGTGGAGCGGATCGAAAAATTGGCGCGCGCGCCGATCCGAGCCGGCACCGGGACCGCCGTGCAGAAAGATCGCCGGCTTGCCGGCCGGATTGCCGCACTCTTCGTAATAGATCTCGTGCACTTCCGACACGCGCAGGTACCCCTGCCGATAAGGTTCCACCGGCGGATAAAGTTCGCGCCGCGCGGGCGCGGTCACGTTTGCCGCGCCGCCGGTGGAGGAGATGCTGGAGCGCCCGACCGTTCGAGCTTTGGGTTTTTTCACCGGCGTTTTCTTGGGCTTGGTCGCCGGCCGTTTCGCGGTGCGCGTGGCTTTGTTCGCGGTGCGCGTGGGCTTGGCCTGCGCTCCTTTCTTTTTCTTCATCGACTATCCCTCTATGTCTAGATACGGTCCACTACGGGCGCTGGACCAAAGGACCGAGCGCCCTGCCGCCCAGCAGGTGTAGGTGTAGGTGATAAACCTCCTGTCCGCTGTCCGGATTGCAATTGATGATCAGCCGATATCCACTGGCGGCAATGCCCTGTTGACGGGCGATATCGCGCGCCACGATGACCATATGTCCAATTAACGACTCATCCTCGTCGGCAACATCATCGGTGGTGGGAATCACTTTGTGAGGCACGATGAGTATATGTACGGGAGCGGCGGGGCGTATGTCCAGAAAAGCGACCACGCGGGAGTCGCGGTAGACGATGTTGGCCGGCAATTCGCCCGCGATGATTTTTTCGAAAAGCGTAGGCAATTCCCATGCCTCCGGTGATTTGGGACCTCAAGATTAGCAGGAACCCACCCAGCCTTTGTTTGTGAAACTGCGCCCGCGACCCAAGAAGTGTGCGGTTATCGAATAGTAATGGGAACGATTCTCATATAGAATCGCATCCATGGAAATGACTCATTTCAACGCGGTTTTGGCTCCAATTCCGAGTGACACGGTCGCACGCGGCGTGGGCATGCGATTGGCTGAATTGCCCACCGGGGCGGCGGCACGCGTGGTCGCCGTGGTTCCGGTCGACGCGGACGGTTCTCCGGAATTGACGCGACGATTGGCGGAACTCGGTTTTTTGCCGGGCGAGAAATTGCGTATCGTGGCGCGAGGATTCCTGGGCCGTGAGCCCCTAGCGGTGCGCATCGGCACGGGAACGTTCGCCTTGCGATCGTTCGAGGCCGCCTGTATTCGAGTCTCCCCGGAGCAATTGCTGCAAGCCTGACGCCATGGAGGCTTCGCCTACTCTCGCGTTGGCTCCCTTGGTCGCGCTGGTCGGTAATCCGAACTGCGGCAAGACGGCCTTATTCAATATTCTCACCGGCAGCCGGCAAAAGGTCGCCAATTACGCCGGCGTCACCGTCGAGCGCAAGGAAGGGACCTTACTGACGCCCGCCGGACTGCGGATCCGCATTCTGGATCTACCGGGTGCTTACAGCCTCGATCCGATGACGCCGGATGAACAGGTCACCGCCGATGTTCTGCTGGGGCGCCGCGCGGGTGAAAGTGCGCCGGATTTCGTGGTCTGCGTCACCGACGCGACCAATCTGCGTCAAAACCTGCGTCTGGTTTTGAGCCTGAAGCGGTTGGGTCTGCCGATGGTAATCGCGCTCAACATGACGGACATCGCCCGCCGTCGAGGCATCATCATCGATGCCGCCAAGCTGGCGCTCGAGCTGGACATTCCCGTGGTCGAGACCGTGGGGGTCAAGGCGTCCGGTGCGGGCGGGCTCATCAAGATGCTGAGCACGCTGGGCGCGCCGAGCGCGCGCGCCGGAGTCTCGGTGTGGCGAACGCCAAGTGCCACCGACATTGCACACGATCAAAGCGAAGTACGCAGAATTTTGGGCGAGGTCGGCGGCGATCGGTTGGACGGAATCACCTTCAGCGATCGGGTGGATGCCATCGTGCTGCATCCGGTGGCGGGCCCGTTCATCTTGGCGCTGCTTCTGTTTTTGATATTCCAAGCGGTCTTTGCGTGGGCCCAGGTGCCCATGGACGCGATCAAGACGAGCGTCGGTTTATTCGGCGATTGGATCGGCCGCATGCTGCCGGCCAGTTTGCTGAAGGATTTGCTGGTCAACGGTGTGTTGGCCGGTGTCGGCAGCGTCCTGGTGTTTCTGCCGCAAATCATCATCTTGTTCTTCTTCATTCTGATGCTCGAAGAGTCGGGGTATCTGCCGCGCGCCGCGTTCTTGCTCGATCGGATCATGGGCAGCGTGGGTCTGTCCGGGCGGGCCTTCATTCCGCTGTTGTCGAGTTTCGCCTGCGCCATTCCCGGCATCATGGCCACCCGTACCATTCAAAATCCGCGCGACCGATTGGCGACCATCATGATCGCGCCGCTCATGACGTGTTCGGCGCGCCTGCCGGTTTATGCTCTCATCATCGGGGCGTTCATTCCGCAGCGTGCCGTCTGGGGCGGTCTGCAGCTGCAAGGTGTGGTGTTGTTCGTGCTCTACATCGCCGGTGTCGTCAGCGCGATGGCCGTGGCCTACGTGCTCAAATGGGGCGGCGCGGCGTCGAAATTCCAATCGCTCATGCTGGAATTGCCGGCCTACCACTGGCCCAATCTACGTAGTCTCGCCACCGGCCTGTGGCAGCGCGTGCAAATATTCCTGAGCCGGGTCGGCACCATCATTCTCGCGCTGATGGTCGTGTTGTGGGCGCTCAGTTCGTTTCCGGCGCCCCCGGCGGGCGCCACCGGTCCGGCCATTCAATACAGCATTGCCGGCCACATCGGCGCATGGCTCGCGGTGCTCTTCGCGCCGATCGGATTCAATTGGCAGATTTCCGTGGCGTTGGTTCCCGGGCTCGCCGCGCGCGAGGTCGCGGTGGGCGCGTTGGGTACGGTGTATGCCCTGTCGGCGACCGGGTCCGACATGAGCGGTGCGTTGACCCCCTTGATAGCCCACTCCTGGAGTCTGCCGACGGCGCTGTCGTTGCTGGCCTGGTACGTCTTCGCGCCGCAATGTCTCTCGACGCTCGCGACCGTCAAACGGGAAACCAATTCGTGGCGCTATCCCATCATCATGGCCGCCTACATGTTCGGTCTGGCCTATGCCGGATCGTTCATCACGTATCGCATCGCGTTGGCGCTGACCACGTGACGGGAGCCGCGCCGGCATGAACGCGTTGCTCGACCATGCCTTGGTGGGTGTGCTGCTCGGTGCCGGGTTCGGCTATGCCATCTATGCCCTCGGGCCGCGCACCTTGCGGGCGCGCATCCGCAGCGTGTTGAAAACCAAGACTTCGGGCGGTGCCTGCGGCGGGTGCGATCACTGCGGTGCGGAGCCGGCCACACCGCCGACCAGCGAAATTCGCATTGCGCCGTCGAGCATCTCGCGGGTGAAGCGCTAAGGGCGAGCGACGCGCTGGCGGCGAGTGACCCGCTACCAGAGGTAATTCACGTCAATGGCCCGTGAAATTCGGCGTACGCTTGCCGTGGAAGGCCAATACGCCTTCGGTAAAGTCCGCTGTGTCGCCGAGTTGCCCCTGGGCCAGCGCTTCCAGCGCCAGTTGCTCGGCGAGGGTCTGGGCGGGCTGGCGATTGAACACGGACTTGATTCGTTCGAACGCTTGGGTCGGACCGGTGGCGAACTTAATGGCAAGCGCCGTGGCGTGCTCGATCAATTGCTCGTCCGGCACCGTGGCCCATATGAGTCCCCAGCGCTCCGCGTCGGCAGCCGACAGCGCATCCCCCAGCAAGGTCAGACCCTTGGCACGCGCGATGCCGATCAGTCGCGGCAGATGAAACGTACTGCCCAAGTCGGGCATGAGACCGAGCTTCGGTGCGAACAACTGCAGGAATTTTGCGGACTGCGCCGCCACGACGATATCCCCCACCAGCGCCAGGCTCATGCCCGCGCCGGCGGCGATGCCGTTGACCGCGACCACCACGGGCACACGCAAGTCGTACCAGGCTTGCACCATGGGGTTGAACTGAGCCTGCAGACTCCGGCCGATGGCCGTACCGCTGGTGCGTTCAGGCGTGCTCTTGAAGTCATCACGCGACAGGTCGGCGCCTGAACAGAAGCCACGCCCCGCACCGGTCAGCAGCACCGCACGCAGGCTCGAGTCGGCGGCGACGGCCGCCGCGGCGGACCGTAGATCCTCGACCAACGCCCGATCCAGCGCATTGAGTTTGCCGGGTCGATTGAGCGTGACGTGGGCGACCTGGTCGCGCTTCTCGAAAAGTACGGTGTCGAATGGCATGCCGGGCCTCGGAGCAGTTGCGGGCGACGGCCCGCGATAACTCGCCAGTTTACGGCACACGCGTGCCCGCACGGTATAATCGCGGCCACATGCCCATGCCGTCCATCCTCCAGCATCGTCTGACGCTGCCCATCGTCGCGGCGCCGATGTTCATCGTATCGACGCCGGCGCTGGTGGTGGCACAGTGCAAAGCGGGCATCGTCGGTTCGTTTCCAGCCTTGAATGCGCGCCCCGCGTCCCGGCTCGACGAGTGGTTGTCGCAGATCACCGAAGAACTCGCCGCGCATGCGCGAACCCACCCAACCGCGACCGTGGCGCCGTTTGCCGTGAATCAAATCGTGCATGCGAGCAACAGCCGGTTGGACCACGATGTGGCGCTGTGCGTGAAGCATCGAGTACCCATCGTCATCACGAGCCTGCGGCCGCCGGCCGAGGTGGTGAGTGCCGTGCACAGCTACGGCGGCATCGTTTTTCACGATGTCATCAACTTACGGCATGCCGAGAAAGCCGCTAGCCAGGCCGTAGACGGCATCATCGCGGTGTGTGCCGGTGCGGGCGGCCACGCCGGGGTCTTGAGTCCGTTCGCGTTGGTGAAGCAGATTCGCGACGTCTACCCGGGAACGATCATCTTGTCCGGCGCCATGAGCAGCGGGGCCGATGTGCTCGCGGCGCAGGCTCTCGGCGCCGATCTTGCCTACCTCGGCACGCGTTTCATCGCGACCACGGAGGCGCACGCGAGCGCGGCTTACAAACAGATGTTGGTGGACGCCCATGCCGAGGACATCGTCTACACCTCGTTGTTCAGCGGCGTGGCCGGTAATTATCTGCGCGCCAGCGTGGCAAACGCCGGAATGGATCCGGACAATCTGCCGGCCGCCGACAAGAACATTATGAATTTCGCCGCCGTCGATACCGCGGGCGGTAAGACGGAATTGAAGGCGTGGAAGGATATCTGGAGTGCGGGTCAGAGCGTGAGCGGGATTCACGCAATCGAATCGGTCGAGGCCCTCGTCGGACGGCTGACCATGGAGTACGAGGCCGCGCGCCGGAGACTCCAATGCGCGTGAGAATTCCGTGCGCTTGAACGCCGATCAGCTGAAGGCATCGTTCGGCAAAGGCATGGCCAGCGTTTACTTGGTGTCCGGCGAGGAGCCCTTGCTGGTGGGCGAGGCGGCCGACGTCATACGCGCGGCCGCCCGCGCCGCGGGCTACGGCGATCGCAACGTATTTTTCATCGATCGCGCCTTCTCGTGGGACGATCTGCGGCAAGCCACGCAGTCGCTGTCGTTGTTCGCCGAGCGTCGGCTGTTCGAATTGCGCATGCCCACGGGCAAGCCGGACAAGGGTGCCGCCGCGCTGCTCGAGATGGTGAGCCGTCCGCAGCCTGATCTGGTGTGCTTGATTCTGACCGAGAAGCTCGACAAGAAGACCAGCGAGACGCCCTGGGTGCGCGCCGTTGATAAGCAGGGCGTCTGGGTACCGACCTGGCCGGTCGAGACCGCGGCGTTGCCCGGATGGCTGCGTACACGGGCCCGCGCAATCCCCATCGAGATCGATGCCGACGCCGCGCAGTTGATCGTCGACCGCGTCGAGGGAAATCTGCTGGCGGCGAAACAAGAACTGGAGAAGTTGGCGCTGCTCGCCAATGGCGAGCGGATCGACGCGGCGCTGGTCCTGCGATCGGTCGGCGACAGTGCGCGCTACGATGTCCTTCAATTGGGCGAAGCGGCGGCTGCCGGCGACGCGCAGCGCGCGCTGCGCATTTTGCTGGGTCTGAAGAGCGAGGGGATCGAACCGACATTGATCTTGTGGGCACTGGTGCGGGAACTGCGCGGGCTGTGGCAGGCGCGCGAACGCAACAGGTTGCGGTCGAACTCGCGCAGCGCTTGGAATCAAGCGGCGACTCCCTCCGCTACCGCGCTGGCGCGACTCGGTAGGCTGCCCCTGGCGCGCTTGCTGCGGCAAGCGCATCACACCGACCGCGTGGTCAAGGGACTCGCGAGCGGCGATGCGTGGACCGCGATCACCGGGCTGACCGGCGGTCTGGCCGGCGCTTTGCAAGCCACGGCGGATTCAGGCAGGGTAGCTTCATGAACCCCATGGGCATTTTCGGCGGAACCTTCGATCCGATTCATTACGCACACTTGCGCACCGCGTTCGAACTGCAACAGGCGCTGCGCCTCAAGGAGATCCGGTTTTTGCCGGCGGGGAATCCCCCGCATCGAGACCGCCCGTTTGCGGACGCGTTGCTGAGATTGAAAATGGTCGAGGCGGCCACTGCGGGTCAGGCTGGGTTCGTGGTCGACGATCGCGAAATACGCAAGGAGGGGCCGTCGTATTCGGTGGAAACGCTGGGCGAACTACGGCACGAATACCCGGATAGAAGTCTGTGCCTCATCGTCGGAATGGACGCGTTTCTGGGTTTGCCGAAATGGCATCAATGGCGCGAGCTGCTGCAGCTCGCGCATCTGGTGGTGGCGCATCGGCCGGGCTGGCGGGCGCCCGGGATGGGTCCGCTCGGTGAGCTGTTGGTCGATCGCGGCACGGGCCGTATCGGCGATCTGCACGAGCAGCGCGCGGGCTGTATCTATATTCATGCGGTGACGCAGCTGGAAATTTCGTCCACCGAAGTGCGTCAGTTGATCGCGATGGGCCGGGATCCGCGCTTCCTCATGCCGGACCCCGTGCGTAAACTGATTTTGGAAGCGAATTGTTATTCAAAAACACGGACAACTTAGTGCCAAGCAAAAAAAAAGCAGGCCCGAACCCGGGCGAATCGACGAGCAAACGGAAGTTGCCAGGCACGCCCAAGCGCAAAACCGCGGCGACGGTCAAACGGAAGGCGCCCAGCAAGATAAAAGCGGTGCCTGCGAGCGGCACCTCCACTAAGCGCACCATAGCGACCACGGTGGCGGCGCGAACCGCGGCGCTGAAGAAAGTGGTGATCGACGCGCTCGACGATATGAAAGCGCTGGAGGTCAAGGTGTTGGACGTGCGCGGTTTGACCGACGTCGCGGACACCATGGTGATCGCGAGCGGCACGTCCGACCGGCACGTGCGGTCGGTGGCCAAAAATGTGGTCGAAAAAACCAAGGCAGCCGGTTTTCGCCCGCACGGCGTCGAAGGTCAACAAGACAGCGATTGGGTTCTGATCGATCTACACGAAATGATCGTTCACGTCATGTTGCCGCGGACGCGCGAATTTTACGGTCTCGAGAAGCTCTGGGACCTGACGACGACCAAGCGCGTCGCCCGCGCTTAAGCGTGCCGGCGCCGTCGGCTGTACCGGGCCACGGTGCGCCGGTGCGCAGCCCATGAAATGTCGATTGATCGCCGCCGGTACCCGCTTGCCGGCCTGGGTGAACGATGGCTTTCGCGAATATCAAAAGCGGCTTCGCAGCCCGCTGGTACTCGAATTGATCGAGATTCCGGTGGCCGCGCGGCGCGCCGGCGAAAATCCGCTGCGCGCTGTGACGCTCGAAGGCGAGGGCATGTTGGCGAGCTTGAGCCGCGACGACTACGTCGTGGCTCTGGAGGTGATGGGCAGGTCGATGACGACGCCGCAACTCAGCGAATGGCTCGACCAACGGCTGCGCGAAGCTCGGCCGCTGGCGCTGTTGGTGGGCGGTCCCGACGGTCTGGCCGCGGCGTGTCGGACGCGGGCCAATCTGGCCTGGTCGCTGTCGCCGTTGACGTTGCCGCATGCCCTGGTCCGGGTGGTGCTGGCCGAACAGATCTACCGCGCCATGAGTCTGCTGGCCGGGCACCCTTATCACCGCGCTTAACGCGCATCAGGTTCGGTATCCTCGCGCCATGTCAGCAGAATTTGTTTACCTGGCCTCCGGGTCGCCGCGACGCCGGGAGCTGCTCACGCAGATCGGTGTGCCGTTCAGAGTGC
This sequence comes from uncultured Acetobacteraceae bacterium, assembly GCA_964658135.1. Lineage (GTDB taxonomy): Bacteria > Pseudomonadota > Gammaproteobacteria > Steroidobacterales > Steroidobacteraceae > Bog-1198. Next base: position 23,938 of record CAZZXZ010000021.1, on the reverse strand, counting down.
TGTCCACGGCGGTGGATGAAACCGGCCTATCCGGCGAGACGCCCGAGCAGTACGTTGAGCGGGTGGCCAAGGCGAAAGCGGTCGCAGGATTGCACGCCCAACGGAAACCCGGCGGGGACCTGGCGCAAGGGCCGGTGCTGGCCGCCGATACCATCGTCGAGCTGGATGGCCGAATTCTGCTCAAACCCAAGGATGCCGCCGAGGGTGAGCGTATGTTGCTGGCGCTGTCGGGGCGCAGGCACCAGGTTCTGACGGTCGTGGCAATCGGTTTCGCGCAGCGTTTGGAATGGCGCTTGAGCCGCAGTCAGGTCACGTTTCGCGCGCTCGCGGCGGACGAGGTGCGCGCTTATTGGCAAACCGGCGAGCCGCACGACAAAGCCGGCGGATATGCGATACAAGGGCGCGGCGCCGTCTTCATTGCCGATCTACAGGGTAGTTATTCCGGTGTCATGGGGTTGCCGCTCTTCGAAACCGCCGAGCTGCTCGAGCTTTCGGGTGTGCCCCGATGGCGCTGAGACGACCCGCGTGAGCATCGAGATTCTCATCAACGCGAGCGTGCATGAGGCACGCGCGGCCATGGTCGAAAACGGTGTGCTGCAGGAAGTCTTCCTCGAACGCGCAGACCGGCGTGGCCTTATCAGCAACATCTACAAAGGACGCGTCTCGCGCGTGCTGCCGGGCATGCAGGCGGCGTTCATCGAGATCGGTCTGCAGCGCACCGCTTTTTTGCATGCGGCGGACATCTTCGACCCGCGCTATGCGGACACCGGCATCGAGGCGCCGCGCAGCGAAAACATCCGTGCGTTGGTGTCCGAAGGCAACGAGATTCTCGTCCAGGTGGTGAAAGATCCGTTGGGCACCAAGGGTGCGCGGCTCACCACTTACATGACGCTGCCGTCGCGGTACTTGGTCTACATGCCGCAGAGCCGGGGGGTAGGCGTGTCGGCACGGATCGAGGATGAGACCGAGCGCGAGCGGTTGCGCAAAGCGGTGCAGACGGGCCTCGAGAGCGGGGAAAATGCCGGCTACATCGTGCGCACCGCCGCAGAAGATGCGCCCGCGGAAGCCCTGCTGGCCGACATGGGGTACTTGCGCAAGTTATGGCAGTTTGTGCGGCACAAGGGTTTGCGCACCCAGCCCGGCAACCTTGTCCACGCGGATTTGCCGTTGCACCTGCGGATGTTGCGCGATCTGTGGCGGCCGGACGTGGACCGCGTGTTGATCGATCAGGCGAACGCGCACCGCGAGATGCAGGAATTTGCCGGCACGTTCATGCCGGCGGCAACGCTGCGGCTCGAACTCTACGATGAGTCGCGTCCGCTGTTCGAATTGCACCATGTCGAGGAGGAGATCCAGAAGGCGCTGGAGCGAAAAGTCTCGCTCAAATCGGGTGGCTACGTGATCATCGATCAAACGGAGGCCATGACGACGGTGGATGTGAACACGGGCGCGTTCGTCGGCCATCGAAATTTGGAGGAGACTATTTTTCGTACCAATCTGGAGGCCACGGTCGCCATCGCCCGTCAGCTTCGTCTACGCAATCTGGGCGGCATCATCATCATCGATTTCATCGACATGGAGCAGCCCGACCATCGACGGCAGGTGCTGCAGGCCCTCGACAATGCCTTGAGCGGCGATCATGTGAAGACGCATATCTCCTCCGTATCGCCGCTCGGGCTGGTCGAAATGACGCGTAAACGCACGCGCGAAAGTTTGGAACATCTGCTGTGCCGCGCCTGTCCGACGTGTGAAGGCCGCGGTTTCGTCAAAACCGCAGAAACGGTTGGTTATGAAATATTTCGGGAAATCGTCCGGCAATCCCGTCAATTCGACTGTCGCCAGCTCATGGTGTTGGCGCATCAGGACGTCATCGAACGGCTGCTCGATGAGGAGTCCTCGGCTTTGGGCGAGTTGGAACTGGTGACGGGCAAGCCCATTCGCTTGCAGAGCGAAGCGCTCTATACAGTCGACCAATACGACGTCGTGTTGATGTAAATGAGGTGGCGCAAAGTCGGTAAAATCCTGCTTTGGGGCATGGCGGGATCGATCGCAACGCTCGTCGTCTTGATACTGGTCGTCGGGATCGCACTCGACCGCGTGCCGCACTATCAAGCAGAAATCAAAGACTGGGTGCATGACCGCACCGGCTATCACATCGCCTTTACGCATGTCGCACCGGTGCTGCGCTGGTCGGGGCCTGAATTGTCGTTCGATCGGCTGGAGTTGCGGTCCAAGGACGATCGACGCGTTCTCGCACGGGCGGCCGGCGGACGCGTCGGCATCGACGTCAGACAGCTGTTGCAGAACGGTCGCTGGTTTGCCGCACGAATCGAACTCGATGCCCCGACGCTGGTCATCGTGCGCACGGCGGCCGATAAGTGGTCGTTGGCATCCGACATCGAACTGAGCGGCAACGGCGACCGTGGTGCGCTGGCGACGACCCGGCTCAACGACCTGCCGGCAGGCTCGCTCGTCATTCGCCACGCCCTCATCACGGTGCAGAATTGGGCTCCGGCGCTCCCGGAACTCGTGTTGCGCGACGTGAATGTGCAGCTGCGCCGCGTGGATCGCAGCGCCACGTGGGCGGCCGATGCGCAATTGCCCGCCCTGTTGGGCGGCGACCTCAGTATCGACGGGGCGGCGCACGGTGACGGTGGGCTCGGTGACGTGGCGTGGAGCACGCGGGTGAGCGCACGCCATCTGGCCTTCGTGGGATGGCGTTCGATCATGCCGCAATATCTGAGTCGGCTGGCCGGCGGTGCGGGTGGATTCGAAATCGCGGCGCGCGGACGTGGCCGCGATTTGCAGCATGCGGATCTTGCCTTCGCCGCCACCGACGTCGCGGTTCAACTGACCGATGAGCCGGGCGTCACATTCGATCAAGTGACCGGTGCTTTCACCCTCACGCACGCGGCCGAGGATTGGACGCTGCTGGGTCGACGCGTGAAGGCACTGCGCGCGGGACACCAGGATCCGGATTCGGAATTCGACGTGAGCTGGCGCGGCGGCCCGGGGGGATTGCTCGCGCTGCGCGCCCGCGCGAGCTACCTGCGCGCCGAAACATTGTTGCCGTTGGCGGGATTGCTGCCGCAGCAAGATTTGCGCGAACGGTTGCAGCAACTGGCGCCCACCGGCGAATGGCTGAACATGCGGGTCGATCTGGCGCGCAATGTAGTGGCCGATCCCTGGCGACTCGATTTGCAGGCGAGCTTTCGCGACGTTGGTTTCGCTCCGGTCGGACGAGCGCCGGGGCTGCGCGGGTTGAGCGGCACCCTGATGGGCGACCAGAGCGGAGGCCGGATCGATATCGATACCCAGCACGGCGCATTTACCTGGCCGATGCAATTATCGCAGGCGGTGAAGCTCGACGATTTCAAGACGACGCTGTATTGGAAACGCACACCCGCGGAATTTCTGGTGGCTACACCGTCGATCGCGTTCAGAAATAGCGATGCCGCGTTCAGCGGTCGATTTGCCTGGCAGCAGCCCGCCGACGGTGGTTCGCCCGTGCTGACGCTTGCGAGCGCGTTGGATAACGGCGACGTGGCGAACACCCGGCTCTATCTGCCGCGCCTGCTGATCTCGCCGCCGGCGCTGGCATGGCTCGATCGGGCGTTTCCGGCGGGCCATCTGACGCATGCGGACATCGTCATCCACGGACCCTTGCGGCATTTTCCTTTTCGCGACGGTAGCGGCCGTTTCCTGGCGCGCGCCGCCATCGACGGGACGACGCTCGACTACAAAGACGGCTGGCCGCGGGCGGATCACCTGTCGATGGTCGCGGAATTTCGCAATGAAGGGTTGAACGTCCAGTTGAAGAGCGCCCGCATCGGCAACCTGACCATGGAGGGGGGAACTGCGCGATTCGCGGACTTCAAGACGGGCGAACTCGAGGTGCACGTCGCCGCCAGCGGCGATGCGACCGATGCCTTGGGGTATCTACAAACCTCGCCGATCGATGCCGCGGCGGAGCACGTCTTTTCCGGCGTCGAGGCGAAAGGGCCGATGCAGGCAACCGTCGATCTATTTCTGCCGTTCAAAAATTTCGACCAGCGCCGCACCCTGGTCCATGCAAGTTTGCGGGGTGTGGCCCTCAATCGTCTGGGCTCGCCGCTAATTGCCACCGAATTGACCGGCGATGTGGATGTCGACGGTGCGCAAGTGTCGCACGCCGACGTGCACGGTCGCGTGCTGGGCGGTTCATTCACGATGGCGACGCGTGCGCCGCGTAATCGACCCGTGACTCGTACGGTGCTGGTTTTCAACGGCACCTTCAGCGCCGATGCCTTGCATGCCGCGTTGTCGCTACCGGCCAACATTGCGCTGAGCGGGACCAGCGATTGGCATGCGGTGCTACGCATGGCGCAGGCGCCCGCGCGCGAGCGCACGCTGCATCTGGAGGGCAGTCTCGCCGGGCTCGAGCTGAATCTTCCGCAGCCGTTGCAAAAACCGGCGGGACAGGCGTTGCCGGCAGCGGTGGATGTCGATTGGCTGCCGACCGGCGGGATCGACCTGCACGTGGCCCTAGGCTCCGTGCTGCGGGGTCGAGCCACCGTGGATTCGGATGCCAACGGGCCAACGTTGAAACGACTGGCCGTCACGTTTGGCTCGACCACATCGCCCGCCAATGTGCCCGCTTTCAGCGATGCGCAGGTGGTCAACACCGGCGGTACCATCGGACGGCTCGATCTGGCCGGTTGGCTCAAGCTCTACAAACCGGGCAAGAACGGCCAGCCGCTCACCGCGTTTCTGCGCACCGCGACGCTCAACGTGGCACAGATCGATTATCTGGGCCTGTCGTTTCGCGACGTCGCGGTCGATCTGGCCGTGAACGACTCAGGATGGCGCATCGGACTCGGTGGTCCCAACGTGGTCGGCAGCATCGTGCTGCCCGGTGCGGCGGATCCCTTGGCGCCCTGGAAACTGGAATTTTCGCGGCTGAAATTCGTCGATGAGCGAACCGCCGGTACAGACAGCTCGTTGCCGGCGGCGCCCGCCACGACAGCCGACGGTCCGAACGGAATTCCGGCACTCCAGTTTCACGCCACCGACGTCATCTGGGACGAGCGGCCCTTGGGGGACGTCGCGGCGACGCTCAAGAAACTGGACGACGGCATCAGCATGCAGCAATTCACGATGACCTCGGCGACCTTCGGCGCGAGCCTCAAGGGCGAATGGCGGGGCGCCGGGGCGGGAGTGGCCCGCATCGAAGGCGCCATCAACAGCGCCGACGTCGGCGCAGCGTTGAAGTCATTCGGTTATGACGCGGTCATCGAGGCCAAGAGCGCGAAGATCGACTTCGATTTGAGCTGGCTAGGTGCGCCCACCGTCGACGCGCTCAGCCTCGCCACGGGGCGGGTGCAATTGGCACTCGACCACGGCCAGCTGCCCACCATCAAGCCCGGCGCCGGCCGCGTGATGGGGTTGACCAGTTTAGCCTCGCTGCCACGCCGTTTGACGCTCGATTTCAGCGATTTGACCGATAAAGGCCTCGCGTTCGATACCGTGCGCGGTGACTTCGATTTGCACGACGGCAGCGCCTACACCGACAACGTCCTGCTCAAAGGGCCCGCGGCGGAGATCGGTCTCATTGGCCGGGTTGGCTTGAAAAACGAGGATTACGACCAAACTGCTGTGGTGACGGGGAATGTCAGCAGTACCCTGCCTCTGGCGGCGTTTGCCGCGGGACCGGTGGTGGGTGGTGCCGTGCTGCTGTTCACCCAAGTCTTCAAACAACCCTTACAAGGCCTGGCCCGGGGGTATTATCGAATCACCGGAGGATGGGGCAATCCACTGGTCGAACGTATCAAGAGCGGGGGCGCCGCCGCCGCCATGGCCGAGGCACCGAAATGATGGGAAAAGTAGCCGCGATTCAAATGACCTCCGGTCATGTCGTCGAAGATAATCTGCGCGCCGCGGGCAAGCTGCTGCGCGAAGCCAAGGAGCTCGGGGCGGAGGTCGCGTGTCTTCCGGAGAATTTTTCGTTCATCGGATTGAAGGACGCCGACAAGCTCGAGGTGGCCGAACCGGACGGCGAAGGGCCCATTCAAGATTTCCTGCGCGACACGGCGCGCGACTTGAAATTGTGGATCCTGGGTGGCACCACCGTCATCAAGGGCGATTCCGCGCGGCGGGTATCGAACGCGTCATTGCTGTTCGACGCGAGCGGCAGACGGGTCGCACGCTACGACAAAATTCATCTGTTCGACGTCACCCTCCCCGGTCGCGACGAGTCGTATCTCGAATCGAATCACGTCACGCCGGGACGCGAGTTGGTACTCGCCGATACTCCGGTGGGTAAACTCGGACTGTCCGTGTGTTACGACATGCGCTTTCCGGAGTTGTACCGCGATCTCGTGGCGCAAGGGGCGGAATGGCTGGCCATGCCGGCCGCCTTCACCGTGCCGACCGGGCGTGCCCATTGGGAGACCTTGCTGCGCGCGCGCGCGATCGAAAATTTATGTTACGTGGTGGCTCCGGCGCAGAGTGGAACTCATACCAGCGGCCGTGAGACGTATGGCGACACGTTGATCGTCGATTACTGGGGCCAGGTGCTGGCGCGCTTGGCGAAAGGAAGTGGTGTGGTTACAGCTGACATCGATCTCGTAAAACAGGCGGAAACGCGTACGCGGTTCCCGGCTCTCGATAATCGTCGACTCGGACTGGCGGCGGCCGGAGTGCGCGCATGAGCGCCGCGCCGATGTTCGATGTGGCCGAGCGAATGATCCTGACGCCGTCGGGCCTCGACGAGAACCGGCTGTCCACGGTTCTCGGCACCGTGATGAGCCGCGGCGTCGACTACGCGGATCTATATTTCCAGCTCTCGCGCGAAGAGTCGTGGAGCCTGGAAGACGGCATCGTCAAAGAGGGTTCACACAGCATCGAGCAAGGGGTGGGCGTGCGCGCCATCAGCGGCGAGAAAACCGGCTTTGCCTACACCGATGAGGTGCTGTTGCCGGCGCTGGTCGAAGCGTCCGACGCGGCGCGAGCCATCGCCCGCAGCGGCAATGGCCAAACGGTCAAGGCGTGGCAGCGACCCCTCACTCATCGGCTCTACATGCCCATCGATCCGCTCGATACGATTCGCGATGAGGACAAGGTGGCGTGGTTGATGAAGATCGATGCCGACACCCGGCGCATCGATCCGCGGGTCAAGCAAGTGATGGCATCGCTGGCGGCGATCCACGAGGTCGTCTTGATCGCGACGAGCGAAGGCACCCTGACGGCGGACGTGCGGCCCTTGGTTCGCGTCAACGTCTCGGTCATCGTCGAACAAAACGGTCGGCGCGAGCAGGGCTACAGCGGCGGCGGCGGCCGCTTCGGTTTGGACGAACTGCTGCGTGGCGATGAGCCTTTCGAGCATGGACGCGAAGCGGTGCGGCAGGCGCTGGTCAATCTCGACGCGGTCGCGGCGCCGGCGGGGTCCATGCCCGTGGTGCTGGGTGCCGGCTGGCCGGGAATCCTGTTGCACGAAGCCATCGGGCACGGTCTCGAGGGCGACTTCAATCGTAAGGGCACGTCGGCCTTCTCGAATCGCATAGGCCAGAAGGTCGCGGCGGACGAAATTACGGTGGTCGACGACGGAACGCTCGACCGGCGTCGAGGTTCGTTGAACGTGGACGATGAGGGTACTCCGACCCAGTGCACCGTGTTGATCGAGAACGGTATTCTGCGCGGCTACATCCAAGACAAGATGAATGCGCGATTGATGGGTATGCAACCCACCGGCAACGGACGGCGGGAATCTTTCGCGCACATGACCCTGCCGCGCATGACCAATACCTACATGCGGGCCGGCGCTCGCGATCCCGAGGAAATCATCGCTTCCGTGCAAAAGGGCTTGTATGCGGTCAATTTCGGCGGCGGACAGGTCGACATCACGTCGGGCAAGTTCGTGTTCTCGGCCAGCGAGGCCTACCTGATCGAGAACGGAAAGATCACCACACCGGTCAAGGGCGCGACGTTGATCGGCAACGGACCCGATGTTCTGACGCGCGTCAGCATGGTCGGTAACGACATGAAGCTCGACGGCGGGGTGGGAACGTGCGGCAAGGAAGGCCAATCGGTGCCGGTTGGCGTCGGTCAACCCACGCTGCGTGTCGACGCGCTCACGGTGGGCGGCACGGGCTGAGCGCCGGGCCGTCTAGGCGACGGTCCGCGCCGCCAGGCAATTTCTCGGTATTCGCAGCTGACCCAGCGGTGTCCGCCGCGCAGCGCCTTCGGCACACTCGTCGCGCGGTTACACGGATGGAGCCCGTCAAGGGGATGGCAGGACGCTTGCCGTAGGGCGGGCGGGGCACTTGAAGTTCAAGGGTCTCGCCCGCGCTTTTGGGGCTGACCGGCTCCGGATGCGAAAAAAATAATAAGCACCGCCGTCACATTGCATGAGGGGTTTCCCATCGTGTTGACGCAATACCCTGCATCGAAAAGATTGCTTCAAATAAAAAGGGTATGGGATGAAAAATCGAAAATCGGTGCGATTCGCCGCCTTGAGTCTCGTTTTCGGAGCCGGCACATTGGCCGTCCTGCAGCCGGCAGCCGCCGCCGAGAGCGCCGTGCCTGCGCGCATCGTGGAGGCCATCCGTGCCGGCGACACCGTCAGGCTGACCGGCAACACGCATCCGCTCGCGGCGCCCGAATTCGATCGCGGTTTGGTGGATGCCTCGCGGCGCCTGGACCGGATGATGTTGGTCCTGCAACGCAGCCCCGCGCAGGATCAGGCACTCGCCGCCTTCAACGAACGGCAGCAGGATAGTTTCTCGCCCGACTACCATCACTGGCTGACCGCGGATGAGTTCGGACGGCTCTACGGCCCGGCCGACGCCGACGTGGCCCAGGTGACGGCGTGGCTGAAGGCTCAGGGCTTCACCGTCGACCAGGTCAACGAAGGCAAGGTCACGCTCGAGTTCTCCGGCACCGTCGCGCAGGTCCAGAGCGCCTTCGGCGTGCAGATGCATCGCTATGTCGTCGACGAGGTGGAACACCTTGCGAACGACCGCGATCCGCAGATCCCCCGCGCCCTGGCGCCCGTGATCAACGGCATCGTATCGCTGAACGACTTCCGGCCCAAATCGCAAATGGTGCGGGGCCAGTACGTCCGGCGCGATCGGGTGACGGGCAGGATCACCGCGCTCGCTGCGCCGTCTGCGCCGGCGGCTCCCTCCGCGGCAGCCAAGTCGGGTGGCATGCACCCGCAGTTAGGCTATACCGACACCAACGGCAATCAGCGCGAGGACATCACGCCCTACGATTTCGCCACCATCTACAACGTGCTGCCGCTATGGCGGGAGAGCACGCCCATCATCGGCACGGGGGTGTCGGTGGCCATCGTCGCCGGCAGCGACGTCACGCTGAGCGACGTGGCGACGTTCCGCAAGAGCTTCGGTTTGCCGGCCAAGACACCCACGGTGATCCACAACGGCACGGATCCGGGTGAGGACGGGGTTTACGGCAACCAAGGCGAGAACACCCTGGACGTGGAAATGGTCAGCGCCGCCGCGCCCGGCGCCAATGTGATTCTGGTGGTCTCCGGCAACACGTCCACCACGCCGGGCTTCGAACTCTCGCTGCAGTACATCGTCTCGAAGCAGACCGCCCCAATCCTCAGCATGAGTTACGGTTCCTGTGAATTGCAGCTGGGTAAATCCGGCAATGCATTCTTCAACAGCGTCGAACAGCAGGGCGCCACCGAAGGCATCAGTATGTTCGTCTCCGCGGGCGATCAAGGCTCGGCCGGTTGCGATCATCACCAAACCTACGCGGACTCGATCGGCCTACAGCCGAACGGCATGGCCTCGACTCCTTACGTGACCGCCGTCGGCGGCACGGATTTCACCTGGTCGTTTTCGAGCACACCCGACTCTGCGTATTGGAGCAGCACGAATAATGCCGACGGAGCCAATGCGAAAGGCTACATACCGGAAGTCCCCTGGAATTCCACCTGCACCAATCCGCTGCTGCTCAAGGTGTTCACCAACTCCGACGGCAGCCCTGAATTCGCCAACAGCGAGGACCTGTGCAACACCGCGGCACAGACCAGCGGCTACGAAGGGTTGGTAGCGATCGGTGCCGGTAGTGGCGGGGTCAGTGACTGCACCACGCCCTCGGGTTCGACCGTCTCGTCGTGCTCGGGCGGCTACGCCAAACCCTCCTGGCAGACCGGTACCGGGGTGCCGGCCGACGGCAAGCGCGACCTCCCGGACGTCTCCCTGTTCTCATCGAATTGGACGGCCGGGAACATCATCGGCAGCGCCATCCTGTACTGCATCACTTCGGGCGATTCCCCGTCCTGCGATTACAGCGATCCGAATTACATCATCTACCAGGAAACCGGGGGCACCTCCGCAGCGTCGCCCTACCTGGCGGGCATCATGGCTCTCGTGATGCAGAAGACCGGCAGCAAGCAGGGATTGGCCAATCCCACCTTCTACAAGCTGGCGGCGAAAGACAATTTGAGCTCCTGCAAATCTTCCTCCGTTTCGGTGGCAGGCAGCAACTCGTGCGTGTTCTACGACGTCACCTCCGGCACCATCGCGCAGGCCTGCTACACCGGCGACCCGAACTGCACGACCAACACATCGGGAGACGAGTATGGGATTCTCAGCGGTTACACCGCGGGCACCGGCTACGATCGCGCCACGGGTTTGGGATCGGTCAATGCGACCAACCTCGTGAACGACTGGAGCTCGGTGACGCCGGCGCCGGCGGCAACCTTGTCGCCCTCGACTCTCACCTTCGCCTCGACCCACGTGGGGTCGACCAGCACGACCCAGACTGTCACCGTCAAGAACACCGGCAGCACCGCGCTAGCCCTGACCAACGGCGGCATCGCCTTCACCGGCGCCAACGCCTCATCGTTCACCAAGGCGGCGACCACCTGCAGCAGCTCGCTGGCAGTGGGCGCGAGCTGCACGATCACGGTCGAGTTCAAACCCGCCGCGGCGGGAGCGCTGTCGGCCAAACTGTCGGTCGCCGACAATGCCGTCGGTTCGCCGCAGACGGTCGCCTTGAACGGAACCGGTACGTCGACCTACCCGGCGGTGAAGCTCAGTGCCACGTCCGTGGCGTTCGGCAACCAAAAGTCCGGCTCCACCTCGGCGGCAAAAAGCTTCACCGTCACCAACAGCGGGACCGCCTCGTTAGCCCTCACGTCGATCACTTTGACCGGCACCGAGGCCAACAACTTCTCGTTGTCCAAGACCTGTGGCTCGACGTTGGCCGCAAACGCCAGCTGCACGGTGTCGGTCACCTTCAAACCCGTATCGAAGGGTGCGAAGGCGGCGACGGTCAGTGTGGCCGACAATGCCACGGGGTCGCCGCAGAAGGTGGCCGTCAGCGGATCCGGTACTTAGCGCCGTGCTGCATAAGCCGTGCTGCAT
>CAZZXZ010000021.1:7302-12550 GCA_964658135.1 uncultured Acetobacteraceae bacterium | reverse complement strand
ATACTACGTGGTAATACTCGTCAGTAATGTTACTCACTATCATGAGGCTACCGTGGATGTGTGCTGACAGCGCAGGCGCATGATGGAGAAACGCGGCTCGCTCATGACGTTGCTCAACGAGGTCTACGGAGCCGTGTCGGCGCCGGATGGATGGCCCGGCGCCATGGCATGCATGGCACACCGATTTGGAACTGAATCATCTGCCATTTTGTTCGCCGATACCCAGGATCGCAGCCAAACGCTGATCCTCAGTCACGGCCCCACGGCGGATGAAAAAAATAAACGCGCCTATGAGGAATATTATAGTTTCATCGACCCCGTGATCCCCCTGGCAGCGAAGTCGCGTGCGGGCGACGTCATGATCGCGTCCGAAATATGGGCGCCCGCGCAGATGCGCGGCAACGAGTTTTACGCGGATTACTTCAGCAAACTCGGTCTACGGGATTGTCTCGGTGCCATCTTGATGAACGAGCCAGGCCGTTTCGCCGCCGTTGCGCTGCATCGAAGCGCGGGGGCCGATGGTTTCGAGCGGCGCGACGCCGTACAAGTCAGTGCAATCGCTCCGCACCTGTTGCGCGCGCTGACGCTGTATCAACAATTCGCCAAGGTACGCAGCGAGCGCACCGCCTTTGCCGACCGACTTGAATATCTGGGCAAGGGAATCCTCATCTTGGATCGAAAGGGAAGCGTGTCGAGTGTCACGCGCCGCGCCGAAGATACGCTGACCGGCGACAACGGGATGTCGATCGGTGCCGACGGTCGGGTCAGCGTGATGCCGCGTCAAAGCCGTACCCGTCTCGACGCCTTGATCCGCGGGGTGCTGGCCTCGGTGGGTGCGCCGGCCGGCGGCTCGGTCATCGTGCCGCGTCCCGCGCCGCGGCTGCCCTACACGCTGATCGTCTCGCCCCTACTCAACGATACGGCCTTTTTCGGCGGACGCGCGAGCGGCGCGATGATCATGATCGACGATCCTGAGTTGGGCGCCGTCGATGCACAAGCCGCGATCGATTCGTTTGGATTAACCCCCACCGAAGCTCGCGTTCTGGTGGCGCTGAGCGAAGGCGGGGATCTCGCCGCGATCAGCCGGCGCTTTCGCGTCAGCATCGCCACCACGCGCTTTCATCTCAAGGCGTTGTTTGCCAAGTTGGGCGCACACAGCCAGGCCGATGTGGTACGCATCGCGCTCAAAGTTCTCCCCGTCCACAAAACCTGATTGCGGTCCGATGTTCGAGCGCCTTCCCCCTCAAATGCGGGGGGTCAACGAATCCATACCCCTTGTAGTATCGCGCTCGTGCTGCACCACGCTTGCAGCTCGATACGCCTTTTTTAAGATAACCCGGGGGTGCTCCATGACGAAGCTTTCTCCGCGGCTGTATGCCGCGGCTCTTCTAGCCGCTCCGCTGGCTCACGCAACGACTTCTCGAGCCCAAAGCGGTGTCGGCGCCTTCGACTGGTGGGCTCTTGCCGGGTTGGTCGTCCTAGGCATCGCACGGTTCGGCCGCACGCTGCCGCGCAGCCTGCGAATACGCGATCATCGGTGAGCGATTCAAAGAGGGTCCGCAAGCGTGCGGGATATGGCGAGACCCAACTGTTCCCGGTCATACGGTTTCGAGACCATCAACGTGACTGAGTTGGCACCACCCGCGTTGATGGTCTCGCCATAGCCCGAAGTGAAGATGAACGGCACCGCCGAGCGGCGCAGCCGCTCGCCGAACTCCAGACTCGTCTCGAATCCTAGATTGATGTCGAGCACCGCGAATTCGACGCATGCCGAATCCAAAATGTTGGCGGCGTCCGAGATGGTGGATGCCGTCAGCACGGTGGGCGCACCCAGAGAAGTCAGCAGGTCCTCTGCTTCCAACGCGACGATGAGATTATCCTCGAGCAGCAGCACTTTCATGCCGGCCAACGGACGCGCATCGGGTTCAAGCCGGGTGCGACTCGCGAAGCTGAGGGTTGTCGGACGGGGCAATTCGTCATAACCGCCCTCTGGGGTCGGGGCGATGTGGCGTTCGGGTATGAAAAATTCTGCCTGCAGACCGGCTGGAAGATAATTGACTGATGCGGTGCCCTGAAGATCGAAGGGTACCACCCGCTCGATGATGACCGAGCCGAATCCGCGTCGGGTGGGAATCGCGACCGGCGGTCCGTCGAATTCGCGCCAATGAAAATTCAGACCCAGCCCGGCTGTGCGCTCGAGCGTCACTTCCACCCGGCCATTGTCCGACAGCGAACCGTACTTCGACGAATTCGTCACCAACTCGTGAATGATGAGGGCGAAGGTCGAAAAGGCCTGCGGTAACAAAAAGATGGGCGGGCCCGTGATCGTGAAGCGATCGCGGCGGGTGGGCACGTAAGCGGAAATTTCGTCTTCGAAAATGGCTTTGAGCGGCCCGGGACCCCAGTTTTGGCGGGTTACGCGATCGTGCGCACGTGCCAACGCCTGCACCCGCCCATGGAGTGATTTGACGTAACTCGTCGCATCCCCCCCCTCGCCATTGGTCTGACTGATGAGGCCGCGGATCAGCGCCAGCACATTTCTGACCCGATGGTTCAGCTCGGCAATCAGTAACTCCTGGCGCTCGGTGGCGCGTTGATGGTCGGGATCGACGAGGGGTGTGTCGCGCCTGATCGCCTGCACGAGTCCGCTGCGCAGCGCCTCGGCGGTCTTGCGCTCAGTCTCGGTGAAGGGGAGCGACCGCCCGCGTACGGACTGCGTATAGGCTTCGAAACTTTTACGCGGCGTCAAGCTCGCCGCGGCGCCGTTCGGGGGATCGGGTTTCGATGGATCGCCGCCCCAGCGAATCTCGTGCGGCCGTTCTTGCCGAAACAACATGAGGTGTTCGTTTGGCTTGCGCGACATCGCTATGAGCAGCATGCCGGCGGCCTGGCTAGGTCGAATCCCAGAGCCGCCTTTACACGCGGCAATATGGTCGGTGGCAAAGACCGTATCGTCCGCCCATGTGTCCGCTAGTTGTGCGAGGCTCACCAAGTCCGGTGCCGCCGGCGTCATCCCGTTCAGTGACACATGGCCGTCGAATGAAACGGCTACGCCGTCGCACGGAATCAAAGGCTGCAATGCATCGTGCAACCAGTCGGCACGCATCAGCAACGTACCGTCCTGTTTGACGACTCTCAACAAATCCTGCACCGCGGTTCGAGTCGAGCGCTCGTCCAGGTCCTGGGCGTGGCGCACGCGAGCTTCCAGCTTCATGGAGTACATTTGTCCGAACAGTTCCGCCGCGGTTCGCACGACGAAGGTGGGCAGGCGCGGGCTGCCGTTGTGGCACGCGATCAAACCCCACAGGGCACCGTCGATGATGATGGAAATCGACAAGGATGAGTCGACCGCCATGTTACGAAGGTACTCGATGTGTATGGGTGACACCGCACGCGTAATGGCAAGCGTCAGATCGAGAGGCGACGAGCCTGCGTCATGCGTTGCGAGGAGTGGTACCGTGGCGGCCGACACATCGGCAATGATGCGAAAGGGATTGAGTAAATAGAGCGCGCGTGCTTGAACCGGAATGTCGCCGGCCGGAAAATGCAAACCGAGAAAACTCGAAACTCCGACCGGAGCAATGGATTCTGCGATGACTTCTCCGGCACCACTCTCGGTGAAGCGATAGATAAGCACCCGATCGAAACCCGTCATTGCGCGGATCTGGCGAGCCGCCTCGCCGTGGAACGCGGCGAGACTGGTTACCTTGCCGAGACGGACCAGCATTTTACGTACGAGGGATGCGGCATCGACTCGGTTGTCGGGTCCGGCAAGTTCTCCCTCCAACACGCAGAGCTTACCGGAATAATGCACCGCGAGATCGAGACGAGGCAGACCAACGATCAATTCGACGCCATACATCCTTTCCGTTCCGCCCGAGCCGAACAGGCCGGTCAGGCGGTTGCGTATGTCGTGCAAGGCTTCAGGATCGACGAGCAAATCGAGCGTCATGCCGAGCGCGGCATGCGCATCGACGCCAATAAAGGCTTCTAGATTTGCCGATGCGCGCAGGACGATCCAGTCGCTCGAGACGGCCACTAAAAATCCGAAGGATTGAATGCGCTCGAGTCGAGTGATCGGCTCGAGATCACATGCCGTCAATTCCACGTCCAGGTTCGGGATGGCGCTCATGCGGATTTCCGCAGTGGGTCCGATGCAGTAGGAAGAGCCATTATGTTTATTTCGTGCCATTGACGACCGCGAGTTGCCACGGACGACACCCATGCCGGCACATACCCAGACTCGCGGTCTAGCTCCTCAACTGCGTGAGAGAACCCGCCACCGATAATGTGCCTAAAGCTTAGAGATTTAGCACTGGACGCGCAGCGTCCGCACCACAACCTGTATACGCTATATGAATCGGCTCGGTATCAATTAATTAACGGCATGTCTGTCCGCTATCCCACATTGAGTCGATATAACCACGCGAAACCGATGGAACAACCGGCCTATCCATTAGCATGGAGATCCTGTCGGTCTCGTTACTATCGCTGTTCGCGACTATGACGAGGCGATACGCTTCTACGTCGATGTGCTGGGTTTTTGATTGGTTGAAGACCGCTATATCCGAGAACAGGATAAGCGTTGGGTGGTCGTCACTCTCAATGGAAAGGATACCAGTCGTATCCTCCTCGCACGCGGTATAGGAAGCACACAAATTGCCCGCGTTGGCGACCAGACCGGCGGTCGAGCATTTCTATTTCTCTACACCGACGATTTCTGGCGAGATTTCATTCTCTACAGAGCCAAAGGCGTCGTTTTTCTCCGCGACCCCAAAAGACGAACGCTACGGCAAAGTCGCCGTTTTCCAGGACCTTTATGGAAATCTTTGGGATCTCATTGAGCCCGCTCGCTTAGTACAACAGGAATGACGTGACGCCATGTCACCGCTGCAGCAGAGTGTTACGGACGAATCTCGAAGTTCGTCGTTGAAGCCACCGCGCCGTCCACGAGCGTAGCCACGGAGAAGTGGCCCGTGCCCAAGGCACCAGCGGCGCGTAGTGTCCAAGTCGTGTATGGGGTGCGTTTGAAACGCATTCGCTTCTTGCTTTGCGACACCAATCTATCGTCCTGATACCAGCGCCACTCGACCTCGTGATAGCCAGCGTCCTTAGTGGCGTCATCCCATTGAAAATACACATAACAGACCACCGAGTCTTCAGGCGAAAACACCGTCGTGGGCACCCGTCTAGCCGTAATCAAATCGGCTGTCTTCGTAAGGACCGTATTGGTGACGCGAGGTGTCGT
>CAZZXZ010000021.1:0-7202 GCA_964658135.1 uncultured Acetobacteraceae bacterium | reverse complement strand
CAATCAAAGTTTTTGCTGCAGAATTATTACGTGAGGGAGTTCGCGGAAAACCTGATGATGCATCTGCTTGTGGAGGATGTGGATGCGTGGTGGGAACAGGTACAGAAGCAGAACATCGCTGAAAAGTATGGGGTAAAGGCAAGTCCCCCGGAACAACAACCTTGGGGTATCCGTGACTTCGTAATTTTCGATCCGACCGGCATCTTGTGGCGTATTGGCCAGACTACCGAATGACGTCGTTGGAATGGTAGGAATAGCCCAATGGTTTTTCTTTGCAGGAACGGCCGTGCTTCTGGCTCTTTCACCAGGCCCAAATATGTTCTACCTGGTCTCACGTTCGATTTGTCAGGGTCCACGTGCGGGAGTTGTTTCATTATTGGGCGTCATCACCGGGATGACCGCCTATATGCTGCTCAGTGCCTTCGGACTCTCGGCCATATTCCTTGCCGTTCCGTTTCTGTATGACGGACTTAGATTGGGTGGCGCGGCCTATCTCCTGTGGCTCGCCTGGCAAGCAGTGCGTCCGACCACTAGGGCCCTGTTCGAGGCGAGATCGTTGCCACCGGATTCGCAAACGCGACTGTTTATGACGGGCTTGGTAACTTGCTTGCTGAATCCGAAAGTGATGGTCTTTTACGTCGGGTTACTGCCGCAATTTATCGAAGCCGGTCGCGGGTCGATCTTTGAGCAAAGCCTCATCCTCGGCGTCACTCAGATCCTCACGGCGTTTTCTGTACATCTTTGCGTCACGCTGAGCGCTGGGGGTATCGCACGATACCTTGCCCGACGGCCGAAATGGCTTTCCATTCAAAGATATGTGATGGCCGCGGCGCTCTCCGGCATTGCCGTCAAGCTTGTCTTCGAGCACCGACGAGGGGCTTGAACAGAACCATGGTAGCCGGTCCGGGCGCATCTCAAGACGCCACAAGTTCCTGCGGACAGGATCCCTCTCGGGCCACGCCGCAGGAACTTGCTATGGGCTAGGCTGCGATCTGGATCCGGCGAGGCATCGCCTTCGCCTGTTTGGGGACGGTGACCGTCAGCACGCCGTCTTTACCGGTCGCTCGGACCTTGTCGCTGTCGACCGTCTGAGGCAATACGAAACGACGGTAGAAATGACCAAGACCCCGTTCCGTACGCTGAAACTGCGCCTCTTCGCCCTTGGTCTTAGAAGCCGTCACCGGGCGTTCGCCGGACAATGTAAGCACTCCACTCTCGAGCGTCAGTTCCACTTTGTCCGGATCGACGCCAGGGATATCCATGTAGAACTCGAATCGATCGGCATACTCGTGAATATCCACGGCGGGGACCCAGCCGGCGGTTGCCGAACTGCTCTCCGTGTTATTTGCGCTGCCGAAGAGCCGATTGATCTCGTCCTGAAGACGCGGCATCAGGCTCCATGGGTCTTGTCGCACCAGGCTGTTCATGGCGGATTCTCCTATGTGTTAGCTAAATGTCACGCCGCACCAAGACCTTCTTGATGCGTGCACGGGGTAATTTACGAATCCAAAAGGAAAATTCAAGAGAGCCGGTGCACTTTTTTTATGACTTTTTGGAGTCGTCACTTATTGCGATGCAATATGCATTACGGAACAGACGTTACCCTCATCAGACCCTCATGGCGGGACTGCCACGGCGGTCTCGAAAGCCGCGCTGAAGTGGGCTACGAGCGACGAGAGCGCCTGCGTATCGATGAAGGCGTCCTTCTCTCCGGCGGCACTCCGTGCCTCGCGCCCGATCACATCCGCCAGATCAGGGTGACTCGGTAGCACGATGTCAGCCTTCATCGCCTCCAGTTTGCGGAAAGTCGCGCGGTAATCCGCGATGATTTGCGGATAGGTATGGTTTCCGACCAGAATATTGCCGGCTATGGTAATACTGCAGAGGAAGAGAACGTCGAGCTGCCGCTCGTTGTCTCGGACCGTCGTGCTCCAGCTGGTGCAGCCCGGCGTATGGCCCGGCGTCAAGTGGGCGGTGAGCATTACGTCGCCGAGCCGCATGGTTTCGCCGTCGCGGACCACGTGATCGACCTTGGTCGGTGCAAAGGGTTTGGGCTTGTAATTGGTGTCGCCGCGCACGCGACCATGCTCGAGAGCCCACTTATCTCCGGCACTGGCGAAGAACTTTGCGCCCGTATCCCGCTTGATCTGCGCGAAGGCGCCGACGTGATCTTCGTGGGCGTGATCGCAGATCAGTCGCTTCACGGCGTTCAGCGGCACGCCCAAAGCTTGGATGTTGCGCTCGATCAGGGGTGCGTTTTCGGCGCTGGTGCCGTCCAGCAGGATCGCGCCTTTATTGGTGAGAATAATATAGGCCGCCAGCCCCTCCGTCCCGACGTAGTAGACGTTTCCCGCGATACGGAACGGCTTTACCGGCGTCGACCATTCCGGCGGGTCATCGGTTAACGCCGGCGTGGCCGTTACCGGCTTGGGCGCCACAGCCAACGCCACCAGCCACGCGCAAATGTAGTAGCGAGCTTTCACCGTGAGAATTCCGTGGGCTTTTGAGCGTACCGTGAACGCTTTTAAAATACGCTCCGATTTCCTTGTGATACAACTCATATGGCAACGCAGCCGCTGTGCAACACCTACCCGACCGGCAGGGATACCGGTTATGGGGGTGGGTCTTCGGTCGCCGCTTTTCGTGCTCCTCGTTCCATGTGCTGAGCGAGCACGGGATTTTCCTCGGTCAGCCCGGCAATCACACCGTTGCGATCGGCGGCGGTCTTATTTTGACTCAGTTTGCGGACGCCGTGCAAGGCGGTGATGTGCAGCACGACGGCGACGATGCCTCTGAGCTGGGCGGCAATGTAAGCGTCTGGCGCATCCGTAACTTTCCATGGCGCTTCTCTGCGCTCTTCATATTGGTCGGTCAACGTCGTCACGACCTGTAGCAGCTGCGCCGCATCGTCTATGACTTCCAATCGACCATAGACGTGCACCGCCTCATAGTTCCATGTGGGTACGACCTTCCCGGTCTCATTCTTTGTCGCATACAGAGACGGGCTTATGTAACCGTTGACTCCGCTAAAAATCGCCAGCGAGTCGGCCTTCGTATCCAGCAGTTGCCAATGCGGGTTTGCACGAGCTAGGTGTCCGACCAAATATTTATCGCGCACCATCAGCGGCAGGTGTGTCGCCACCATGCGAACTCCCTTGTCATCTCGCGCCTGCGAGATCAGTACGGGTAAAGAACAACTGCGCATGATTGCCAGCAATTCCTCGATACGATCTTCGGCAAACATTTTCGGTGCGTACATGCCAAGCAGTCCCCTTGATCCTAAAAACACTAATCCAGAAAACCCACTACTGCCTTGCAACTGGCGCGGGAAGGCAATGCTGCGTTAGGACGACACGCGGCGCGGCCACTTCCATGCATACCACACCACCAACAGGGTAAGGGCCATTTCAGTCAGGCTGTAAAGGAGATAAAACAGCCAGCTCTTGAACACGACCAATGTCGCTAGTACCAGCAAGGTGTAAAACAGACCCATGGCGACATTCAACCATCGGTTCACAACAGGCGGCAGCACGAGCGATAAAAACACCATCAATCCCGGCAGCACGGTCAAGAGCGAAACGATCGCGAGGCTGGGCTGAGTCACGGGGCCCATGGGACCCTGGCCGTCCAACATGCCCTTGAGCTGCCCCGGCACATACAGGCCGAAGTAGTCTCCGTAAAGATAAAAAAACATGAGCGTCGCCCACAGAAGCGACAGCTTGAGCTTCACGTGAATCTTAAGGTCTTCCAAGTCCATGAGGTACTTCGCTGGGTCAGTTCTTAGGTACTTTATCGACTCCTCGGCCCGGATTGGACACATTGACCAGCTCTGGCGACTTTTTAGCGGCGAGCGAGCGTTCCTGAGCGTCGGGATCGACGCGGCGCGTGCGCGAAAACGGTGCGAGCTCAACCGATTCGCCGGTTTTGAGCGACTCTAGAATGCCTTCGATGACTCGCACGTCGGCATATCCCTCCTCGCCATTCGGCTCAGGTTCGCGATCATTGAGGATGCAATCCGAGAAATAGGCGAGTTCGCCGCCGAAGTGATCCGTATTTTTGAAACTCTTGTGTTGCTTGCCGTCGTCCGTCGTGGTGGTCTGCTCCAGCGGACTGCCATAAAGATAGCTGGGGTTCATCAAGACGTTTCCCTTGGTGCCGATGGCGAAAAATGCATTCGTGCTACTGCCGAAATACGAGACGACAAACTGGGCCAGCCGACCGCGCGGAAACTTGAGTGTGACGGCGATCGTATCGTCGAAATCACCGAGACCCGATTCTGGATGACGAGTGCCCACCGCTGAGACCACGGTGGTCGGCTCGTCCTCGAAGACGTAGCGCGACGCATTGATCGGGTAGGGCGCCATGTCGAGCAACGTTCCGGATGCGACCCCATTTTTCGCGCGATGGTTGTCGGGCGACACCATTTGCGAAAAGGTCGATGAAAACAGATGGACATGACCCAAGTCACCTGCGCGGATCTTACGAATCAAGTCCAACGTGGCTGGCTCGAAGTGCAATCGATAGGCCACCATGAGTTTCGCCGACGATATTTTCTGCGCATCCAGGATTTTCTGACACTTCGCGGTCGATATTTCCAGCGGCTTTTCCACCAACACATGGATGCCCGCCTCGAGCGCCGGCACCGCGAATTCAGCGTGTCGGTCATTGGGCGTCGATAAGTAGATCGCATCCACGATGCCCGATTTCAGCATCTGATCGAATTGCTCGTAGGTGTAACTCGTTTTAACGCCGTATCGATCGCCGACCGCCCGCGCCTTTTCGCCGTCCGAAGTAACAAATGCCGTCACCTCGGAGTTCCCGGTATGAGCGACGCCCGGCAGCATGGCTTCCTGTGCGATATCCCCTAAGGCGACGAATCCGTACCGAACCCTTTTCTCCGACTCGAGACCCAATGCGGACTTGATGCTCATGACTGCTCCAAAAAAGAACTTTTAGCGGCCTGGCAGTGTTCCATAGACCGCGTATCACCCGCAGCCACAGCGCACGTGAACTTAAGTGGGATGCTGCTGACACCGACGCGCTGTGCACAGACCGACGCGCGCGGTTGCATCGCTGTACGACGCAAGTGTGACGTGATCGAGTGGGTTGAGGTAGGCTGGTCACATAGTCACTGTGGGGGATAGGATGATTTTTTATCGGCATGCCGTCTTGATTTCGATTGTAGGTTTGGTGCTTGCGCCGACCGCGTGGGCGCGGGCTGCCGCCGATCCCGCCGAGACCCTCGGGCTGCCCTCCGCGGTGGTGGCCGCCGAGCAGAGCATCGATGCGGAGCGCATCCGGGCGCATGTGAAATTCCTCGCCGACGACTTGTTGGAGGGCCGCGGTACCGGCACGCGGGGCGGCGACATCGCGGCGAATTACATTGCGACCGAGTTCGCCTTGTACGGCTTGCAACCGGCCGGCGACAACGGCACGTATCTGCAAAAGGTGGACTTTACCGGCGTGCTGACGCAAGCGGGCAGCACCATGGTCGTGCAGCCGGCAAAAGGCGATCCGATCGACTTGAGGTTGGGCGAGGATTACGTCGTCAACAATCAGACGCAGACCGACACCGTCGATATCGATGCACCTATCGTCTTCGTGGGCTACGGTATCGAGGCGCCCGAGTACCGCTGGAACGATTTCAAGGGCGTGGACGTCAAGGGTAAGGTGATCCTGGTGATCGTCAACGAGCCGCCGTCGAAGGATCCAAAATTCTTCAACGCGGAGGCCATGACCTATTACGGCCGTTGGACCTACAAGTTCGAGGAAGCGGCGCGCAAAGGCGCACTCGGCGCGCTCATCATTCATCGCACCGATCTGGCGAGTTACGGTTGGTCGGTGGTGCGCAGTTCGTGGAGCAACGAGCAGGTCTATCTCGCCAACGATCGGGATCCGAAGCTCGAAGCGGCTTCTTGGATACAGCTGGACGTCGCACGGCAGCTGTTTGCCGCCTCGGGACTGAATGCCGACGCCATGATTGCCTCGGCCGGTACCCGCCAGTTCAAGCCGCGTGAACTTACGGTGCGGCTCAAGGCGCACATCGTGAGCAAGGTACGCAAGTTCGAATCCTACAATGTGCTGGCGATGCTGCCCGGTACGGCTGCGGGTACGCCGAGCCAGGCCGTCATGTATTCGGCTCACTACGACCATCTCGGTATCGACCCCGACAAAAGCGGCGACAACATCTACAACGGAGCCATCGACAACGGCACCGGTTGCGGCATGTTGTTGGAATTGGCGCGCGCCTACTCGAGATCGGCGGCGCGGCCTCCGCACCCGGTTCTGTTCGCATCGGTCACCGCGGAGGAGAAAGGCCTGCTGGGTTCCAATTATCTCGGTAAACACTTGCCGATTCCCGCCACGCAAATCGCGCTGGACCTGAACTTCGATGCGATACCGCCCATCGGCATGCCGGAGTCGGTGAACGTGACCGGGGCCGAACGCACGAGCTTCTTCCCCGTGGTCGAAAAAACGGTCAGGGCCTTCGGCTTTACGATCGAAGCGGACGCCGAGCCGGGTGCCGGGCACTTTTACCGCTCCGACCACTTTAGTCTGGCACGTGCCGGTGTGCCGTCGTTTTCGATCAACACCGCGTTGAAATTCGCCGGTCATCCGCCCGAATGGGGCAAGGCTCAGCGCGATGAGTACACCGCCAAGCATTATCATCAGCCGAGCGATGAGTACCGAGCCGACATGGACTTCACGACCAACGCAGCCCTTGCCAAGTTCGGTTTCGACCTGGGCTGGCAGGCGTTGATGGCGGCGCAGACCGTCGCCTGGTTGCCGGGCGATGAATTCGAAGCGGCGCGCAAACGTGGCGGTGCGGCGCCTTAAGTCGGCCGCGCCGCGGGCGTGGATTCGCCTGCGCCGGACGCTTCGCTGACGATCAGATGCACGGCGACGGCGGTGAACACGATGGCGCCGCCGAGGAGTGTGCCGACGCCGGGTATTTCGTCGAACGCCAACCATACCCACAGGGGTGCCAGGGGTGCATCGACCGCGCCGATCAGTGCGGTTTCGATGGGCGGCAAGAGCCGTGCGCCGAAGGTAAAGAGCGGCAGTGCGACGGCGAAATTTAAGATGCCGAACAGAGCGAGCAGCAGCAACTCGTGGCTCGTGACCGCGAGCGGCGCACCGAAGGGCCACGCCAGCAGTCCGCTCAGCAAGGAGGCGATGCAAGCCGTCAACAGGATGGGGAT
>CAZZXZ010000020.1:11102-33765 GCA_964658135.1 uncultured Acetobacteraceae bacterium | reverse complement strand
AATTTCACTCCCGCTATCCTCGGCCGCAACACCGTTTCCGTGGTGATGAATTGCGCCGAACTCGTGTACGTGCTTGCGATCTTGTTACCGAGGTTTTGGGCGAAGAACTGCACATTCCAGACATCCTTGGCGACACCGGCGGCCGCATCGAAGGTGGTGTAGCCGGGCATGTAGTAGTTGTCGACGGTGCCCACGCTGGAGAAAGAGCTACCGATCACCTGCGCGCCGACCTGCCCAAATGCCCTGTACTCGCCGATCGGCAACTCGTAGCGAGCCCGTAAATTCCCCTGGAACAAGGGCGACTCCGCCAGCGGTGTGCCGACCAGCCCGTACACATTGGGAACGGACGTGATGGGTTTGCCGAAATTGGCGCTCGCCGGATTGTCGTTGATGAGGTAGGGCGAGTTCTGCTGCGTGCTCTTGTTGTAGGAAGCCGACCCTGTAATCGTCAGGCTATCGGTGACCCGGGCGATGGTTTGCAGTTCCAGACCGCGGACGCGGTAGTTCGGCCCATTGGTAACGAAGGTCAGATTGCCGAATCCTTGTTGCGGGTCGAAAAACTCGACGATGGTGTTCTTCCAGTCCTCTTGGTAGAAGGCGCCGTTGACCTGCAAGCGATGCGCGAACCACTCCGTCTTCCAACCGAATTCGATGTTGGTCAACGTGTCGGGATTGTATTTCGTCGGCGTCGAGTACTGATAAGCATCGGCCGCATCCGGCTGGGTGTATTTCACGCCGCGATTAAAGCCGCCCGGACGAAAGCCCTGCGACCAGGTGCCGTACACCAAGACGTCCTCGTCGACGTGCCAGCTCAAATTCCCGCGGCTGCGGAAGCCGTGATATTGAGAATTATTGTAGCTGACCAGGTTCAAGTTGGTGCCGTAGGGAGCATTGGCGCCATTGTTGGTGGAGTTGCAGGGGCCGAAATACGTGGTCGGCGCGAAGTTCTTGCAATAGAAACTCCCGGTGTCGCCGCCCAACTCGGATTCGTTGAAGCGGTAATAACGGGTGCCCGCCGTAAAAATCAGCGTCTTCGGGATGATATCGACGTCCACCGAACCGAAGGCTGCCTTCTGGATGATGGTGCGCGTCGTATCGTCGAAGAACCCCACGTTGTCGTTGCGTTCGTTCGGATTGTTCGAGGTTTGACCGGGCGGCGGCGCCACGTTGTTGAAACAGTTGTCGTTGTAAGCCGCCGAGCACGTCGGTACCGTCTTGTAAGTCCAGTCGGTGTCGTCGTAAATCTTGAACTCTTCCCAATACAGACCGCCGATGGCCCGGACGCGCCAGTCGTCCGGCGTGCTCGCGCGCAGTTCGTGACTCTGGTGGGTATTTTTCTCCGTCTCCTGCCACGTGGCTTCGGGCGAGCAACATTTGCCGGCAGCCGCCGAGGTCTTCGAATAGCCCGCGCACTGGTAATAATATCCGTACACGCCGCGCGAGTAATTGGTGTAGTCCTGTTGCTGTTCGACGTTGCGAACCAGGTAGCCGCCCGCATAGACCAATTTGATGTCGCCGACTTTGCCCGTCACCGTCAGTGCGGTGTTTTCGAACTTATCCTTGTCGTAGGAAGGCTCGAAGGTGGTGACCGACAAAGACGGCAGAGCCCTCACACCCTGGGGTTCGCCCACGCTGTTGAAAGTCAATCCTTCGGGACCGTAGGGCTGTTCGTAGAACACGCCCTGCGCATTCATGTTCTGGTAACTCTGTGCGAGCAGAGCATTCCAATCGTCGTTGATCTTGTACAGGCCGGACAGACGCAAGCCCGTGTAAGTGACCGGATTTTGAGCAGTGCCCACCTGATTGGCGTTGGTGACCGATTCGCTGTTGGTGGGCACCACGCCGCCGTTATACTGCGCAAATCCCTCATCGGTACCGGCCCGCGTAAAGGTGGCCGGCACGTTGTTGATGTAGCCGCCGCGACTGTCATCGTAAATGACGGCGCGCACGGCCAGCGTATCGGGGATCAACGGCAGGTTGATCATGGCATCGACGCTGCTGTTGGGATCGCCATGTGCCGTGTAGCTGTAGGCGGCGTTGACGTCGCCCTCGGTCACGTCGAGCTTCGGCTTGTTCGTGATGTAACGCAGTACCCCCGCTTGGGCGCCTGAACCGAACAGCGTGCCCTGCGGACCTTCGAGAACTTCGATGCGCTCGATGTCGGCGGCGTAGACGTCGAGGTTGCGGCCGGGCAGGGCGCCGGATTGCTCGTCGAGATAAACCGATACGTTCGGTATGGGTCCGGTCGTGCCGGTACCCTGTTGACCGGTGACGCCGACGCTCAATCCGCGCATGAAAATGCTGCTCTGCCCCGGACCGGTGCTGGCCTGCGTCACGTTCGGTGTGTACTTGATGAAGTCGTCCAACGTCGTGACGTTGAGCTGTTGCAAAGTCTCCGACGTCAGCGCTTGGATCGTGATGGGCACGTCCTGTGCGTTTTCCGTACGCCGTTGGGCGGTTACCGTAATTTCCTGGATGCCCTCCGAGTCGTTGGTGTCGCTCGCGGTGGCAGCATGCGCCGCACCCAAGCCCGAACTGCCCAAGATGGCCGCGATGGCATAAGACAACCTCGAGGTCGAAATCATCCCTATCCCTTTCCTATCTTTTGTCTCCGAGAATAGCATCGCAGACGCAAACCACTAGCCTTATTTGTTGCAGCAACGCATCGCCTAGCCCAAAGGGCGATCGATCATCTCCAGGTGCAGGTATCCGTCGGAAGGATAAGGATGCGCGAGGGCGACGGCTTCGTTCAACTCGACACCCAATCCCGGCGCGGTCGGCGGAATCACGAAGCCGTTTTCCCAGCGGATGGGGGTGCGCAGAATGTCGGCATGAAAGCCGCCCCATTGTTGAATGCCCTCCAGGATGAGAAAGTTCGGCGAGCAGGCGGCGAGCTGGATGTTGGCAGCGCCCACCACCGGACCGCAATACAGATGCGGCGCGATCTGCGCGTAATGAACCTCCGCCAACGCCGCGACTTTTTTCGCCTCCAACAGGCCGCCGACGCGGCCCACGTTGATCTGCACGATATTGGCCGCGCCGGCTGCCAGGACGCGGGCGAATTCGTACTTGGTGGTCAGGCGTTCGCCCGTTGCGATCGGAATGCGGGTCGCGCGCGCGACGATGGCCATCTGTTCCGGCATTTCCGGCGGCACGGGTTCCTCGAACCACAGCGGATCGTACGCCTCGAGCTGTCGCGCCAGACGGATCGCGCCGGAGGTCGTGAACTGGCCATGCGTTCCCAGCAGCAGATCGGCCTGGAAGCCGACGGCTTCGCGCACTCGACGGACCAAGCGCACCGTCCGCTCCAATGCCTCTTGAGTGGGCTGGCGCGGATCGTACGCGGAGAAGCCGCCCGTCGGATCGAACTTGAGCGCCGTAAAACCTTGTTTAACGTAGTCGGCCGCGCGTTCCGCCGAACGATCCGCATCGTGATAGAAATCGTCGCTTTCGCCGGCAGCAGGATAAAGATACGTATAGCTTCGCAGTCGGTCGTTGACCCTTCCTCCGAGTAGATTGTACGCGGGTTGTTCGACCGCCTTGCCAACGATGTCCCAGCACGCCATTTCCAAGCCGCTGACCACGCCCATCAAAGATAGGTCGGGACGCAGGCTGAAACCAGAGCCGTAGCTTTCGCGCCAGATCGACTCGATTTGAAAAGGATCGCGGCCTGCGAAGCGACGCGCAAATACATCCTCGATCATGGCGGCTATGACGTGCGGGCCGAAGGTGGCGGCATACACTTCTCCCAGGCCTTCGATGCCGCACACGGTCTTCAACTTCAAAAAGACGAAGTATCGTCCGCCGAAACTCGGTGGCGGATTGCTCACCACGAACACGGACACGCTATCGAGCTTCATGGACGGGCCTCCTCTTGGCGGCTCAAAATCAGATCGGCGGCCTTTTGCGCCACCATCAGCGTCGGCGCGTTGGTGTTGGCGGAGGTCACCGTGGGAAAAACCGACGCATCGACGACGCGCAAGCCGGCAACTCCGTGCACCCGCAGCGACGAATCGACCACGGAGTCCCCCGGTTCCGTACCCATGCGGCAGGTTCCCACCGGATGGTATACGGTGGCGGCACGCGCACGGAAATCGTCGATGAGGGCGGCATCGGTCAATACCGTGAGGTCGGGAGCCAGCGGCTCGAGTATCAACTCCCGCATCGCGCGTGTGCGCGCGATGGCTTGCAGAAGGCGGCCGCCGTACACCACGTCGAGCAGGTCCTTGTCCGTGTTCAAGTAGTTCGGCTGAATGAGCGGCGGCTGTCGAAAATCCGCGTCCGCGATATCGATCCTACCGACGCTGGTCGGTCGTGTCGGCTGAAAGCATAAATAGAATCCTGCGAAAGCGTCCACCTCGATGCGTGTCCGGGTCGAATCCCCGGTTCCGTAAGTGACCGGATTGAAGTAGAGCTGTACGTCGGGACGCGTCGCTGCAGGATCGGCGCGCAGAAATCCGCCGAATTGGTTCACGCTGAGCGCCAGCGGGCCACGGCGTGCAAGCACATACTTGAGACCGGCCTTGAGCTTGGCGAAGGACGAATGCAATTCGTCGTTGAGCGTGGGCTGGGTCGATTTGAAGGAATAAACGGCGGCCAAGTGGTCTTGCAGATGTCCGCCGACCGCCGGATTGTCGACCAAGGGCGCGATACCGTGGCCGGACAGCAGCGCGCCCGGTCCGATGCCCGATAGTTGCAGCAGCTGCGGAGAATTGACGGCACCCGCACACACCAAAACCTCGCGGTCGGCGCTCGAGAAATGTGACCGCCCATCGCGCCACCACTCGACGCCCACCGCGCGGCCCGCGGCCATTTTGATGCGGCTGACCCAGGCCTGTGTTTCGAGTTTGACCGTCGCGCGGCGCAGCGCAGGTTTCAGGAAGGCATCCGCCGCCGACCGGCGTTTGCCGTCTCGAACGGTGATTCGGTAGCAGCCGAAGCCTTCCGGATGCGTCCCGTTGAAATCGTCCGTGATGGGTAGCTCGAGCTCGTCCGCCGCCGCAAACCAGCTGGCGCCGAGCCCGTGCAGGTGCGGCGCGACGTCTTTGACGTCGAGCGCACCGCCGGTCGTCGCCCGCCCCGTCGCATCGACGCGCCGCTCGGATCTTTCGAAGTACGGCACTACGTCATCCCAGCCCCAGCCGTCATTCCCCAGGGCGCGCCAATCGTCGAAGTCCGCGGGCATGCCACGACAATAAACCAACGCATTGATCGAACTCGAGCCGCCGACGACGCGGCCGCGCGGCCAATACATGCGCCGGGAGTTCAAGCCGGGGATCGGTTGCGTCTGATACTTCCAGTTCACCGACGCATCGGCGAACGTGCGTCCGTAGCCGATCGGTGTCTTGATCCAAAAGCGATCATCCGAACCGCCGGCCTCCAGCATCAACACCCGCCGGTCGCCGTCGGCGGACAAGCGGGCAGCCAGCACGCAACCCGCCGAGCCGGCACCGATGATGATGTAATCGAAACGGTCCACGGGGAAAGCTTAAGCTGCATCGATGGGTCGCGCTGTGTCATTTCACGACGAACCCTGTATCGTGCATTGAGAGTCGCCGGAGGTTGCGCCGTTTGAGCATTGCTGCCATCGACATGCCGCGCTCCCAGTCTCCTTCGTCGGTGGAGCGCTGGTATGTGCTCATGCTCATGTGTTTGATCTACGCGATCAACATCGGCGACCGCTACGTCGTGTCCACCGTGCTGGAGCCCATTCGTTTGGAATTGCAGCTGACAGACGCGGGCGTGGCTTTTCTCACGGGCTTTCCGCTCGCCTTGTTTTATGTCGCTTTCGGCATTCCGATTTCGTGGCTGGCCGATCGTTCGAACCGGCGCAACATTCTCGCCGTGTCGTTGGTCATCTGGTCGGGCTTCACCGCGTTGTGCGGTCTGTCCGGAAATTATCTGCAGTTCTTGCTGGGTCGCGTCGGGGTGGGCATCGGCGAAGCGGGCGGCACCCCGCCGTCCACCGCCATCGTGTCCGATTGCTTCCCGGCCGACCGGCGGCCGATGGCAATGGCGGTATTGGCGCTCGGCGCCCCGCTCGGCGCCTGGTTGGGCGCGGATATGGCGGGTGCCGTCGCGCATGCATATCAATGGCGTGCGGCATTCATCGCTCTCGGCGTCCCCGGCTTGGTGGTGGGGCTGGTGGTTTTTTTTACGGTGCGCGAGCCCCCGCGTGGGCGCCTCGACGCCATCGTCGACGACATCAAACCGTCGTTGCTGGAATCGGTACGATTTCTTTGGCGGCAAAAAGCGGCCTTCCATGTCGTGGTGGGTGGGGGTCTGTGCGCCTTGTGGGGCTGGGGACTGATCTATTGGACGCCGACATTCCTCCAGCGCGCGTATCGTCTCGACGTGGGTCAGGCCGGCGCGGTCACCGGCAATATTCATCTTTGGGGCGGATCGCTCGCGACGCTGGCGACGGCGTGGCTGCTGTCGCGGCCGTTCATGGCGGATCCGCGGCGGGTGGTCTGGCTGTTGGCGGGCGGTGTTGCGTTCGCAACCATACCCTCGATCATCGCCTTCGCCACTCATTCGTTGTGGCTGTGCAAGTGCATGTTCGGTCTTTTCATTCCCGCGATCTATTTCTATATCGGGCCGTGTTTCGGTTTGCTCAATAACTTGGCGCCATGCCATATGCGTAACATGTTCATCGCCATAGCGCTCTTGGTGGCGAACATCTTGAATTTGATCGTGGCGCCCTGGGTGGTCGGCTTTCTGAGCGATCGATTTGCTCATGGCCAGGCCACGGATGCTGAATCCCTGCGATCGGCGCTGCTGATTTTGGCGCCCACGGGATTTTGGGCGGCCTATCATTTATACCGGGCGGCGACGACCATCGTTGCCGACCAAACGCGGGCGATCGGCTACACGAAATCTTGGGCGCCCTGATTCATTACGACGGAGAGAGGATATGCAAGACCACACGCAAGTCGTGGTGATCGGTGGGGGCGTGGTCGGCGCCAGCGTTCTATATCATTTGACGAAAGCGGGATGGAAGGACGTCCTGTTGATCGAACGCGCCGAATTGACCTCCGGATCGACCTGGCATGCCGCCGGCGGCATGCACACGGTGAACGGCGATCCAAACGTCGCGAAACTGCAGCAATACACCATCGAACTGTACAAAGAAATCGAGGCGATATCCGGTCAGTCGTGCGGTGTGCACATCACGGGCGGCATCATGCTCGCCGGTACGCAAGAGCGGCTGGACTGGTTGAAAATGGCCAAAGCGCGCGGCCGGTATCTCGGCATGGATCTGGAGATCATTTCGGTGGATGAGGCCGCCCGACTGTTTCCGTTGCTGGACAAAAAACATTTCAAAGGGGCCATGTACGATCCCATCGAAGGTCACGTGGATCCCTACGGCGTCACGCACGCGTACGCCAAGTCCGCGCAGATCGGGGGCGCACAAATCGTTCGCCAGACGCGCGTGACCGATCTTAAACAACGGGCTGACGGCTCCTGGGATGTGATTACCGAGGGCGGCAACGTCCACGCCGAGCATGTCGTCAACGCCGCGGGGCTTTGGGCGCGCGAAGTAGGCCGTATGGTGGGGCTCGAACTACCGATTTTGGCGATGGAACATCAATATCTCATCACCGGCGACATGCCGCAGCTGGCGGGCAAACCCGAGCAGCTACACGCCATCGATTTCGAGGGCGAAATTTACCTGCGCCAAGAGCGCGGCGGGATGCTGATGGGCACGTACGAGCGGGGCGGTGTTCCCTGGTCGAAGGTGACGACACCGTGGGACTTCGGCCAAGATTTGCTGCCCAACGACCTCGAGCGCATTGCTCCGAGTCTGGAAGTCGGTTTCGAGCATTTCCCCGCACTCGGCGGCGCCGGGATCAAGAAAATAGTCAATGGCCCCTTTACCTTCGCCCCCGACGGTAATCCGCTGCTGGGTCCGGTCAAGGGTCTGCGAAATTTCTGGGTCGCGTGTGGGGTCATGGCGGGTTTTAGTCAAGGCGGTGGCGTCGGGCTGGCCTTGTCGCGCTGGATGGTGGACGGCGATCCCGGCGCCGACGTCTGGGGTATGGATGTCGCCCGCTACGGCGATTGGACCACGCTTGCCTATACTAATGCCAAGGTGCGTGAGAACTATTCGCGGCGTTTCAGCATCCGCTTTCCCAACGAGGAACTGCCGGCGGCACGACCCCTGCGGACCACGCCGGTTTACGAACGACTGGCCGCCGAACATGCCGTGTTCGGCGATTATTGCGGACTGGAGCATCCCCTATGGTTCGCGCCCGCCGCGGCGGAGGCGGTGGATCATGTGAGCTTCCGGCGTTCGAATTCGCATCCGCATGTGGCCGCCGAATGCCTGGCGGTTCGCGATGCGGTCGGACTGCTCGAGATTTCAAATTACGGAAAATTCGAAGTGAAGGGTGCCGGTGCGAGCGAGTGGCTGGGAAGGCTGATGGCCAACCGAATTCCCGCGGTGGGCCGTATCGCGTTGAGCCCGATGTTGAACGAACGCGGTAAGTTGATCGGCGATTTCACGCTCTGCCGCCTTGCCGACGAGCATATGTTCCTGATCGGCACCTACGCAGCCGAAAGCCACTATATCCGCTGGTTCGAACGACATCGTCCGCCGCCGGGTGTGTCGGTGCGGCCCTGCGCGATGGAATATGTAGGCCTCTCCATCGCCGGGCCGAACAGTCGTGCGCTGCTGCAAGATCTGGTACGCGATGATTTGTCGACGGCGGCATTTCCGTTCATGTCGTTCCGGCGCATGGAGGTCGGCATGGTGCCGGCGTATGTCGGCCGGGTGTCCTTCACCGGTGCGCTCGGTTACGAATTGTGGATCACCGCGGATTACCAGCGAGCGCTCTACGATTCCCTGGTCGATGCCGGTCGTCGGTACGGGCTGCGGCCATTCGGCGGACGGGCTCTGAATGCCATGCGCATCGAAAAAGGCTTTGGTACGTGGGCACGCGAATATCGACCCATCTATGGACCCTACGAAGCCGGCCTGGGGCGTTTCGTCGATATGAATAAAGAGGTGTTCATCGGCCGCGAAGCGGCTGCGGCGGAACGGGACGGCGGTGGTGCCTTGCGGTTGGTAAGCTTTGAAGTCGAGGTCACCGATGCCGATGCCCTGGGCGATGAGCCGATCTGGCATGCGGACCGAGTCGTCGGCTGGGTGACGTCCGGGGCCTATGGACACCGCGTGGGGAGGTCGCTCGCTTTAGGGTACATACCCGCCGCGCTCGAATGCGCCGACGAATTCGACATCGAAATCATCGGCGAACGCCGCCGTGCGGTGCGCTTGCCTAAACCGGCTTTCGATCCCTCGGGGAGCATGCTCCGGGCGTGAGTCGAGCCGTGCTGCGGACGTAGTTGACAGCAACCGTCGAACGCCCACTTTTCAGCGGTTTTTGCGACGTGGCGCAACCTTCGGCGGGCACTGGAAATGATAACTTTAGGCCTCACATAATGACCTCGGAAGGTTGTTATGTTGATGAGGCTATATTTAAGGTTAGGAGATTGACATGCTTGGCAATATCGCTCGATGGGGCAGCAACACGTTACTGATCGGCATGGCCGTGCTGACGTATGCGGTTTTCATCTTGGCTCGATAGTTTCTACAGAGTTGGCCGGAGAGATCTCGAGATCTTCCGGCCGCAGATGGCGTGATTTCTGCAGCACCAACGTGTAATAGCAGACGTAATATCCGACCACTACGAACAGTAATCCAATCGTAACCGGATTATCGGCAGCGATCGGCGCGGATAAGTGCTCCAACGACCGATCGTCCGCGAAGCGATAGACCAACCGACCTGCGAACACCAGCGACACGGCGATTCCCGTCACCGTGTGTGGAATGTAATACAACTGCGCGCCTTGGCTGGCATAGCGGGTACGCCGTGCCGCCCAAAGGGCGAGCGCAATGCCCAACACCGTGCCTGCGAGATCTGCCGTCAGCAGCGTGGCCGAGCGGAGCGCAACGGCCAACAGTGACACTCCGAGCAGGGCGAAAATGCCGATACGCAGATACATGCGTACCGGCCGGATGGGTTGCCGACCGAAGCTGCGGCGCAATCGTCGATAGAGGATGAAGACCGTCAGTGCGGCGATCGCAAAAGGCCCGATGCGTGAGCAGTCGATTTGCACTAGGGCGCCCGTACCTCTTTCGGCAGGTCGAAAACCAACACCTCGGCCCGTTGACCGCGATCGATGTGCAAGGCGCTGCCGTCGATGATCTTGAGGGCATCGCCGGCCGCGAGCGTTGATCGATTGGCCTCGAGCGTACCGCTCGCCACGTGCACGTATAAATTCCGTCCGGGTGCATTCTCCAACTGCGCACTTTCCTCCGCGTCGAACAGTCCCGCGTACAACCGCGCATCCTGATTGATGTGTAATGACCCGTCGGCCCCGTCGGGAGATACGATCAATCGGAGACGCCCGCGCTTTTCCGCGTCATCGAAGCGCTTCTCTTCGTAATCGGGCTCGATTGCCAGCCTGCTCGGATGAATCCAGATTTGCAGAAAATGCACCCCGTTGCTCGGACTCGGGTTGAATTCGCTGTGCCGCACGCCGCGGCCTGCGCTCATGCGTTGTACGTCGCCGCGCCGAATCGTCGACCCGTTGCCCATCGAATCCTTGTGCGCAAGCTGGCCCTCGAGCACGTAGCTGATGATTTCCATGTCTCGATGCGCATGGGTGCCGAATCCTCCGCCGGCCTGAACACGGTCTTCATTGATAACGCGCAAGGGACCAAACTCCACGTGCTGCGGATCGAAATAATCGGCAAATGAAAACGTGTGGTAGGACTTGAGCCAGCCGTGATCGGCGAGCCCTCGTTCGCTACTGCGTCGAATGGTATTCATGGAATCTCCTTGGCATCAACTTCCAGCATCGAACATAATTCGGTAGGCGCCGGCTGACAGTTAGTCCCGCACTCGCCTGACTGTACGGTTTGAGACAGTTCAATAACCTACAACTACGCACAGTTCAGCGCGCAACGTACCGGGATCTACGCATGTCGATAAGCACTATTCTGCTGATTCTACTAGTTCTCTTGCTGGTCGGTGCGTTGCCGGCTTGGCCATACAGCGGAAGTTGGGGTTATTACCCGAGTGGTGGGTTGGGTTTGGTAC
This sequence comes from uncultured Acetobacteraceae bacterium, assembly GCA_964658135.1. GTDB lineage: Bacteria > Pseudomonadota > Gammaproteobacteria > Steroidobacterales > Steroidobacteraceae > Bog-1198. Next base: position 22,660 of record CAZZXZ010000020.1, on the reverse strand, counting down.
TGATCGTTTTGCTGGTTCTGGTGGTCAGCGGTCGCTTGTAACCGCGCCCGATACGGATTCCGTTCAATATTGAATATTTAAGGGAGATTTTCATGTCAATTATCGCGTGGGTTGTCTTGGGTTTGATCGCCGGGTTCATCGCCAGCAAGATCGTTAATAAGTCGGGCGAAGGCATGTTGATGGACATCGTTCTAGGGGTCGTCGGCGCCGTGGTTGGTGGTTGGGTATTTCACCTGTTCGGCATGGCGGGTGTGACGGGCGTGAATATTTACAGCATCCTGGTGGCCACGGTGGGTGCGGTCGTTTTCCTCGTCATCTATCATGCGCTGCGACGTCGTGTGTAACTCACTGTTGATCGCGACGCTGGTTATCTAGCGAAGCGAACGCAGCTACGAGCCGCCTTCGGGCGGCTCGTTTGCGTGTGTGCTACGCGCCGGTTGATTAACCCATCGTAGCTGACGAGCCCGTCAATGCGCTTGGGGACGCTTCAGTAATTCGGTGCGATCGACCGTCTTGACATTCACGTTCAGTCGGGTGCCCCCACGGATGATTCCCAACGATACGACAGTCCCGGCGGGGCCCAGCGACCACAGCCGACGGTAGAACTGCGGCAACGAATGAATCTCCATGCCCGCTAACTGGCTGATGAGATCGCCTTCGCTGACGTCCGCTTGATGCGCGGGACTGCCGTCGGCGACGCCCGTCACATAGACCTGTCCTGAAATGTCGACCGAGTAGATCCCGAGCCATGGGCGTGTTGGTCGTTGCGCACGACCTCGCGTCGTGAGGTCGTGGAGGATCGGTTTGAGCAGATCGATCGGCACGAACATATTGGCACTGGTATCTTCCCCGGCGACTTTTTCCCGGACCAACAAAGACCCTAGACCCACCAGCGAGCCGTGTTCGTCGATCAGCGCCGCACCGGACCAATGCGGATGTGCGGGCATGGTGAAGATTGCTGCATCGAGCAGGTATTCCCACGCGCCCGCAAATTCACGACATGCCAGGACAGTCACCGGCTGCTCCTCGGCAAACTCCGGATAGCTCACCACGCTCGCCCGGTCACCCGCCCGTATGTTCAGCGCAGAACCCAGAGTAACGGGTGCGACGGTCAATCGCTCCAGCGGCATGACCAACCCAAACCCGGTCACTTGATCATAGGCAAGCGCGTGCCCGGCGACTTCTTGACCTGCATCGACCGTCAACCATACATCGGTGGCCTCGGTGATGAGGTATCCGATGGTCAGAATCAACCCGTTCGCGGCGATGACCACGCCATTCCCCACTCGTTCGGAGCCGAGGATGCCGGCCGTGAAGGCATCGTCGGGCACGACGGCCCGCACCTTGACGACGGAAGGTACGACCGATGCGTATTTAGAAGTCATATGCGACGTTATCGTGAACTCGGTCGAGTGTCATCTAACCTCCATCCCGGCCGCGGCCGAGAATTTTACCGGCCGCGGCCGCACCGCTCTGTAGTGCGCCGTGCACGGTGCCCCAATGTCCGCTTACCGTGGTATGTTCGCCCGCAAAATACAGCGTATCGTCAAGCGGGACGGCCATCTCGCGGGACGCCGTCAAGGCGCCGGCGGGCACATAACTGTAGGCGCCGCGTGCGAACTCGTCGGCATCCCAATCGTGAAAATGCCAACTCACGAGTTCGTCGGCCAGGACCTGCGACGAGGTGGAAAAAATATCGGCTAGGGTGTTCAAACATCTGTCGAGCAGCGCTTCGCGCGGAATTGCTGCCCGCGGACCGCCAATCCAGCCTGTGAGCATCGGCGCTTCGCTGGGGTGAGGCGTCCACCAAACCGTGGGAGTTTTTGTTTCCGTAAACAGAAAACTCAATTCTTTCAGGGGCTCCGCGAGCACTCCACGATCGGTGGCTGCGACTTCGTCGCACCACACGCGCGACCGGAATATCAGGGACACGCGAACCACCGATCCCATGACCATGCGCGCAGCATGCTTGAGTATGTCGGCGGGCGGCGGATCGATGGCCACAGATGCGGCTTGGAGAACCCCCAAGGGCAGCGTGATGACCGCGCGTCGACCCCGAAACTCGAAGCGTCTTCCGACTGCGTCCCGGCCGGTCAGCGTGACGCTACCCGGATTCCACTCCACTCTTGCCACGGGATGGCCGAGGAAAATCATCCCGCCGGCTCGTTCCGTGCAGTGCCGTAGATGGAGTGGCACGCCGTCGTAACCGGACCGGATATGAAAAATACGGTCGCCCTCGATGCGCTCCTCGGCGGCTTGCTGATACGCGAGCGATGCGATGCCGATTTTGCGGTGATCCGCGGCGTTGAAGCCTTCCACGTACCGAATCGCGTCGTCGCGCACCGACGCAGCGAAGTCGCCGTGCGCCAAATACGCCGCAAATGTGTCGTCCGTCCCTTCGGCTTGGCGACCCAACCAATCGCGTAAGCGGGCAAGCACCTCGCCCGGGCCGTCTTGCTCGCGCGCGGCTTGCAGTCGGGCGTCATGGTATTCGAGCCGAGAGCCAGTCAATTCATAAGTCTCGAGTCCTGCCTCTTTGATGAGACCCCACGATTCGGGCGGCAGCCCATGAATGAACTCCGCTCCCAGTTCGACGGGAATGCCGGCCGACGCGGTGCCGGACGGAAGATGGTGGGTCAAGATGCGGCCGCCGACTCGATCGCGGGCTTCGATGACCGCCACGGTCTGGCCGGCCTCGGCCAAGGCACGCGCGGCGGCAAGACCGGCCACGCCGGCGCCGAGTACCAACACGTCGAAGGGACCGCGCGACATCGAGGACCGCTCAGGCATGCCTGGTGACGTCCGCCAGGATGGCTTCGAGTATCGTACTGTCCATCGGTTTCGTCAGGTGATGATCGAAGCCCGCATCGCGAGCCATGCGCTTGGCGTCCTCCTGCCCCCATCCCGTGATGGCAATCAACGTCATGTTTTTTCCCCAGGTCTCGCGCCGTATGCAGGCGGCCACTTGGTAACCATCCATACCGGGCATCCCGATGTCGAGCAGCGCAACCTCCGGCGTTTTCTCGGCGGCCACCGCGAGCGCTTCGACACCATCGTGCGCGAGATGGATTTCATGGCCCGATAGCTCCAGGAGCATGCCCAGACTCTCGGCGCTGTCCCGATTATCGTCCGCGATCAGTACACGCAACGGGCGCGCAAGGGACGTGCTCGGCGCGGCATCGGGCAGCGCGTCCGCGCTCGGCGGCGAGTCGGCCGGTTCCATCAAAGCGTCCGGGAAGACGACCAAGAACTCGCTACCTTTTTCCAGCCCTGCGCTCACTGCATCCACCCGTCCGCCGTGCAACTCGATCAGTCCCTTCACCAGCGCGAGGCCGATGCCGAGACCACCCTCGGTTTGTCCCTTGTCCGGCGCGACCTGCGAGAACATCTCGAAGACTTCCGCCAACATATGCGGTTCGAGTCCAATTCCGGTATCCCGCACGTAGATGACGATGGTGCGCTCCTCGATTCGCGCGCCCAAGGTTATGTGCCCGTCTGGATCGGTGTACTTGGCGGCGTTGGTGAGCAGATTGGTGACGATCTGGGTAAGGCGCACCGGATCGGCGCATATGGAAACGGTTTTCGCCGGCCAGTCGACCTCGAGTACGTGACGTTTGGCATCGATGACGGGTCGCGCGGTTTCCACGGCGGCATCGAACAGGGTTCGCAGCACGACGACTTCTTTCTTCAGCGTCAACATACCGCGCGTGATTCTCGACACATCCAGAAGATCGTCGAGCAACGAGGCCATGTGGCGTACCTGGCGCGAAATGATCACGCGGCTGCGGTGCAGTTCCTCACTGGAGAGGGCGGCCGTCTCGAGCAGTCGTGCGGCATTGCGAATCGGCGCCAGCGGATTGCGCAGTTCGTGCGACAGCGTTGCGAGAAACACATCCTTGCGACGATCCGCCTCGCGCAGCGCCGCCTCGCTGTCGATCAACACCCGCTGGGCATCCCGTTGTGCGGTGGCATCGCGGAATACCAGGACGACGCCCGCCAATTCGCCATCGACGCCGAGAATGGGAGCACCGGAGTCTTCGATTGGCCGCTCGGCGCCATTGCGTCCAATGAGAATGGTGTGATTTGCCAAACCGACTATCTTGCGTTCGCGCAGCACTCGCGCGACCGGACTTTCGAGCAGCGCGCGGGTGCGCTCGTTGACGATGCGAAATACCCGGTCCAAGCTCAGACCCTGGGCGTCGAGATTGGCCCAGCCGGTCAACTGCTCAGCCACGGGATTCATGAAACGGACCCGGCCGAGCGCATCCGTGGAAATCACGGCGTCTCCGATGCTCTTCAACGTGGTGGCCAAATCGTTTTGTACCAGTTGCAGCCTTGCGGCATGGCGCATGCTCACGAAGGCGACGAGCACCAACAAAAGCACCGCGAGCGCCGTGGTGGCGACGATCGCGAAGGCCACCGTGTCGCGCGCGGCGGCACTGACCCCGCGATGGCGGTCGAACAGAAGACTTTCCTCCTCTTGCATCTGCGTAATCACGGTACGACAAGCATCCAGCGATTTGCCCGTGTCGCCGCGCTCGATCAGCCGACGCACGCCGTCGACGTCGCCGGCACGCGCCATGGCGACGAGCTGCCGGGTCTGCACCAGACGTTGACGCGCCACGCCGTCGAGCTGCGTCTCGAGGGCGCCGAGTTCATCGGGCGCCAGCATGCGATGCAGGGCGGCCAGTTCGAACGGCAGCGTAGCCGACGCTGTGTCGGCTTCGGCGAAGGCGCGGTCGTCTCGGGTCTGTTCGTACCGCCTGAAGCCAGACCCCATGTCGGTCAATAACTGCAATACGTGCGACAGTTCATACCGCACATTCTGGGAATGAATGGCCCATTCGCTGCCCTGGTTGAGGGTGGCGAGGCTCCTCGATGCAAAGATGCCCAGTGCGACTACCAGAATCGCGGACACGGCGACGAGAATGACGATGCGGCTGAAAAAAAAGCGTCCAGGGGCGGCAGCGAGGGCAAACGGGGTGCGCATCGGCGGCATGATAACAAAGCGGGGCGTCTCAACCCCGAGCTTCGTCAGCATATGCCTACGACTCATCGCGTCGCGGCGACATAGGCGGTGGAACTTCGAGTGTTTACGGTCTGTATCCAACGTCAACGGAGGAGCATGTCATGCCGCAAACAGAAAATCCCGCAGCCGCCCCGGCGGTCGACAACAAGCCGCTGGCGGCGGAGGAAGCAAAAATAGCCGAGGAAAGCGTTCAGGAAACCGTATCGCAGCCGGGTGGATTCAAAAACGACCCTGACGATCCAAGCGATCCCAACGAAGCCATCGAACGCGCTCGTCGAAAATTGCGACCGTAGAAATGTCCGTCACCGAGGGGGGCGTACGGCCCCCGCAGACCGCCGTCGCAGCGGAAAACTGGGGTATGCGCGGGGTCTTGGATGTCTGCGTCAAGTCGGTGAGCGCGTGGTTCGACCATAATGCCGCGAGTTTAGGAGCCGCGCTCGCGTACTACACGCTTTTTTCCGTGGCGCCCATTTTGATCATCGCCATTGCGATCGCCGGGTACGTATTCGGCGCCGATACGGCGCAGACCGAAGTGTTCGCGCAGCTGCAGGCGTTGATCGGAGAGGCGGGCGCCGCCGCGGTGCGTGACCTAGTTGCCAACGCGCATTACAGCGACAAGCAGGGCCTCGCGGCCGCCGTCGGCGTGGTGACGTTGATCGTCGGGGCAACCAGCGTATTTGGCGAGCTGCAAAATGCGCTGGAGCGTATTTGGCAGACTCCGAAACCCACCCGCGAAGTGGGTTGGTGGCGCTTCATCCGAGGTCGGGTGCTGTCGGTGGGCATGGTATTAGGCGTCGGCTTTTTGTTGCTGGTCTCGCTGCTGGCCAGCGCAGGGCTCGCAGCCTTCGGAGGCTGGTTGGGACATGTCTTTCCACCGTTGAAAATCGTTCTTCCGCTGCTCGATGTAATCCTGAGTTTCGGCATGACCGTCGTACTTTTTGCCATGATCTACAAGTATGTGCCACGCGAATCGATCCCGTGGGGCGACGTGTGGATCGGCGCGACGGTGACCGCGTTGCTGTTTACCATCGGCAAGGTCTTGATCGGGCTGTATCTCGGCAAGAGTTCATTCAACTCGGCGTATGGCGCCGCCGGATCGCTCATCGTGTTATTGCTGTGGATATTCTATTCTGCGCAGGTGTTCCTCTTGGGCGCTGAATTCACCCGTGTATTTGCCTACGAACACGGGTCGCGCTCTCATGCCGCTGCCCATTGAGGATTACGCCCTCATCGGGGACTGCCATACCGCGGCATTGGTTGGGAAAGACGGTTCGATAGACTGGCTATGTTTTCCCCGCTTCGATTCGCCGGCCTGTTTCGCGGCTTTGCTCGGTGATCCGTCGCATGGGCGCTGGCTGATCGGGCCGACGACACCGGTCCGTCGCGTCACCCGACGCTATCGCGCCGGAACCTTGGTGCTGGAGACCGATTTGGTCACCGACTCCGGGTCGATACGCCTGATCGACTACATGCCTTTGTCGGACGACCGCTGGGACGTGGTCCGTCTCGTGGAAGGCTTGACCGGCTCGGTCGCGCTGCGCATGGAGCTCATCGTCCGCTTCGATTATGGCGCGATACTGCCCTGGGTCCGGCGCCAGGAAAAAACGTTACTGATGACGGCCGGTCCCGATACGCTGGAATTCAGTGCTTCCATCGATGTGACCGGCGAGAACATGACCACCGTGGCGGAATTTACCGTTGCACAGGGGCAGCGCGAAAGCTTCTCGCTCAACTATCGTCCATCGCACCTGGCCACCGAACCGTCCATCGATGCCGCCGATGAATTGGAAAAAACATCGGCGGCCTGGCGGCATTGGTCGAGCCGTTCGACTTACGAGGGACGTTGGCGGGAGCCGGTGTTGCGTTCCTTGCTGACGTTGAAGGCTTTGACGTACAAACCCACCGGTGGAATGGTCGCTGCACCCACGACATCCTTGCCGGAACAGCTCGGCGGCGTGCGCAATTGGGACTACCGTTACACCTGGCTGCGCGATGCCACCTTTACGTTGAATGCGTTGCTATTGGCGGGATACGTTTCCGAGGCAACTGCATGGCGAGAATGGTTGTTGCGTGCCGTTGCAGGCTCGCCGAAGGATCTGAGAATTCTCTACGGCATTACCGGGGTGCGGCGTCTCGACGAATACGAGCTTCCTTGGCTGCCGGGCTACGAAGGGGCCGCGCCGGTGCGTGTCGGCAACGCCGCGTCCAGTCAGTTTCAACTCGATGTTTACGGCGAGGTCATGGACACCCTGCACCTGGCGCGCGTCAGCGGTTTGGATCCGGAACCGGCCGCCTGGCATTTCCAGGTCGCGATGCTCGATTTTCTCGAATCCAGCTGGAAGCAGCCCGATGAAGGAATTTGGGAAGTGCGCGGCCCGCGGCGGCATTTCACGCATTCGAAGGTGATGGCCTGGGTCGCCTTCGATCGATGCATCAAAGATGCCGAGCGCGACGGACTCGCCGCGCCGCTCGATCGTTGGCGCGAGAGCCGCGATGCGATTCACGCCGAGGTGTGTGCCAAGGGATTCAACGACGGCATCAACTCTTTCGTACAGTCTTACGAATCCACGTTTCTCGACGCTAGTCTCTTGCTAATCCCCCAGGTAGGATTTTTGCCGCCTTCCGATCCACGGGTGCTCGGCACGATAGCCGCCATCGAGCGGCATCTGCTCGTCGACGGATTGGTGTTGCGCTATGCCACGGAGGCAGGCGTCGATGCGCTGCCGGCCGGCGAAGGAGCGTTTCTGCCCTGTTCGTTCTGGCTTGCCGACTGTTATGCATTGACCGGTCGACGTGCGGAAGGAGAAGCGCTGTTCGAGCGGTTGCTCATGCTTGCCAACGATGTGGGGTTGCTTGCCGAGGAATACGATCCGCATGCCAAGCGGATGCTCGGTAATTTCCCGCAAGCCTTGACGCACATGGCGTTGATCAACACCGCCCGGCTGCTGTCGCTGCCGGCGTACGAAGCCAAGAGCGCCGGCGAAAGCGGCGAGCGGCCGGCGACCGCGGGAGCCACCGGCGCGTAATCGCATTGATTCTCGTTTGCAGAGTCCGGCCATCCGACGAACGTACTATTGTACTGTTGCGCCGCATAAGAATTAAAATTCGCTAACACGATTATTTTTGTCCTAGAAGGCGAGAAAATCTGCACCAGTTACTTCACTGATAGGATTTCACACATGCAAAATAAAATCTCGCGTCGGGCCATGGTCAAGGGCGGTCTCATCGCGGGTGCGTTGATACCGACTTTCGGTTTGTTGGCCCAGAAGGCCGGCGCCGCCGGTCTACCTCCCCTGGATGCGGCCGATCCGACTGCCAAAGCCTTGGGCTTCGTAACCGATTCCACCAAGGTCGACGCGGCCGCCAACCCGACGCATAAGCCCAATCAAAAATGCGGCACCTGCGCGCAGTTTCAGGGCAAGGCCGGTGATGCCACCGGCGGCTGCAATATTTTTGCGGGCCACAGCGTTCCGGTGGGCGGCTGGTGCAAAGTGTGGGCGCAAAAGCCCGGCGCTTAAGGTAGTTGCCGGAGCATGCGACTCGCGCGTCGAGTCGCATGCATCACATGCCGGGCGTATCCGCTCGTCGGTCTCTCTCCCGCGGTTTGTAGTTTTTTCAATACAAAACAGTCGGTAAGAAGCGCACCCAGCTGTGCGCCGAGATTTCTTTTTTACAGTGTTTGAGATATTTCGTTGTCTTTGAACAACAACCCGTCTTAGCGCACGGTTTTAGTTGCGGCGTGCCATACAGATGTGGTCAAGTGATTTATCATGCGCTGCGGCAACACTAAGCCGGCGGCGATCAGAAATAAAACGAACCGAGGGATGTGAATGAAGAGTCCAATGACTTTCTCCGTGCGCCTGTGCGTGTCCGCCGCCATTGCCTTGGCAGCGGTGAGCAGCGCTGTACCGAGCACCGTGTCGCCGGCCGAGGCTCTGGCGGCTGCGCGCAGCGACGTGATCGTCATCATGCGTGATCAGATCGAGGCCACGCCGCCGTTACGGCGTGCCATGGCGGCCCGCGCGTCGGCGGTGGCCGACTCTCAGAGTTCGGTCATCGGTCGTTTGCAAGCCATGGGCAGCCGCAAGGTCACCTCGTTCAGCACCATCAACGCGTTCGCGACACGGATGTCGCCTGCGGAAATCAAGCAGATGACCGCTCGAGGCGACGTGCAAGCGGTGGTGCCCGACCGGGTCATTCATGCGCGCAGTCGTACCGAGGCTGCGAAAGCGCCGGCCGGTATCGCGCTGCCCGACGCCAAGGCGGCGACGCCTGCCAGCACGTCCGAGCTGTGCGGGACGTTGGAACCCGAAGCGCTGCAACTCACCAACACCGCGTTCTCGAATCCGGCCACCGCACAAGCTCAGAACGTGCGAGACGGCAAGGGTCAACTCGTCACGGGCGCGGGCGTCAAAGTGGCCTTCCTGGCCGACGGTTTGGATACGAACGTGGCCGGCTTCATCCGTCCCGACGGTTCGCATGTTTTCATCGATTATCAAGATTTTTCCGGTGATCCCGCGGGTACCGCGACCGCGGGCGGTGAGGCCTTCGGCGATGCCAGTTCCATCGCGGCCCAGGACACTCCGCACGGCAAACTACTGACGTTCGACATCAGTCGGTTCGTCAATCCAGCCCACCCGTTGCCGTCGCCGTGCAATATTCATATCCGCGGCATGGCGCCCGGTGCATCGCTGGTTGGTTTGAAAGTCTTTTCGGCGCTTGGTAATTCGTCAAACTCGAATTTCGTGGAGGCCATCGAGTACGCCGTCACGCATGATGATGTCGACGTCATCAACGAATCCTTCGGTGGTAATCCCTACCCGGACACAGAAAACGATCCGATTTCATTGGCGAACGATGCCGCTGTGAAAGCGGGTGTCACCGTCACGGTGAGTAGCGGCGATGCCGGTTCCATGGGCACTTTGGGATCGCCGGCCACCGATCCCTATGTGATTTCGGTAGGTGCGAGCACGCAGTATCGTCTTTATGCCCAGACGGCCTACGGCGTACAAGCACTGGCGACCGGATATGCCGACAACAACATTTCCGCCTTCAGCTCGGGCGGCTTCGCCGCGGCCGCGCCGGCCACCGTCGATGTGGTCGCGCCCGGCGATCTCGGCTGGGCGTTGTGCTCCACGAATCAGACGCTGTACACGGATTGCGCCAATTTTGCGGGTAGCCAGCCGACGCCCATCGAAGATTTCGGCGGCACCAGCGAAGCGGCACCGCTGACCGCCGGTGAAGCGGCCTTGGTGATTCAAGCGTATCGCAGCACGCACGGCGGCAAGGATCCGTCCCCGGCGTTGGTCAAGCGCATCATCATGAGTTCGGCCACCGACTTGAGCGCTCCTACCAGTGAGCAAGGTGCGGGACTCATCAACTCGCTGCGCGCCGTCGACGTCGCGTTGTCGATCAAGGACGCCGACGGTGCACCGAAAGCCACGGGCCATGGACTGTTGTTCAGCAAGAATTCCGTTGCCGTCACAGCGGCACCGAACACGCATGAATCAGAGAGCTTCCAGGTGACCAATACCGGTTCTGAGCCGCGCGAATTGGCGGTGGCGCTGCAAAAGTTGGGCGCACCGATCGCGGGTGCCACTCTCAACTTGACGTTGACTCCGAGCGCCGAGCCGACGTTCGTCGGACCCACCGGTGCCGCACGGTCGTACATCAAACAGAAATTCGTCGTGCCGGCCGGGGCAGAACACTTGGATGCCGCGATTTCGTGGCAGACCACGGTGAATGGCGTGATTTATGGGACCGACACACCCATCGTCTACATTTCCTTGTTGGATCCCGCGGGAAAACAGGTCATTTACAGCGTCCCTCAGGGCTTGGGCTCGGGTTACGGCCACGTGGACGCGGTCAAGCCGGCGGCGGGCACGTGGACGGCGGTCATCTGGACGCGGCCGTCGGGAGCCGGCAGCTATGCCGGTCCCGTGCAATTCACCTGGGCCGCCGAGAAGTACGTCGAGATGGGTACCGTTCACCCGGCTAAATTGCGTTTGGCGCCGGGTGCCACGGAGTCCTTCAGCGCCGATTTCTTCACGCCGGCCGATGCGGGCGATCTAGCGGGCGGCATTCGGTTCTCGGAGCCGGGCTACAACCTGCCCGAGATTCCGGTGGGCATGCGCACGCTGGTGGCGACCAGCGCCACGGGTGGCAGCTTCTCCGGCACGCTCACGGGCGGCAATGCGCGGGCGGGTGTGGGCAACGCGCAGACCTTCGAGTTCGACGTGCCGACCGGTGTACACGACATGAGCGTGGTGGTGCCGATTGCCGATGACGGTTATCTTCTGCAGGGGATTTTGGTCGATCCGAACGGGATGGAATTGAGCACCGAGATCAACAAGGATCCGACCGGCGCGCAGCAATATGCGCTACAGCACTTCCATTACAACCCGCAGGCGGGACGGTGGAAATTCATCCTGGTGCAGACCACGGTATCGTCGGGCAATCAGACGTCGTTGCCCTTCACGGGCCGGATCGGCTTCAACCTGGCGCAGATCACGGCCAGCGGTTTGCCGAA
>CAZZXZ010000020.1:0-11002 GCA_964658135.1 uncultured Acetobacteraceae bacterium | reverse complement strand
CTGATCGGGCCGTACGGGGCGGCCGGTGCGCCCTCGGCGCCGGTGACGCTCACCGCCTATGCGTTGACGCAGCCGTTCGATGCTGCGATATCGGCGGATAGCGGCGACGCGTGGGCCGATCTGGTCCTGGGCACCTCGACGTACAATCCACTGCTCATTCCGGCCGGCGAGTCGGGGACGATCACCTTGACCATCACTCCAGACGCCACCCAGGTGGGCAAGACCATCAGTGGCTACGTCTATATCGACACCTACAGTGGTTTCGTCGGGACGGGCGATGAGGTGGTGAGGATTCCGTACAGCTATACGGTCGCTCCGTAAGCTCGAGGAGTCGGGTCGGACGTGCGCCTCGCCGAGCGATACTCGGTTGAGGCGCATTTTTTTTGGCAGCCGAATATACTCCGCGCTCCTTTTGCGCAGGTATGCTCATGCTCTTCAAGAACCTGGTATTTCGTCGAGTTCCCGCGGGTTGGGCCGTGCCGGCCGCCGAACTCGAAGCTCAACTCGCCAAGCGTCCCTTGCAACCCTGTGGTCCGTTCGATATGTCGAGCCGCGGCTGGGTGGCGGTCACGCAGGGGGGCCGGCTTCTGCATACGGTGAATGGCCAGCACATGATTGCGCTCGGCGTGGACGAGAAGTTGCTGCCGGGTTCGATCGTGCGGCAAGTCGCACAGGAACGCGCGGACGTGCAAGCCCAGGAACAGGGATTTCCCGTGGGACGGCAACAAATGCGCGACCTGCGCGGCCGGGTGGCCGACGAGCTACGCGCTCGGGCATTGACGCGGCGTCGCATCACACGGGCGTGGATCGATCCGCTGGCAGGTTGGTTCGCGGTCGATTCTTCGAGCCTGCCGCGCGCGGAACTGGTGGTCGAGACGCTGAGCGATACCTTGGGTAGCTTTGCGCCGGTGGCCATCGAGACGTCCCGTTCGCCGCAGGCGGCCATGGCCTCGTGGTTGTTGCGCGGCGCGGCGCCCGTGCGCTTTTCCATCGACGATGATCTCGAGCTGCTGAGCGCCGATAAAACCAAGGCGCTCATTCGTTACCAGCGTCATCCGCTCGACGGCAAGGAAATTCGCACTCATTTGGCGGCGGGGAAATATCCTACCCGACTCGGGTTGACGTGGAACGAACGGGTGTCGTTTGTGCTGACCGACAAGGTTCAGGTCAAGCGGCTGGATTTTCTCGAACTCGGCGGCGACACCACGGCGGGCGACGATGTCGATCCGGCCGAGCAATTCGATATCGATTTCGCCGTCATGGCGGGAGAGTGCGCCGGCCTTTTGAAAGATCTGACCACCGTGCTGGGCGAGGAGTTCGCCGAGCACGGCGCGTGGGGTGCGCAGAGTAAAGTCGCGTGAGCCCGTCGCGCGCGGTAAGTTCGTTGAGTCCTGCGGCGCGGGCCATGATCGAGCGTCTGATCGCCTTCAACACGGTTTCCCGGGACTCGAATCTGGGCTTGATCGAATGGGTCCGCGACCATCTCAAGGGCCTCGGTGCAACCACGCGCTTGACCTACGATGCGGCCGGTAAGAAGGCCAATCTCTTCGCGACGCTCGGCGAATCGGCCAAACCGGGATTGATGCTGTCGGGACACACCGATGTCGTTCCCGTCGACGGTCAAAAGTGGGACACGGATCCGTTCGTGGCCATCGAAAAAGACGGCAAGTTATATGCCCGCGGTTCGGCGGACATGAAGGGCTTCCTCGGCGTCGCGTTGGCGCAGGCACCGCACTTCATCGAAGCCTTGAACGACGATCGACTCGATGCGCCCTTGCATTACGCCTTGAGCTACGATGAAGAGGTCGGTTGTCTCGGGGTGCGCGGACTGATCCAAGATCTCGCCGAGAACGGCATTCGGCCGGCCGGTTGCATCGTCGGTGAGCCGACCTCGATGCAACCCATCATCGCGCACAAGAGCACGAATCGTTTCCGCTGTTCCGTGCACGGGCGCGAGGCGCATTCGAGCTACGTGACGCACGGGGTCAACGCCATCGAATACGCCGCTCGCATGGTGGTCTACATCCGCCAGCTCGCCGATCGCCTGGCGCAGATCGAACAGCGGGATTACGGCTTCAGCGTACCGTACTCGACCCTCTCGACGGGCCTCATCCGCGGCGGCATCGCGGCCAATGTGGTGCCCAAGGACTGTGAGTTCCAATGCGACATGCGCACGCTGCCCAACGCCTCGCCGGAGGCGTTGTTCGACGAGATCCGCACGTACGCGCATGGGCTCGCGCGCGAGATGCAGATCGTGGATCCAGAATCCGGTATCGATCTGGTCTGGACCAGTCAGACCATCGGACTCGCCGCGGCCGAGACCGACGCCATCGTGCGTTGGGCCATGCAATTGTCGAACAACTCGACGGTCGGCAAGGTGTCGTACGGAACCGAGGCCGGGCTGTTCCAAGCCATGGGGGTGCCGACCGTCATCTGCGGTCCGGGCGATATCGCCGAAGCGCACCGACCCAACGAGTTCGTGACGCTCGCGCAATTGGCCCACTGCGAGACGTTCGTGAAGCGCATTCTCGTGACGGGTTACGCCGTGGCTTGAGCGGCCTCGGATCCGCCGGCAGCCAACGCCGAACCGGCTAGAATCAGGACCAACCCGGCCGCCATTCCCATACCGAAACGTTCGTGAAGCGCGGCGACGCCCAAGATCGCGGCAACCGCCGGACTGACGTAGGCAACCACCGAGGCACGGGCGGCACCGGCGGCATGGATGACGTAGAAATACAAAAGCAGCGCGCCGGCCGTGGAAACGAGTCCGAGTATTCCGACGGACGACAGCGCGAGCACGGACGGCTCGACGTGGGGTCGGCTGAGCACCGCCAAGGGCAACAGAATCGCCGACGCGAGCGCGAGACTGACCGCCAGCGCGGCAATCTCGTCGACGCCTGCGAGGTGCCGCTGCACCACCAGCGGACCGATGGCATACCCGATCACCGCGATGGCCATGGCGCCGACCGCCCACCACTGCGCCGCTCCGGAAATCGAATCGAAGCCGAGCAGCACCACGACGCCTGCAAGCCCCACCAGCAGCCCGCCGCAGCGCCGCGCGGTCAGGCGCTCATGCACGCCCAGCAGCGGTGCGACGATCACGACGGTCAATGGCACCGTCGCGACGAGTACGCCGGTGAGCGATGAGGCCAGGCGTTGTTCGGCGAATGCGATCAACGAGAAGGGAATCACGACTTCGGCGAGCGCGAAGGCAGCGATCGCGCCTCGGTGGGCGGCGGTCGAGCGCAGGGCGCCGCGCCGCCAAGCGACCGGCAGCAGAACGAGCGCGCCCAAGGTGATGCGCCCCCAGGCGACGCATACCGGCGAGAAGTCCACGAGCGCCAGCTTGATGAAAAAATAGGGGATACCCCAAAAGAGACAGAGCAGAGAAAATAGTATGAGCGTGCGAAGATTCATGGTGGGACTCGGGCGGCGGCGCGGCGGCTATAATACGGGGCTGATCAACGGCCGGGGAAAACTTGCCATGCGAACCGTCACCTCATTCTTGCTCGCCGGGTTCGCGAGCGCGGTCTGCTCGCTGCGTCCCGCGGCAGCCGCCGAGTGTCCCGACGATCACAGCGGGCTGCGCTTACCGCCGGGATTTTGCGCCACGATCTTCGCCGACGACATCGGGCACGCACGCCAGATGGTGGTCTCACCGAGCGGCGTGGTGTACGTCAATACTTGGTCCGGCCGTTATTACGGTGGCTCGACGCCGCACGAGGGCGGCTTCCTCGTGGCGTTGCAGGATACCCTTGCGCGCGGCGTGGCGGACAAGACAGTCAGATTCGGTGCGACCGCGGCGGACGGCGGCGCGGGTGGCAGCGGCATCGGTCTGTCTTCCGGCTGGCTGTATGCGGAGCTCAACGACAAGATCGTACGCTATGCGCTGGGCGGTGCGGCTTTCGTGCCTGCCGGCCCACCGCAAACCATCGTGTCCGGATTACCGCTGGTCGGGGATCATCCCATGCATCCATTCGCGCTGGATGCGAGCGGGTACCTTTACGTGGACGTCGCCACGGCAACGAATTCTTGTCAGGCCAAGAACCGCTTGCTCGAGTCGCCGGGTCTGCAACCGTGCACGGAACTGGCAACTCGAGGCGGCATCTGGCGCTTCGATGCCGCCAAGCCCGATCAAGTCTTCTCGCCCGAGCAGCGCTACGCGACCGGCATCCGCAATGCCGAGGGCATCGCGGTCGACGCCGCGGGTCGGCGAATTTTCATCACCCAACATGGGCGCGATCAGTTGCATGCCAACTGGCCGGTCTTGTATGCGCCCGAACAGGAAGCGACGCTGCCGTCGGAACAAGTCATGCTCCTGCGGCAGGGCGGCGATTATGGCTGGCCGATGTGCTACTACGATCCTGCGCGAAAAAAATTGGTGCTGGCGCCCGAATACGGCGGCGATGGCGGCGAGGCGGTGGGTGATTGCTCGAACAAGATCGAGCCGCTCGCCGCGTACCCGGCGCATTGGGCGCCGAATGCCATGATCTATTACGACAAGAAGGCATTCCCGGCCCATTATCGACACGGATTGTTCATCGCCTTTCATGGCTCTTGGGATCGCGCACCGTACGGACAACAGGGCTACAACGTGGTGTTTCAGCCGATGTCGGGCGATTCAGCCGCCGGCCGATGCGAAGTCTTTGCGGATGGCTTTGCCGGCTCCGGACAATCGCCCAAGACGGCCGAGCATCGTCCGAGCGGTCTGGCGGTAGGGCCCGACGGCGCCCTGTACGTGTCGGATGACGTACGCGGCCGTATCTATCGCATCTCCTATGACGCGGCGCGCGCTCATGGCGATGCGCGGGCGACAACGCCTTGCCCGGACCTGACGGCGCCCGCCGGTCCCTTGAGCGTGGAAAGCACGAAGGCATCCGACAACCCGCGCTCGGCCGCGGGCAGCGATTCGCCGTTGGCACCGGGTGCGACGCGAGACATGGTGAATGCGGGCGGACGCATCTATCACGGACAGGTGGGTGGCGCTGCGTGTACGGGTTGCCATGCGGCGGACGGATCCGGTACGCCGTTGGGTCCCGACCTCACCGACCGCGAATGGTTGTGGAGCGACGGTAGCGTTGCCGGCATCGCAGCCACGATCACCCAGGGTGTGGCGCAGCCCAAGCAATATCGCGCACCCATGCCGGCCCTCGGCGGCGCCCAGCTGTCGGCGGATCAAGTCTCTGCGGTGGCGGCCTACGTCTGGGGGTTGAGCCACCGTTGAGCGGCTCAAAACGGGTATGCTCCGCCTCCATGACTCGCGTGTTACTGATCGACGACGACGAGAAGCTGCTTGCCTTGCTGGCTGATTATCTCCAACAGGAGGGCTTCGCCATCCGCGTCGAAACCGACGCGGCCCGCGGCGTGATCGAAGCATTGTCGGGCGATTACGCCATCGTGGTTCTGGACGTGATGATGCCGCGGCTCAATGGTCTCGATGCCTTGCGACGGATACGTCAGCAGAGCACGCTGCCCATCTTGATGTTGACCGCCCGTGGCGACGACGTCGATCGCATCACGGGACTCGAACTCGGCGCTGACGACTATGTGGCAAAGCCGTGTACCCCGCGCGAGCTGGTGGCGCGGCTGCGGGCGATTCTCCGGCGCACGCAGGCGTCGGTCGGCGTGGATCCCTCGGCGGGGACCATCGTATCGGGAAGTTTGACCATGTGGCCTGAACAACGCCGCGCCGAATGGCTGAGCGCACCGCTGCCTTTGACGAGCACGGAATTCAGTTTGCTGGAGGTGTTGTTGCGACACGTCGGCTATCCCGTCAGCAAGAACGACCTGTCGGAGCGCGCGCTCGGCAGGCCCCATGCCCGGCATGACCGCAGCATCGACGTGCATTTGAGCAGCATCCGGCGCAAGTTAGGCATGTTGTCGGACGGCCGCTCGCCGATTCAAGCGGTCCATCGTCAGGGGTATCAGCTCCTCAAGGAATGAACGTGGGTCGTCTGTTCTGGAAGTTCTTCGCCTTTATCTGGATCACCCAGCTGGTTGGTATCACGGGGACCGCCAGCGTTTTTTGGCTCACCAAATTCGATTCCGGTCCCGGCTCCAACGGCGCGGGAATTACGCAGACGCGCGCGATGTCCGAGTTCGGGCCACGCCCCCCCCCGGGACCGCCTCCCATTCCTTGGGGCGGAATACGTGGGCTGCCGCCATTGGCGCCCATCCTGGCCGCCTTGATGGCGAGCATCGCCACGGCGGCTGGACTCGCCTGGTACGTTGCAAAACCCGTGAGAAGTTTGCGCACGGCGTTCGATGCCGTGGCCGGCGGCAATCTCGATGTGCGCGTGGGTCCGTCCATCGGCAATCGGCACGACGAACTGGCCGATCTCGCCCGCGACTTCGATCGTATGGCGAACCGTCTGCAGACGTCCATGAACGGCCAGCGTCGTCTGCTACACGACGTGTCGCACGAGATGCGTTCCCCGTTGGCGCGCCTGCAGGCGGCCAGCGGGCTGATCCGTTTGAAATTCGGGATCGACGATCCGGCCATCGAACGCATCGAAGAGGAGATCGTGCGCATCGACCGGCTGGTCGGCGATCTCCTGAAGTTGTCGCGCTTGGAAGCCGGCGAGTTGGTGGGCCTCGAGGAGAACGTCGACATGCAGGAGTTGATGCGCGAGATCGTCGACGATGCGAATTTCGAAGCGCATGCGACCGGCCGTTCGGTCATGTGGCCGAAGGAAGCCGCCGGCGTGGTCTCCGGGCGACCGGAGATGTTGCATGGCGCCATCGAGAACGTGGTGCGCAACGCGCTCAAACATGCCGCGCAAAGCCCGGAGGTGCGGGTCGAAACCTTCATCGATCAGGCCGGTTGGCTCTACAAACTACGTGTGCTCGACACCGGCCCCGGTGTGCCACCGGATGAACTGGCCAAGTTGTTCACGCCGTTCTTTCGCGCAGCCGATGCCTCTCGAACCGAGGGTTATGGATTGGGTCTCGCCATAGCGCGACGAAGTATCGAGGCGCATGGAGGCACCATTCGAGTGACCAACCGAGCCGAGGGGGGGCTCGCGGTATCCATCGACCTGCCGTTGAAAGCCGTCTCTTCGCTACCGCACACAAGACCCGCGCGCGTTTTGGATGCGCGATTGTCTTGAGAAAAAGCCTCGCGGGCGAAGAAGCCGTTTAGGCGAGAACGTCGATCAACGCGGCCTGCGAAGCCCCGCTCGCCCGTCGTTGTGTCTGGGCATATTGCTCGACCGGGCTCAAAAATGCCGAGATTTGCGACCCACCGGTGTTCTGATGGCTGTCGCCGAAGGCGGCCGATGTCCCTGCAGAAAACGCAGCTAACCCCACATTTCTCGCCGCGACGCCGCTCGATGCGACCGCCGCCGATTGCTCGTGGGAAGCGCTCGCATCCTGTAGCGTGGCGTAGTCCGCGCTCACGTAAACGACGCTGGAATTCGGTGCTCCGGCGACGATGGTCACCCGCTTCAGCGTGCCGCCTTTCGAGGCGGCGGTCACGGCTTGATCGAGCGCAGTGGAACTTTTGGCGCCAGACGTGCGCCGTTCACTGGCTAAGATCAAAGTCTGATTGGATGGAGTGACTTTCACGATATTTATGTATTGTCCACCGATTAGGCGTTCCGCACCAGAAGAAACGGAGAAATACCTCGTAGGAGGTCGCCGATGTGACTTAATTCCTGTCACCGGAGCCTCGACTCGAATACGCAGAATACCTTTTACAATGTTTTCAGGCGCTTGCAGCGCATTTCAAAAATAAGTCACCGCGCCATCTCGATTAGAGTGGAAGCTGGAGCCATGTTTTCGTTGAGATTCGCCATGATCCACAGCGAGCCGCTGACCACCAACGTCACGATCAATATGCCGAAAGCGAGGGCGAGTACGTTATTGGCGTTGTCGGGGCCGCTGCTGATATGCAGAAAAAAGACCAGATGAACCCCCATCTGTGCCACGGCCAAAACCGCCAAGCCGACTGACAAGCCCGGCGCCCACAACAAATGGGTTTGCGAAACGACAAAAGACGCCGCGGTCAGCACCAAGGCGAATGCCAGCCCGACCGTGTAGCCGGTAATGCTGCCCGTGACTTCGAACTCATCGTCGCGGGGGGCATCACCCGGCGCATGATCCTCGGCCGCGGAGTGGGGTACGGGTCGATTCATGCGCGGGTTCCTATCAAGTAGACCAAGGACATGACGGCCACCCAGATGATATCGAGTGCATGCCAAAATAAGCCGAAGCAACGCAGCCTGCGCATGACGAAGTCGCGTGTGCCGCGAACCGCCACTTGGGCCATCGTGAAGACCAACCAGATCAGTCCGATGGCAACGTGCGTACCATGTAAACCGACGAGACTGAAGAAAGAGGACAAGAAGGCGCTGCGGGACGGGCCCGCGCCGCGTGCGACCATGCCCGCAAATTCGTGAATCTCCAGACTCAGAAATATCGCGCCCAGCAAGAACGTCAGGCCGAAGAAGGCATAAAAAAGCGGTAAGCGCTGACGCTCGATGAACAGCGTCCCGAGTCCGCACGTATAGCTCGACAACAGTAGACAACCGGTTTCGATCGCCACATTCCTGATCTCGAACAACTCCGCCCCGGTAGGCCCGCCGTCGGTACGTCCCGACAGCACGGCATAGGTCGCGAACAGCGCCGAAAACATGATGATGTCGCTCAGCAGGAAAATCCAAAATCCATACGACACCACGATTCGCACTGGCGCCGGGCCACCGCCGCCGGCAGCGACGATATCCGCGTGTACCGCCGCAGCGTCCGTGTTCAAGCGAGTCCCGCTGGGTGCATGCGCGCGTTTTCCGCCGCCATCAATACGTCGCCCGATAATTCCTGATCGACGCGCTCGATCCAGCCGAACGCCATGAACGTGACGACGGCGCAGGCGAATCCCACGATGGCCATCCACCAAATGTGCCAGATCATGGCAAACCCCAATACCACGGCGAAGAAGGCGGTGATGAATCCGTTCGGGCTATTGCTCGGCACTTCGATCGGATCGTAATGGGCTGGGTGGGGCAGCGTGCCCAACTGTTTGGTGGCCCAGAACGCGTCGAGCGACTCGACCACGGGTAGAGCCGCAAAATTATATTCAGGCGGCGGCGACGTCGTCGACCACTCCAACGTACGGCCGTTCCACGGGTCGCCCGTGCGGTCACGATGCTCCGCGCGATCGCGGATGCTGACCACCAGCTGCAGCACGGTGGCGGCGATCCCGCACAGGATGACGAGCGCGCCGGCTTCGGCCACGATCAGATACGGCTGCCATTCGAGGTTCCCATAATGATGCAGCCGCCGGGTCATGCCCATCAGCCCGAGCGCGTACAAGGGCATGAACGCGAGATAGAAACCAACGGTCCAGCACCAGAAGCTCACCATCCCGAGCCGCTTGTTCAACGTGAAGCCGAAGGCTTTGGGGAACCAATAGTTGTACCCCGCCATACCGCCGAAGAACACCCCGCCGATGATGACGTTGTGAAAATGGGCGACCAGAAACAAGCTGTTGTGCAGCACGAAATCGGCAGGCGGCACGGCCATCAAAACGCCGGTAAGGCCACCGATGACGAACGTCACCATGAAGCCGATCGCCCACAGTACCGGTACTTCGAAACGGATCCGGCCGCCGTACAACGTGAACAGCCAGTTGAAGATTTTCACGCCGGTGGGTACCGCGATGATCATGGTCATGATGCCGAAAAAGGCGTTCACGTTGGCACCGGCGCCCATGGTGAAAAAGTGGTGCAGCCAGACCATGAAAGCCAGTATGCAGATCGCCATGGTCGCCATCACCATCGAGCGGTAGCCGAACAGGGGTTTGCCCGAAAAAGTCGCGATGACCTCGGAGAAGATTCCGAACGCCGGCAGGATCAATATGTACACTTCAGGATGTCCCCAGGCCCAGATCAAATTGAAGTACAACATCGCATTGCCGCCGCCATCGTTGGTGAAGAAATGCATTCCGACATAGCGATCGAGCAACAACATGCCGAAGGTGGCCGTGAGAATCGGAAAGGCGGCGACGATCAATAGATTCGAGGCAAGAGCCGTCCAACAAAATACCGGCATTCGCATGTATGTCATGCCCGGCGCCCGCAGCTTCAAAATGGTTGTCACCAGATTGATGCCGGACAGCAGAGTGCCCACCCCGGATATTTGCAACGCCCACAGATAATAGTCGACCCCGACGCCGGGCGAGAATTGCAACTCGGAAAGCGGTGGATACGCCAACCAACCGGTGCGTGCGAAGGTCCCCACCACCAACGAAATATTGACCAGAAGGGCGCCGGACGCGGTCAGCCAGAAGCTGACGGCATTGAGCACCGGGAACGCCACGTCGCGTACCCCGAGCTGCAAAGGGAGCACGAAATTCATCAAGCCGATCATGAACGGCATGGCCATGAAGAAGATCATGATGGTGCCGTGCGACGAGAATATCTGGTCGTAATGTTCAGGGGGTAGATAGCCTTGGGAGCCGCCGGCCGCGATGGCGAGTTGCGAGCGCATCATGATGGCATCGATGAAGCCGCGCATCAGCAGGACCAACGCCAGGAGGATGTACATGACCCCGATGCGCTTGTGATCGACGGTGGTCAACCACTCGCGCCACAAATACAGCCACCAACCTTTCCACGTGATGAGCGCCGCGACGACCATGATACCGACGATGATCGATAACGATGCCGCCATCTGAATGGGTTCATGAAACGGGATGGCATCCCACGTAAGCTTTCCCACTAGCGTTCCTTCCTATCGGCAGCCGCCATGGGGGCCGCGGTTTGCACAATGTGTTGATACAACGACGCCTCGACGCTGCCGTAATGCTTGACGGCCACATTGCTGCTGGCACGTGCGAGTTCGGCGTAACTCGCGGTGTCGAGGGCCGGCATGTCGGTATGCGTGCGGGCGACCCAGGCAGCAAATTGTGCGGCGGGCACGGCATGCACCACGAACCGCATATCGGAAAATCCGCTGCCGCTGAAATGCGACGCGAGCCCCGGATAGTCGCCGACCCGATCGG
>CAZZXZ010000019.1:0-34470 GCA_964658135.1 uncultured Acetobacteraceae bacterium | reverse complement strand
GCCGCCCGCCGCATACAGGACGAGCCCGCTGCAATCGAAGCCGCCGGGAGCGGCGCCGCCATAGCGGTAGCGCTGCCCCACCATGGCGGTGGCGTTTGCGACGAACGTGGCCGCCTGAACCGAGCGGTCGATGCCGGCGGGCATCCTCACGCCGATCGGCATGGTCTGCCGCGTGGTACTCGCACACCCGGCCGCCAGCAACGCCAGCGCCAAACCGGCGGACCGCCCCGGGCTCACGCCAATGCGGTCGCCAGGGTGGTCGCCAATGCCGCACCGACGATGCCCGCCTCGGAGCGCAGCGCGCCGATGACCAGGCGCGCTTCGCAGCGCATCTTGTCGAGAAATTTTTCGGGCTCGTCGGTGATGCCGCCGCACAGGACGATCAGATCGGGCCACATCAGCGCATGCATTTCGTCGAGGACGAGATTCAATTCGCCGGCCCACGCATCCCAGTCCATGTCGTTCTCGACCTTGGCGCGGCCCGACGCGCGCAGTTCGGCTTCCCGGCCATGCACTTCGAGATGGCCGAATTCCGTGTTGGGTACCAGCTTGCCGTCGACGAACAAGGCGCTACCGATGCCGGTGCCGAGCGTGAGCAACAGCACCGTACCGGGCACGTCCTTCGCGGCACCGTAGCGCAACTCGGCAAGACCCGCCGCATCGGCATCGTTGATGGCGGTGACCGGTCGGCGCAGGTGCCGGGTCGCCAGCTCCGCCAGCGGTTGACCGATCCACGCTTTGTTCAAATTGGCGGCCGTGCGCACGATGCCGCTGCGGATGACGCTCGGAAAGGCCAGGCCGATCGCATGCTCGCCCGGCAGGTTCGCAACCACCGTGGTCAACGCGGTCAGCAGCGCTTCGGTCGAGCCGTGCGCCGGAGTCTGGATGCTGAACCGTTCGCTCGCGAACGCGCCGGTGTCCAGATCGATCAGCGCACATTTGATGGACGAACCGCCGACATCGACACCTATCGCCACGTTTGGATTGCTCAACTGATGCTCCGACTTGAGTTTCTGCACACCGGTCTTGGCCGCCGACCCTATAATAACCCGTAACATGGACCCGATCGAAACAGACGCCGCGCGCCTCGTGACATTCTACCGGGGTGCCCTCGAGTGACGTCCGTGGCGGCGGGATCTGCGCAGCCGTTGGGCGCGACGTGCAGCGCGCACGGTGTCAATTTCGCCATTTTTTCCAGTCACGCGACGCGCATCGAGGTCGCACTCTACGACGCCGTCAGTCGCGCCGAAGTTGCGCGCCACGAGCTGGCGGCGCGCACCGGCGACATATGGCATGGGCTGGTGTCTGCGCGCTATGCCGGTCCCGGAACTCATTACGCATTTCACGTGCATGGCCCGAACGAGCCATCGAACGGACATCGATTCGACGCCACGATTGCGCTGGCGGATCCCTATGCGCGCGAGTGGTCGGCCGAGCTGCTGCGTTCGCGGGTGGTCGACGGGAGTTTCGACTGGGGTGGGGATCGGCAGCCTTCGATCGCGTGGCGCGATACGGTGATCTACGAGCTGCACACCAAGGGTTTTACCGCACGCCATCCCGACGTCCCCGCGGCGTGGCGCGGAAAATTTCTCGGCCTCACCGCGGCCCCGGTCATCGACTACCTCAAAGCGCTCGGCGTCACGGCGGTGGAACTTCTGCCATGCCAGTCTTTCATCAGCGAACGCTTCCTGCGCGAACGCGCTCTGACCAATTACTGGGGCTACAATTCCGTGGCTTGGTTCTCGCCCGACAATCGCTTCGCGGTAGAGGACGCGGTGGTCGAATTCAAGACCATGGTGAAGGCGCTGCATGCGGCCGGTATCGAGGTGATTCTCGACGTGGTGTTCAATCATACGGCCGAAGGCGATGACACCGGCCCGACGCTCAATTTCAAAGGCATCGACAATTCGGTGTACTACCGCCTGATGCCCGATAAGACGCGTTACGACAACGTGACCGGATGCGGCAATACCGTCAACTGCGATCACCCGCAGGTGCGGGCGTTGATCATCGATTGCCTCAAGTATTGGGCGCTCGACATGCACGTGGATGGGTTTCGTTTCGACTTGGCGCCCGTGCTGGCGCGCGATGCCAACGGCTTCTCGGAACACGCCGCCTTCTTCGATGCGGTACGCGCCGAACCCTCGTTGCAACACCTCAAACTGATCGCCGAACCCTGGGATGTGGGCCTGGGCGGCTATCAATTGGGGCGGTTTCCCGCCGGCTGGAGCGAATGGAACGATCGCTATCGCGACACGGTACGCTCGTTCTGGCGCCGAGACGGCGGCAAGATAGGCGAGTTGGCGGAACGCTTTGCCGGTTCCGGCGACATCTTTCGGCACAATGGACGCCGGCCCACCGCCAGCATCAATTTCGTGACGGCCCACGATGGCTTCACGCTGCACGACCTCGTGTCGTACGACGTTCGGCACAACGAGGCCAATGGCGAGGGAAATGCCGACGGCACCGGCAGCAACCTCAGCTGGAATTGCGGGGTCGAGGGAGTCACCGATCAACCGGCGGTGGCGGTACTGCGAAAACGCCAAATGAAAAACCTGCTCGCCACGCTTTATCTCTCGCAAGGCGTGCCGATGCTGCAAGCCGGCGATGAGTTCGCACGAACGCAGGGCGGCAACAACAACGCCTATTGTCAAGACAACGAGATTTCCTGGCTGGATTGGCGGCTTCGCGACAGCCACGGCGACCAGCTCGCGTTCGTGCAATTGCTGGCGAGAATACGGCGTCAGCATGCCGAATTGAGGCGCGAGACCTTTCTCAAAGGCACGGCATCGCGCACAGGCATCAAAGATGTGAGCTGGCTGCATGTTCGAGGCGGCGAAATGACTCAGAATGATTGGCACGACGAGACTGTGCGGACGTTGGGAGCGTTGTTCGGTAATCGCAACAACACGGCGCACCGCCTGTTGTTGTTGTTCAATGCCAGCGACGAGGCTCACGCCTTCACGTTACCCGAGGTGCTCCCTGCGGCGCCTTGGGTTTGCCGTTTCGATACCGCCCGTGAGACGGCCGAGTCATCGCTTGCGGCCGTTGCGCGAGATTATCCGCTGGTCGCGAACAGCGCCGTGCTGTTGGAGTGCTGAGAGCTTGGACACGACATTGATCGATCGGCTGGCGGAGCTGCGCGGTATCGGCACGGCGTATCACGATTATCGCGGGGATCTTAGGTATTTCACGACCAAGACCAAGACCGACCTGTTGCGTGCCATGGGGTGCGCCGTGGACGATGCGCAGGCGCTCGCCGCCGAGTTGAGCGAACTCGAAGTCGCGAAGTGGCGCCAGTTGCTGCCGCCGGTGGCCACGGCGCGCGGCACGCGCATCGGGCTCGACCTCAACCTGCCGGCTCGAGAATTCGGTGCGAACCTGACGTGGACGGTCAACCTCGAGGACGGCAGCCGACGCACCGGCATGGTGTCGACCACGGATTGTCCCGAACTGTGGCGGGGCGAGGTCGAGGGTTCATGGATCACGCGCCGGCGCCTGGATCTGCCGGTGGATCTACCGCCCGGCTATCACGAGTTGGAAGTCGCGATTGCCAGGCAGGTGACTCGTTGCCCGCTGATCGTATCGCCGCCCGAATGTTACGAGCCCGCCGCGATAGTCGGCGGACAGCGATTGTGGGGTATTGCCGTGCAGCTTTACACGCTGCGCTCGCGCGCCAACTGGGGCATGGGCGATTTCGGCGACCTCGCCCAACTGATCCGCTGGGTGGCACCCCGCGGCGCGGGCTTCATCGGCTTGAATCCGCTGCATGCCCTGGCGCCCGCCGACCCCGCGCGCTGCAGTCCTTACAGCGCATCGAGCCGGCACTTTCTGAACGTGCTCTATATCGCAGTGCCGCTGGTGGCGGACTTCGCGGAGTGCGCGGCGGCCCGATCCTACGTGGGCGGCGCGGACTTTTCGCAGCGCCTCGACGCGGCGCGTGCCGC
This sequence comes from uncultured Acetobacteraceae bacterium, assembly GCA_964658135.1. Taxonomy (GTDB): domain Bacteria; phylum Pseudomonadota; class Gammaproteobacteria; order Steroidobacterales; family Steroidobacteraceae; genus Bog-1198. The sequence goes on along the minus strand of CAZZXZ010000019.1, from coordinate 30,523 downwards.
CCACCTGGTCGATTACTGCGCGGTGGCGGCATTGAAGTTCGCCGTTTTGGAATTGCTGTTCAGTCACTTCAGCGAGCATCACCTCGTTCCCGGAACGGAACGCGCGAAGGCATTTCGCGCCTTCGTCGCGCAGGGCGGGGCGCTGCTGCTTGCTCACGCGCGATTCGATGCCTTGGACGCGTATTGCCGCGCTACTTTTGCGGCACCGTCCGGTTGGCTGAGCTGGCCCGCCGACTATCGCGATATCGACGGTGCCGCCGCCCGCGACTTCATCGCCACTCACCCTGCTCGGGTGGACTTTTATCTCTACCTGCAATGGGTGGCGCACGATCAATTGGTGAGTGCTCAGGCGCTCACGCGTGAACTCGGCATGCCGGTCGGTTTGTACGGCGATTACGCAGTGGGTTCCAACCCGTCCGGTTCCGAGACGTGGATGGATCGCACCAGTTATCGGATGGGCGCGGAAATTGGCGCGCCGCCCGATCCACTCGCATTACGCGGCCAGGGATGGGGCATTCCGCCGCTGGATCCTTTCATCATGCTGTCGCAGCAATTACGCGGCTTCACTCGGCTGATCCGCAACAACATGCATTACTACGGCGCGCTGCGTTTGGATCACGTGATGTCGTTGTGCCGGCTCTGGTGGGTGGCGGCTGGCGATGCGCCGACCGACGGCGCGTACGTGCACTATCCGTTGGACCAACTGTTGACGGTGGTGGCGCTCGAGAGCGCCCGCGCCGCGTGTCTGGTGGTGGGTGAGGATCTCGGCGTGGTGCCGGACGACATGCGGCGCGCGATGCCCGAGTATGGGTTGTATCACTACAAGGTGCTGTTGTTCGAAAAACTGGGCGGTCGGTTTCGACGTCCCGAAGAATTTCTGCAGCGTGCGCTCGGCACCGTCACCACGCACGACATGCCGACGTTACGCAGCTACTGGGAAGGGCTCGACATCGAGCTGCGGCACACGTTGAATCTATACCCCAGCCCCGACGTCGAGCACGAAGTCGGCCGCGAACGCCATGCAGATCGCGTGGCGTTACTTGCGGCGCTTGCCGACCAAGGATTGCTGCCCGATCGCCCGACGTCGCCGGACGACGTTTTTACGCCGCAGCTCGCGAACGCTTTGCACGTCTACTTGGCACGCTCCCCCACGCGACTCGTGGCGCTGCAAATCGAAGATCTGCTCGGCATGACCGAGCCGGTGAACGTACCGGGAACAGACCAGGAATATCCGAACTGGCAACGCAAGCTGAGCATGGAGCTCGAAGAGATGGCGATACGCCAAGATTTCGACGAGTGCTTCGTGGAGATCGCCCGAGCACGAATGTAAGATTTATCTGACAGCACATGACATTGCTTTCAGGTTTGACGACGAATTGCGCAACTAGTTGCAGGCGTCCGGAAGGAGTTAATTGCCTGTAACGCACGCTCTAACTTTGTGTGCTACAACCAGTCAATGGAGACCGTGCATGCCAAAAAACCGATCAAGCCGCGCGCTCTGGGGCGCTCGCGCGCCGGCTCGCAGATCGATGGCCAATCGGCAAAGGGTGCACGTCATCGAGATATTCTCGAGACGCTCATGGGTAAGGCGTCCGACGGCATCATCATCTGTGACCGTCGCGGTTTTATCACTCATCTGAACCCGGCCGCGGAGGCGGCGACCGGTTGGGCGGCGGGTGATGCAGTCGGTATGGCGCTCGCGGGCGTTTTTTCGGTCGAGGCGAGCGATGAGCCAGGTCTGGATGGCGCGTTCGAGCGGGCGCTTCTCGTCAACCGGTGTGGCGAGGATTTACCGATTGAATATCACGTGAGGCCCATCAATGATGCCGATGGGAGTGATGCCGGATCCATCGTCATGTTTCGCGATCTGACGCGCAGCTATGCGGCGGCGATCGCCTTGCTCGTCGTGGTCGCGCACGACGTGACGCATACCCGCGAACTGGCGGGCCGGCTGGCGCGGCTCGCGCTGCACGATGCGCTGACCGATCTTCCCAACCGCAGCCTGCTGAGCGAGCGCTTGGATCAGGCGCTCGAGCGCGTGCGGGGCGGGGATTTGTCGGTGGCCGTGTTGTACGTGGATCTGGATCGATTCAAGACCATCAACGATTCTTTCGGCCATGAAGTGGGCGATCGCCTGCTCTGCGCGGTATCACAGCGGCTGCTGGCGTGCGTGCAAGCGTCGGACACGGTATGCAGGCAGGGCGGCGACGAATTCATCGTCTTGCTGCCCGATATGCGTCACCCCGACGAGGCGACCCGGTGCGCCGAAAAAATCGTCGCCGCATTGGATAAGCCGCATGCCATCAATGGCCTAGAGCTGCATCTGAGCGCGAGCGTCGGCATCGCGACCTTTCCCGAAGACTGCACCGACGCGCAATCTCTGATCCGCCATGCCGACCTGGCGATGTATCAGGCAAAGCATTCCGGGCGTAACGGCTTTCAACAATTCAAGTCGGTGATGCAAGCGGATGCCAGCGCACACCAATCGGTGGAAGCGGAGCTGCGCATCGCCATCGAGCGGCGCGAATTCGTGCTTTTCTACCAGCCCAAGGTGAATTTGACCAGCGGTGCCATCGTCGGCGTCGAAGCCTTGATCCGTTGGCAAAACCCACGTCGCGGGCGCCTCGAGCCAGTCCAATTCATGACCGTGGCGGAGGAGTCCGGCCTGATCGTCCCCATCGGCCGGATGGCCCTGGAAGAAGCCTGTCGACAGATGCGTACCTGGCAGGATGCGGGCATCCCTGCGATCGCCATCGCGGTCAATGTATCCGCGGTCGAATTAGGCGCGCGAGCTTTTGTCTCCGGAGTGCGGGATCTGCTCAAGGATCTGAGTCTGGAGCCGCGTTACCTGGAGTTCGAACTCACCGAGACCTTCATGATGCAGGACTGGAAGTCCGCGGCGGAGGTGGTGCGCGAGGTCAAATCGCTCGGCGTGCGAATAGCTCTCGACGACTTCGGCACGGGCTATTCGAGCTTGAGCTACATGAAACGTTTTCCCGTGGATACGTTGAAGATAGACCAATCGTTCATCCGCGATTTGTCGGCGGATGCGGACGATGCGAACATCGTCAGCGCCGTCGTCAACATGGGCCGCAGCTTGCACATGTGCGTGGTTGCGGAAGGCGTCGAGACCGAGGCACAGCTCGGTATTCTGCAGGACCGTCAATGTCCCGAAGCGCAGGGCTATTTTTTCTGCCGTCCGATGCCGGCGGGGCAATTGACGGGGCTGTTGCACGATCGTGCCGAGACGCCGCTGTTCGCGGACAAGACCGGTAATCGACAAGCGCGTTTGCAACTCGGCCGCTGATGGCGCGACCTTACGACGGCGGGACGAAATTCTTCTGCACGTGGGCGGCCCAGCCCCATAAAACTCCCGAGACGACCACCCCCAGCGGCACGATCTTGACGGCCTGTGCCAGCGACGAGGCGTCGGACACGACCCCGATGAGATAGGGCGAGACGGCGTCGCCGAGCAGGTGAATGGCGAAAACCTCCAGTGCGACCGCCGACGCTCGCTCGGTGGGCGCCACCAAATTGACGATGGATGCATTGATGGGACCGGTGGACAAAAACATCAGCAATTGCGCAATCACCATGCAGACCAAGTAGAGCGTCGATGAGGCGGTGGTCAACGCCACCCAGACGAAGGGCGCGGCGAGCAACGTCGCGGCGGCGGACACCAGCAAGTAGGCGCGGTTCGAGAATCTGGTGCAGTAATCGCCGAGCCACCCGCCGATAAACGTGCCCAGAAAGCCGGTGATGACCACGATCTCGCCGAACTGAAACGTCGCCGTCTCGGCAGAAATACCGCGCACCCGTTCGAGAAAGGCCGGCATCCAGTACGCCAGCCCGCCCATGGCAAACGTGTAAGCCGCATACCCGAGGACCGTATAGCGGTACGGCTTGTTCTTGATGAGACGCAGGTACGTGGCCCGCGTGCCGGGCGGGGTCGCCGGGCTCGCGTCGGCTGCGGCGGTTTTGTCTTGGCTGCCGCGCGGCGGATCGTTCAGGCCCAAGCACAAGGCGGCCAGCGCGAGTCCCGGAATACCCGCCACGAAAAAGGCCATGCGCCACCCGAAGTGCGTACCCACCGAGCCGCCGACCATGTACCCCAGTGCGGAACCCACGGGGATGGCACAAAAGAATATTGCCATCACTCGGCCGCGTTTCTCGATGGGAAAATAGTCGGACAACAGACTCGGTGCAATGGTGCCGTAGGCAGCCTCGCCGATTCCGACCGACGCGCGAGCCGCCAACAGCGTCACATAGCTGCCGGCCAACCCCGACAGGGCGGTTGCCACGCTCCAGCAGGCCACTCCGAAAGCGATCAGCTTGGGCCGAGGCCGGCGGTCGCCCAACGCACCGAAGATGGGTGCGGCGAGGGTGTATACCGCCAAGAAGCCCGACATCAAAGCGCCGAGCTCAGCGTCGGTGAGGGCGAGTTCCGAGTGTTTCAGTTGCTCGACCAGCGCCGAGACGAGATACCGATCCAGGTAGTTGAATAAATTGATGAACGACAGGATGGCGAGGCCCCACCCGGCAGAACTTAACCAAGATTTGGAGGTTTGGGGAGGCATTCGTCGTTATACACTGACGGAACGCGATGCTGCGCCCCCTGCGAATGGGATGGACGCACCATCATGGTGCGTCGGGCGCCCGATCCCGTATATCAAACCGTTGGCGGCTTCTCGCCCGAGTCTGGAGAATTGTTGTGTCGATTCATATTGCCCTCAACCATGTCACCCATTATCGCTACGACCGATTGGTGGGTTTGAGTCCGCAGGTGGTGCGCTTGCGCCCCGCGCCGCACTGCCGAACACGCATCCTCTCGTACTCCCTCAAGGTGACGCCCGCCGATCACTTCATCAACTGGCAGCAGGATCCGCAGGCCAATTATCTCGCGCGTTTGGTCTTTCCCGACGCGACTCGCGAGCTGAAGATCGAAGTCGATCTGGTGGCAGAGATGTCGGTGCAAAATCCATTCGATTTCTTTCTGACTCCCTACGCGGAACAATTCCCCTTCAAATACGACTCCGGCGAACGTCGGGAACTCGTGCCTTATCTGGTCAAAGCGCCGGCCACGCCGCTGCTCGCGAGCTACGTCGCGGGAGTCTCGCAAGAGCGCGTTCGTACCATCGACTTCATCGTCGCGTTGAACCGGCGCGTGGCGAACGACATTCAATACCTCATCCGCATGGAACCGGGTACGCAGCTGCCCGAGGAAACCTTGGCCAAGCGCAGTGGTTCATGCCGCGATTCGGCGGCCTTGTTGGTGCAGCTGTTCCGGCATCTGGGCATGGCGGCGCGCTTCGTCTCGGGTTACTTGATCCAGCTCGTTCCCGACGTCAAGGCGCTCGACGGACCGGTCGGCGCAAAAACGGATTTCACGGATCTGCATGCATGGTGCGAGGTGTATTTGCCGGGGGCGGGATGGATCGGGCTCGATGCCACCTCCGGGCTGCTGGCGGGCGAGGGCCACATTCCCCTGGCGTGCACGCCCGAGCCGTCGGCGGCGGCGCCCATCAGCGGTGCAATCGACGAATGCGAAACGACCTTCGAACACAGCATGAGCGTGACGCGCGTGTGGGAGGCGCCGCGCGTCACCAAGCCGTACAGCGATGCCGAGTGGAACGCGATCGAACGATTGGGGCATGTGGTCGATGCCGAGCTCCTGACGCTCGACGTGCGTCTGACCATGGGGGGCGAGCCGACGTTCGTGTCGGTCGACGATCCGCTCGGCCCGAAGAAGCGACGCCTGGCCGCGGCGCTGTATCAACGTATGAAAGCGCGCTATGCCCCGTTCGGCTTGGCCCACTTCGGCCAGGGCAAATGGTATCCGGGTGAGCAGCTGCCGCGCTGGTCGCTCAATTGTTACTGGCGCAAGGACGGCGAGCCGATCTGGCAAAACCCCGCCTTGATAGCCGACGAAAACGTGAACGGCGGTGCCGACGCGGCGGCGGCGCAGCGTTTCCTCGCGCGTGTCGCCGAGGAATTGGGCTTCGATCCCAAGCATGTTTTTGCCGCCTACGAGGATGCGTTCTATTACCTGTGGCGCGAACGGCGTCTGCCCGCCAACGTCGATCCGTTTGCATCCGAGTTGAAGGATCCGATGGAACGGGAACGGTTGGCCAAGGTTTTCGAACAGGGTCTGGATGCCGTGATCGGCTACGTGTTACCGGTGGCGCGGACTGCCGACGGCGGCCGGTGGCAAACCGGGTCCTGGTTTCTGCGCAGCGAGCGCTGCTACCTCATTCCCGGTGATTCGCCGATCGGCTATCGCCTGCCGCTCGAATCGCAGGCGTGGGCGGCGCTCGGCGATTATCCCTTCATTCACGCCCCGGATCCGTCCCGCGACTTTCCGGCGCTGCTGCCTTACGCGGCCCTGCGGCACGCCGCCGAGGCGCGCGACGCCGCGCATGCCCCGCTCGTCGTCGACACCCCGCCCGCGGCGAAGGAGTCCGCAGCCTTGCTGACGCGCACCTCGATGTGTGCTCAGGCGCGCAACGGCGTGCTCTACGTCTTCATGCCCCCGGCCCGAGAACTCGAACACTACCTGGAGTTGATCGCGGCGGTGGAAGCCGCCGCGCTCGCGCTCGGGCAACCCGTCATCATCGAAGGATACGAGCCGCCCGGCGATCCGCGCCTCGTCAATTTCAAGGTGACGCCGGACCCCGGCGTCATCGAAGTCAACGTGCAGCCGTCGGCGAGCTGGGACGAGATGGTCGCGGGCACCACGTTTCTGTACGCGGCAGCACGTGAAACCCGCCTGACGACCGAGAAGTTCATGCTGGATGGACGCCACACGGGCACCGGAGGCGGTAATCACGTGGTACTCGGCGGTGCGACGCCCAAGGATTCGCCGTTCCTGCGACGGCCGGATGTACTGCGTAGTTTGCTCAGCTACTGGCACAACCATCCGTCGCTGTCGTACCTGTTCTCGGGCTTGTTCATCGGGCCCACGTCGCAGGCGCCGCGGGTGGACGAAGCGCGCAACGACTCGCTCTATGAACTCGAGGTGGCGTTCCGACAATTTCCCGCACCCGGAGACAGCGCGGCGCCTTGGTTGGTGGATCGGCTGCTGCGCAACCTGCTGATCGACGTGACCGGCAATACGCATCGGGCGGAGTTCTGCATCGATAAACTGTATTCGCCGGACGGCCCCACCGGCCGTCTGGGTTTATTGGAGATGCGCGCATTCGAGATGCCGCCGCACGCCCGCATGAGCTTGACGCAGCAGCTGCTGCTGCGTGCCATGGTGGCGAGATTCTGGAAGGAGCCGTATGCGCCGGCCACGCTGGTGCGCTGGGGCACGGAATTGCACGATCGCTTCTTGATGCCGTATTTCGTCGAACAGGATCTGGCCGACGTCGCCGCCGATATGAGCGGCGCGGGTTATGCGTTTCAGACCGCCTGGTTCGCACCGCATTTCGAATTTCGCTTCCCGAAATACGGCGAGATGGCGGCCCGCGGCATGCGGATGGAGCTGCGGCAGGCGTTGGAGCCTTGGCACGTCATGGGCGAAGAGGGATCGAGCGCCGGCACGGTTCGCTATGTCGATTCGTCGATCGAACGTCTGCAAGTCAAAGTATCGGGCCTGGCGCCCGATCGCTATCTGGTGTCCTGCAACGGTCATGCGGTACCGCTCCAGCCCACGGGTACCGTCGGTGAGTTCGTCGGCGCGGTGCGTTATCGTGCCTGGCAGCCTTCGTCCGCCCTGCATCCCTCCATCGGTGTGCATGCCCCCCTGAGCTTCGACCTGTACGACACCTGGATGCACCGCTCGATGGGCGGGTGTCAGTATCATGTGGTCCATCCGGGCGGCCGTAGTCACGAGAAGTTTCCGGTCAACTCGTTCGAAGCCGAGAGCCGGCGCCTGGCGCGCTTTTTCCGCATGGGACATACGCCGGGAACCTCGACGGTGCCGGCACCGCGGGTTGATCGAGAGTTTCCGTTCACGCTCGACTTGCGCACCGTAAGTGATGGCCGAAGCCCGCTTTGAGACCTATCTGAGCGACAAGCGTCTCTACGACGAGTTGCTCGACGCTGACGGCAAGGTGCGCCAGCATTGGCAGCCGTTGGTCGATCGGTTGGCACGCGATGGCTCGAGTGCCGTGCGCCGCGGCATCGATCTGACCCGGCGTCTCATCCGAGAAAATGGCGTGACCTACAACGTCTACGCGGATCCGCAGGGTCGCGATCGGCCTTGGGTGCTCGATCCCTTGCCGATTCTGTTGACCGCCGACGAATGGCGCGAGATCGAAGCCGGCGTGTTGCAGCGTGCGCGCCTGTTCGATGCGTTGCTGGCAGACCTGTACGGACCGCAGCGGCTGCTCGCCGACGGCACCATACCGGCGGAGCTGCCGTTCGGACATCCGAATTTTTTGTGGCCGTGCCACGGCATCACGCCATCGGGCGGCAACCGCCTGCACGTGTATGCGGTGGACATTTCGCGTTCTTCGGACGGACGTTGGTGGGCCCTTGCCGACCGCACTCAGACCCCCTCCGGACCGGGTTATGCGCTCGAGAATCGACAGATCGTGTCGCGCGTGTTTCCCGAATTGCTGAGCACCATGGGCGTGCGCTCGCTGGGAGGTTTCTTCGCAGCCATGCGGGAAAATCTTTTGCGTCATGCGCCGGACGGCGAAACAGCGCTTGCCGTGGTGTTGACGCCCGGTGCGTTCAACGAAACCTATTTCGAGCACGCCTACCTGGCTCGGCAGTTGGGCTTGCCGTTGGTCGAGGGCAACGATTTGACGGTGCGCGGCGACACCGTGTTTTTGAAGACCCTGGGCGGTTTGCGGCGCGTGCACGCCATCTTGCGCAGACTCGACGATGACTTCTGCGATCCCGTCGAATTGCGGGGCGATTCAGCGTTGGGGGTTCCGGGCCTCATTGCGGTGGTGCGCGCCGGCAAGGTGGTCATCGCCAACGCCTTGGGCAGCGGTGTGTTGGAGTCGGCGGCTTGGATGGGGTTCATGCCGGCCGCCGCGCAGTGCCTGCTGGGCGAGAAATTGCGACTGCCATCGGTTGCCACCTGGTGGTGCGGTGAAAAGTTGGCGCTCGATTATGTCGTCGACCACCTCGAGCGGCTGGTCATCAAGCCGACCTACCCGAACCAAAATTTCGAGGTGGTGTTCGGCCGTGACCTGACCGTCGCAGCACGTGGCGCTCTGCTCGAGCGCATCGTCGCCCGACCGCATGCCTACGTCGCTCAAGAACGCCTGGCTTTTTCGCAGACTCCGGTATGGGGTAGCGGGGTGGGTACCGGCGAACCGCGCGGCGCGGGCTTCACGGCTCGCGCGCTCGGCATCCGCGTCTACGCGATCGCCACGGCGAGCGGTTATCGGGTCATGCCCGGCGGCCTGGCCCGCATCGCGTCGGACACCGCCGATGTGGTCTCGATGCAGCGTGGCGGCGGCAGCAAGGATGTGTGGGTGCTGGCGGCCGATCGCCCTTCGATGGACGAGGCCAGTGTGTCCGTCATCGCGGCGCGCGCCGTCGCACGGCACGACGAACTGCCGTCGCGTCTGGCCGAGAATCTGTTTTGGATGGGGCGCTACAGCGAGCGTTGCGAGGATAAGGCGCGTTTACTGCGTGCGACCCTGGGTGTACGCACCCAGGCGACTCTCTGGCCACAAGCGCTCGACACGTGCCGGCATTTCATCACGATGCCCGCCGGTGCCGACGCGGCCGCTCCCGCGTTCGACGAAAGCAACCTGCTGGGGTTGCGCGCCGACGTCGAGCGATTGGCTTGGTGCGCCACCCAGGCGCGCAGCCGACTGTCCGCCGAAAATTGGCGCGCCATCAGCGTGCTACAGCGTCAATTTCAAGAGGCCGCCGAACGGGCCAGTGATCCCAGCGAAACGTTGGACGCCTTGTTGTTGTCGTTGGCCGCATTGGTCGGCTTCTCCTTGGACGGCATGACGCAGGACGACGGATGGCGCTTGATGATGCTCGGACGCCGTTTGGAGCGGTTGCAGTTCCTCGCCGAACTGCTGGCGCGGCGCTTGCAATCCGGCGTGACGCCGGCGCAGGGTGAGCTGGAATGGCTGCTCGATATCGGCGACAGTACCATCACCTATCGAACCCGCTATCTGGCCTCTCCGTTGCTGGGTTCGACCATGGATTTGCTGGTCTTTGATAAAACCAATCCGCGTGCGCTGGCCTACCAATGGAATCACATCGAGGATTCGTTGGTATGCATCGCGGCATCGCTGGGTGGCACACCGGACGACAGTCTCGACGAGGCCGTCGCCGTGGTGGCTCAGCTGGAGCTGAACTCCGTCGATGGCGACAGCGCGCGCGCGGTGCGGGCGCGGCAGGCACTGGCCGGCCAGCTCACCGGATTGGCGCGCGCTGCGGCCAAGATGTCGGATCGCCTGTCGCTCAAACATTTCTCGCTCATCGGCGTCGAAACCCGCATGGTGGCGGCGTGACCGGTGCCGTGCGCTATCGGGTGCGGCACGAGACCGTTTATCACTACGGCGGCAGCGTCGCGCACTCGCACCAGCTATTGCATCTGTCGCCGCGCGACAGCCCGCAGCAGACCTGCCATCGCCGCAGCATCGTTCTACAGCCCGAGCCGAGCGGACGCCGCAACGACGTGGATGCGTTCGGCAATCTCGTCACACGTCTGGAATACGATGCGCCGCACGACCGCCTCGAGGTGCTCGCCGAAGTGGGGGTGGAAGTCCGCGCCGCGCCCGCGTTCGACGCCCTGCAGAGCGATGCGTGGGAAGACGTGCAGGGCTCGCTGGTCTATTCGGCGCAACCCCTGCATCCCGATCTGCTCGAGGCGCTGCGCTATCGCATGGAATCGAGCTACGTGAGGATCAAGCAGACTTTCACGGATTACGGCGCCGATTGCTTCGCTCCCCGCCGGCCCCTGCTGGCTGCCGCGGAAGCGTTGACCAGCAAAATCTTCGGCGAGTTCGAGTATGCGCCGGGCAGTACGAACATTCGTACGTCCGCAATCGAGGCTTTCAAAGCCCGCCGGGGCGTTTGTCAGGACTTTTCGCACATCATGATCGCCTGCTTGCGCTCCCGCGGTTTGGCGGCGCGTTACGTGAGCGGTTACCTGCGGACCTTGCCGCCGCCGGGGGCGGATGCCGCCTATGTGGGCGCCGATGCCTCGCATGCCTGGGTCTCCGTCCTGTGTCCGCCTTTCGGTTGGGTGGACTTGGATCCCACCAACGACCTGCGCGTGGGCACGGGTCACATCACCATCGCGTGGGGGCGGGATTTCGGTGACGTCTCGCCGTTGCGCGGGGTCATCATCGGCGGCGGTGAGCATCGGTTATCGGTTCGCGTTTCAGTGCAGGCAGAGTAAGATAAAAATCGTCGGAACGTTCGAGGAGATCGTCAGTTGGCTAAACCGAATTATCGTCATGCGAAAAAACAAAAAGAGGCGGCACGCAAGGCCCGTCAGGATGCAAAGCAACAGCGTAAAGGCAGTGCGCCGGAGGTCCCCGAGATCTCGGATACGGCTCAGGAGCCGGCGCCTCCGGTGCCGCTCGGCACGGATACATGACGCGCAATAGTGGATTCCGGGCGCCGCCTTGGGCGCTTTTTCGAGAAACGTGAAATACTGACGGTTACTTGACAGAACTTTACTCGCCGGCCTCTTCTCAGTCGGTTCCGATCCCTGAACAATGCGCTCTCGTTCTCGGGGTCGAGTCTCTGCATGTCTGCTCTTCGCAACATTGTTTCCGGCGCCGTCAAAGCGCTAGGCGCCGGAATGTTCCTGATCTTGGCGGCATGCAACGGCACGGCCGTTGTCACGCTCACCGCCACGCCGTCCACGGACACCTTTTTGACTTATCGGGTCGGTCTGGTGTCGGTGGATTTGCAGACCTCGAGCGGCAGCACCTCATCGAGCGCGCTGGCCGCGAGCACGACGGTGGATCTGGCTAATTTGACCAACCTCAGCGAGGTGCTCGGCTCCTCGGCGGTCAGCAAGGCGACTTACAAGGACGTTGCCATTACGGTGGATTACAGTTCGGCCGAAATCGTCTACGACGATGGCAGCATGAACGGCATCGCTCTCACACCGGTCGGCGCCAACGGCCAAAAATTGACCCAGGTGACGTTGACGCTGACGCTCGACCCGAGCGATTCGTTCACCGTCACCAACAGCAAGGTGTCGCGGCTGGCGCTGGATTTCAAGTTGGCGGCTTCCAACATCGTCAACCTGTCCGCGAAGACCGTCACGGTGACACCGTTGATCGTGGCGAGTGCGCAGCCGATCGATTCGAAGACGGTCCGCATCCGGGGTCCGTTGAAGAGCGTGAAAACGAGCGCCACCACCTACACCTCGGGTGTGGAACCCTTCGATTTTCCCACCCTGGGCGCAGGCTCTCTGGTCGTCACGCCGAGCGATGCGACCACCTATGAAATCAATGGCACGTCCTACACCGGGAGTGCGGGACTTACCCAACTGGCGAGCGTGAACACGGGGGCGCCGATCGACACGCTGGGCACTTTGACGTCCACCGACAGCACCACGACGACCACCACCAATGGCACGACGACGTCGAGCACATCGACGGACCTGACCTTTTCGGCCACGCAGGTTCTCGCCGGTACGAGCGTACAGAACTCGAGCCTGGACCGGTTGTCGGGAATCGTCTCGGCGCGCAGCGGCAATACGTTGACGGTCGAAGATGCCACCCTCATCGGCGGTGACGGCACCAATACCTTTCTGTCGGGGACGTCTACCGTTCAGGTGAGCGCCAACACCAATGTCACCCAGACGGGCCAGGGCACCAGCGAACTGAACAACATCCAACAAATATCGGTAGGCTCGCAGATCACCGCGTTCGGCACCTCGACCACGCCGAGTAACGGCGCCGTGACGCTGGATGCGAGCGCGGGATTGGTGCGCATCGGTCAGAGCACCGCTTCCGGACTGGTCACCGCGACCGGCTCCGGAACGCTCGATCTGAATCTGAGCTCTCTGGGAGGGCGTTCGGTCAGCGCATTCGAATTCACGGGAACCGGCGCGAGCACCGGCAGTTACGTGCTCAGCACGGGCGCCTTGGATTTGACGAATTCCACGGTGGGCGTGCCGGTCGAAGCGACCGGCTTCACCGCGTCGTTCGGTGCCTCGACGCCTAACTTCACGGCATCCACGTTGCTGGATCCAACCACCATAGTCGCCGAAATGGTCGTCGACTGGGGCACCGGCACCGCGGCACCGTTCACCACGTACGACAGTTCCGCGATCGACGTCGATGCGCGCAATTCAAGCATCGGTACGCGGCATGTGATTCAAGTGGGCGCGCAATCGATCAACATCGTGGGTTTGGCGTCGGATCCGCTCATCACTCCGACCAGCACGGCCTCCATCATGTTGTTCGCGATCGGGCACACGGCCAGCGCAACGGTGGACAACTACAACACCTACGATGCCTTCATCACGGCTCTGCAGAGCGCGCTCACGGGCTCGACGCTCGCCACCGGCATGACGGCGCTGGGCCAGTACACGTCCTCGAGCTATGCCTTCAGCGCCACCAGCATCACCGTGGTATTGAACAACTAAACTTGAAGTTGCTGCGTGCCGGCAGCCACGCCCGTCAGCCGGCCGGCAACTCGGCCCGGTGGCGACTCACGGATTCGCCGTCACGTGCCCGTAATTCCCAGAAAACGACCGTGGTCACCACCGTCAATGCGCCGAGGGCGCGCAGCGCAAGGTGAATGCCGCGGATCATCTGCACCGGCTCGATCCGAGCGTGATCCGGGATGAACAGCGCGGCCGCCAGCGATGCCGCCGCAACCCCGAAACTCACCGCCAGCTGCTGCACCGTACTTGCGATGGTGCTGGCCCCGCTGGCCTGTTCGCCGTCGACGTCGGCATAGGCCAGCGTGTTCATGCTCGTGTACTGGGTCGAACTGAAGAAGCCGAAGATGAAAGTCAGCAGGATGATGACCCACGGCGGCGTGCCTATATCGATCAGGGAGAACAGCATCAACATCGCCCCGACCAGAATCGAGTTCGCGATCAACACCCGGCGGTAGCCGAGCTTGCGCAGGATGTGCGGCAGTGCGAGCTTGAAGCTGAGCGCCGCGAGCGCCTGCGGCATGATCATCAAGCCCGATTCAATGGCGTTATATCCCAGCCCCACTTGATAGAGCAGCGGAAGCAGGAACGGCAGCCCGCCGATGCCGATGCGGGTGCACAAATTGCCGGTCACCGAGACGCGAAAGCTACGAATGCGCAAAAGGTCCAGCCGCAGCAGCGGCTGCGTCGTGCGCAGGGAATTGAGACCGTAGGTGCCGAGCAGCACGCAGGATAAGACCAACAATCCGACGGTCTCCCGACTGCTCAACGTATGATCGCCGAATACTTCGAGCACATAAGATAACAGCGAGATTCCCGAACCGAACAGGACGAGACCGACGACGTCGAGCGGCTGGCGCGTGGTTTCCCGGAAATTCGGCAGATGCTTGAACACCAGATAGAGTCCGAGGATTCCGATGGGGATGTTGACGAAGAAAATCACGCTCCAATGGAAGTAGCCGATGATGAGACCGCCGATCACGGGTCCGAGCATCGGACCGATCAGGCCCGGAACCGCCACGAAGCTCATGGCGCGCACCAGTTCGGACTTCGCAAACGTGCGCAGCATGGTGAGGCGGCCCACCGGGAGCATCATGGCGCCTCCGCAGCCCTGCAGAATGCGGAACGCCACCAACCAATGTATTTCGGAGGAGATGCCGCACAAAAAAGAACCCGCGATGAAAATGGCAATGGCTCCCGCGAACACGCGGCGCGTGCCGAAGCGATTGGCCATCCATCCGCTGATGGGAATGAACACCGCGAGGCTCAGCGTGTAGCTCGCGAGCACCGCTTTCATGCTGAGCGGCGGCACGTTGAGGGCATGCGCTATGGCCGGCACCGCCGTGTTGAGAATCGTCGTGTCGAGCGACTCCATGAACAGGCCGATCGCCACCAGCCACGGCAACAGCCGTTTGGCGAGAGCGGTTGGGGCGGTAACCTCAGGTGTCGGCGAGTGCCGCATCCACGACGGCCTGCGCGTCGGTCAATAATCTCTGGAGGTGCGCCTCGTCGACGAAGCTCTCGGCGTATATCTTGTAGATGTCCTCGGTACCGGACGGCCGGGCCGCGAACCAACCGTTCTTCGAGATCACTTTGACGCCGCCGATTGCGGCATCGTTGCCCGGCGCTCGCGTCAGGACTTGTTCGATCTTGTCGCCGGCGATTTCCTCGCTGCGAATCTGCTCGCGGTTGAGTTTGCCCAGTTTCTTCTTCTGTGCCGGAGATGCCGGCGCATCGACTCGATTGACGAACGCTTCACCTAGATCGCGCGTCAGCTCCCGATACGCTTCGCCCGGATCGCGATGCGTGCGCGCGGTGATTTCCGCCGCCAGCAGCGCCGCCGACATGCCGTCCTTGTCGGTGCTCCAGGCTTGTCCGTCGAATCGGCTGAAGGATGCGCCCGCGCTTTCCTCGCCGCCGAACCCCAGGCTGCCGTCCAACAAACCGGCCACGTACCATTTGAAACCTACGGGCACTTCATACAACCGGCGGCCGAGGCGCGCCGCGACGCGATCGATCATCGCGCTGCTCACCACGGTCTTGCCGACGGCGGCATCGGCGCGCCAGCCGGTGCGATGCTTGAACAAATAATCGACGGCAACGGACAGATAATGGTTCGGCGGCATCAGCCCGCTGCTCGCCGTGACGATGCCGTGGCGATCGTGATCGGTGTCGCAGGCAAACGCCACGTCGTAACTGTCCTTCAACTGGATCAAGCGCTGCATGGCATAAGACGAAGAGGGGTCCATGCGGATCTTTCCATCCCAGTCCAAGGTCATGAAGCGAAATGTGGGATCGACTTCATCGTTCACCACGCGCAGATCCAATTTGTAACGTTCGGCGATGCGCGACCAATAATGAACTCCGGCGCCGCCGAGCGGATCCACTCCGAGGCGGATCTTGGAGCCACGGATGAGATCCATGTCGATCACCGAGCTCAAATCGTTCACATACGACTCGACATAGTCATGCGCATGGGTGGTCGCGGCGCGCCGCGCCCGCGCAAAGTCCATCCGTGTGACGCCGTTCAAGCCCGCTCCGATCAGCTCGTTGGCGCGGGACTCCATCCACGACGTCACCTGGGTATCCGCCGGACCGCCGTCCGGAGGGTTGTATTTGAATCCGCCGCTATCCGGTGGATTGTGCGACGGCGTGATCACGATGCCATCCGCGAATCCGGACGTGCGGCCGCGGTTGTAGGTGAGGATGGCGTGTGAAATGGCCGGTGTGGGCGTGTACTCGTCGCCGGCCGACACCATGACCTCGACGCGGTTGCCGGCGAGGACTTCGAGCGCGGTGGCGAAGGCCGGAGCCGAGAGCGCATGCGTGTCGAACCCGAGAAACAGGGGACCGTCGATGCCCTGTTGTTTACGGTGCGTGCAGATGGCCTGACTGATGGCGAGCACGTGCGCTTCGTTGAAGCTGTTGTCGAACGACGACCCGCGATGTCCCGAGGTGCCGAAGGCAACCCGCTGTGCAGGAATGCCGGGCTCCGGCCGTTCGCTGTAATACGCGGTGATGAGGCGGGGCACGTTGACCAGTCGATCGGCGGGCGCGGGACGCCCGGCGAGCGGATTCACTCGCGCGGTCACGTGGTTGCGAGCGCTGCGCCTTTTTCGGCGATGCGTTTCATGAGTTCGGTCCACGACTTGACGAACGACTGTGCGCCTTCCACCTGCAGCTGAGAGGCCAGGGCGTCGACATCGATACCCGCTGCGGCGAAGCGCCCGAGCACCTCCTCCGCATCGCCGCCGTCTCTGGGCATGACCGCCTTGACGCTGCCCTTTTCCGCAAATGCCAGCAGGGTTTTCTCCGGCATGGTGTCGATGCTGTCGGGCGCCGCGAAGGCCGTCACGTAAAGATCCGCGGCTGCCTTCGGATCTTTCACGCCGGTGCTCGCCCAGAGCATGCGCTGCTTATGTGCGCCGGCCGCGGCGAGGTCGCGCCAGCGTTTGCTTTCCAACAAGTCGCAGTGCGCCCGGTAGGTGCGCATGCCGATGGCTATCCCCAATCGGTTGCGCAACTCCGGCGGCACCTTGTCGGCGATCGCGCGGTCCCAGCGGCTGACAAACACCGACGCGACGGAACTGATGTTGGGTTTCAATCCCGCCTCGATGCGACGTTCCAAACCGCGCATGTACGCGCCGGCGACGGCCAGATATTGTTCACGGGAGAACAACAGCGTCACGTTGACCGGCACACCGGCAAAAATGGCCTCTTCGATCGCCGGAACCCCCGCGGGCGTGCCGGGAATCTTCACGTATAAATTGGGACGGTCGGCCAGCTTGTGAATGGACAAAGCCGACGCGATGGTGGCCTTGGTATCGGTGGCGAGCAGCGGCGACACCTCCATGGATACCCAGCCATCGGTGCCGTGAGTACGGTCCCAAATCGGCTTGAAGATATCCGCGGCGCGCCGTAAATCCTCGAGGGCGAGTTCGACGAAGAGAGCTTCGCCCGACAGTCCCGCGTGCGCCTTTCTCTGAATGCCGGCGTCGTAGGCAGCCCCGCCACCGATCGCTTCGTCGAAAATCGTCGGATTCGACGTCAATCCGGTGATCGACAATTCGTCGACGTAGCGGCGCAGGGTGCCGTTATCGAGGATGTCGCGCGTGATGTTGTCGAGCCAGAGGCTCTGTCCCAGATCGTGGAGGGCTTGAGTAGGTTTCATGATCGCACCTGAAAGTCGGTAAGTTTAAGGGTCATCAAGTCGCCGATTTGCTCGAACACCCGATCGGGCGGCGGCAAAGCGGTGTTCGACTGGGCATCGTTGGCGTAGTGTCCCTGACGCACGAAGACCGTGGTCAATTTGGCGCCGAGAATGGATTTCATGGCCGCCAAGAGGTTCAGTTTGTCGTCCACCATGACATAGTGGGATGCCGGAAAGCGCCGCATCACATGGTCGAGCGAGCGCTCTTTGTGGAGGTATACCAGAACTCGGCCCGAAACGGCATCCCAAATCCCGGCGCGGCGTATCTTGCGCGGTTGCAGCGCGACATCGCCGTCCGACAGCACGACGGGTTTCCCGTAGGCGGCCAGGTGGGCAATGACCGCCAACGCCCGCGGATAGACCAGCTGGGCGAAGGGATAGTCCAACAGGTAATCCGACATGCCGAGCAGTTCCGGATCATCCTCGACACCGTGGCGAAACACCTCCAGAGTGCCCAGATAGTCGGCGAGACCGAGCTGTTCGCGGCGGCCATTGAACAATTGCCAGTAACGAGCTCGTTCAGGCGCGCCGAAATCACGCTCCAACCGGGCGGTTAAATCGGCGGCGAAACGGTCGTTATCGAGCAACGTGTTGTCCACGTCCAATAAAAAAACGGTACCGTCGAACGCCGCCGCCTCCGTCAACACGGCGCCGTATGCTCAACCTGAGGGTCATGCCAGCCTTCGTCGCTTTCGATGATGCCGTTCGCCGCCGCCGGCCCCCACGATCCCGGTTCGTACTCCACCACCGGCGGGGGATCCTCGAGTATGGGTTCCACCACGCGCCAGGCAGCCTCGACACTCTCGTCCTGGGTGAACAATTGATTGTCGCCGCGGATGGCATCGCCCAACAACCGCTCGTAGGGCGATTTCTCCGTTTCCGACTGATGCCGGGCCAGCAGCTCCACGGGAGAGCCCTTCATTTCCTCGCCATTCGTCTTGACCAGTGCACCGGTGCAAATCACCACTTCCGGACTCAATCTAAACCGAAAATAATTGCTCGGCTGCGCGGCGGTCGAATCAAATATCGCCAGCGGCGGATTTTTCAGATTGACCACGACTTCGGTGGCGGAAATGGGCAGCGATTTGCCGGTGCGGATGTAGAACGGTACGTCGGCCCAGCGCCACGTGTCGATGTGCAGGCGCAGCGCCGCGAAGGTCTCGACCTGTGAATCGGCGGCGACGCCTTCTTCCTGGCGGTAACCGCGCACCTGCCCGCGGACCACGTCCTGTTTGTCGAGCGGCCGCATTGCGCGGAACAGGCGCAATTTCTCCATCTGCATGGCGCGCACCGTGTAACCGACCGGGCAGTCCATGGCAAGCAATGCGATCACCTGCAGCAAATGATTCTGTACCACGTCGCGAATCGCACCCACTTCCTCGTAAAATTTTCCGCGGCCCTCCACGCCGAACTTCTCGGCCATGGTGATCTGAACGTCCTTGACGTAATCACGGTTCCAGATCGGTTCCAGAAACGTATTGGCAAAGCGGAAGTAAAGCAGGTTCTGCACCGCTTCCTTGCCGAGATAATGATCGATGCGGAATATGGACCGCTCGGCAAACACTTCATGCAGCGTGGTGTCGAGTGCCTTGGCGCTCGCCAGATCGCGGCCGAAGGGCTTTTCGAGAATGACCCGCGCCCCGTCGGCGCAGCCCGATTCGGCCAGCCCATGGATCACCGTGCCGAACATGCTGGGCGGGATCGCCAGATAATGGATGGGACGCTGCGCGGAGCCCAATACCTTCTTGAGGTTTGCAAAGGTATTGGGCTTGGAATAGTCGCTGTCCGCGAAGACCATCGCAGCCGCCAGCTTGTCGAAACACGCCGTCTCGTAATCGCCGGCCGCTTTGATGCTCTCACGGGCACGATCGCGCAGCTTGTCGAGCGTCCAACTACCACGCGCCATCACGATGATGGGAATGCTCAAACCACCGCGATGGAACAATTCGTACAACGCGGGGAAGATTTTTTTATACGCAAGGTCGCCGGTGGCGCCGAAGAAAACGAAGGCGTCCGAATCGTTCGTGCCGGTCATCAGCGTAACACCTCGAGTTCTCTGCGTAAGCGTTCCATCTCTTCCATTAATTCGAGCGCGAGCGCCACGCCCGGCAGATTGATCTCGAGGTCGCGCTGCAAGCGCAGCGCCAGACGGGCGCGCCGCAACGCGACCCCCGCGAAGCGCCACTCGGCGGCATCGATTTCGATGACGGTGAGCACGCCCTCTTCGACCAGTTCGACGATGGAGGTCCTGTCCACCGCGCACAAGCGGCTCAATTCATCCACACTGAGCACCGCGTATTCTTCGAAAATGTCCCCCGACAGAGATCCCACCTCGATTCTACTCATGGCACCGACACTCCCAGCGCCACGCGAGGATTGAATGCGGTGGCCGCCGCAAACGCTCGATAGGCTTCCTTCGCCGGCTCGTGGTCGGCGGCGGGCAGCGCAATTTGCAGAACGACATAAAAGTCGCCCGGTGTGGAGGCGGGTATGCCGCGGGCTTTCAATCTCAGCTGCGTACCTTGGTGCGATCCGGCGGGAATTTTCAAATCGACCGTGCCGCCCGGCGTCGGCGTTTTCACCACGGCGCCCAAGGCGGCCTCCCACGGTGTGACGGGAAGATCAAGATACAGATCGCGGCCGTCCATCCGATACAGCGCATGCGGTTGAAACTCGACCTCGATGTACAGGTCGCCGGGTTTCCCGCCGGGCCCCGCGCTCGAGCCCTGGCCGGTCAGTCGTATGGTCTGGCCGGGCAGAATGCCTTTCGGAACCTGCACATTGAGGACCCGCTCCTTCGAGGCCAGCCGACCCTGACCGTCGATTTCCGGAACCCGCAATGTGAACGTGCGCGAGCCGCCCTGCAGCGTGGCCTCCAGATCCAACATCACCTTCGCATGATGATCGGAGCCGCCGTCGGCCGTATGGCGCGCATTGCCGCCGAATAGTGTTTCGAAGAAATCACTGTAATCGGCACCGGTCGACCGACGACCGGGTCCGCCGCTTTCGCCGGGACCCGCGCCGCCGAATTCAAAACCGGAATTCCAATCGGGCGGTGGCCTGAACTGCTCGCCGGGTCGAGGTCCCTGTCCCAACTGATCGTAGGCGGCGCGTTTTTCGGCCGACTTCAACACCTCGTACGCTTCACCGACTTCCTTGAAACGCGCCTCGGCATCCTTTTCCTTGCTGACGTCGGGATGATACTTGCGGGCCAGCTTGCGGTAAGCCTGCTTGATCTGCGTTTCGGTCGCATCGCGTGCGATCCCCATGACCTTGTAATAATCCTTGAAATCCACCCATCACCTACCGCACGTGTCGACTCGGAGATCGAACGGTCAGGATACTATGCGACCTCGCCGGCCGATCAGTAATCCCGTGTAGGCAATCGCCTACGCGCAGATACCGAAGGGCTCTCTCAAAGCTGGTAGGCAACGGTGAGCAGCAGCCCTTCGCACACGTCGCGCCAAAGTCCGGGGGGACGGCCGTCGAAACTGCTCGCGCTCGGCATCAACGCGAGTATCCACCGCGCCAACCAGTCGATCTCGGACTCACCGTAAAACACCACCGCCGATTCATAGTTCAGAAGCAGGCTGCGTGAATCCAGATTACAGGAACCGCACAACGCGATGGTCTTGTCGAAGACGATTGCCTTGGCATGGTTCATGTGCGGCAACAGATGGACGTTGACCCCGGCATTGCTCAAGGCACGCAGCGATCTGTTGCGCACGAAGTCGGCGAGGATGTGATTCGATTTCGCCGGAATGCACAGATCGATGCGCACACCCCGACGGGCCGCCAATCGGACCGCGGTTTCGAGACTGACGTCGGGCACGAAATACGGCGTGACGGCGAGCACGCGCTCGGTCGCCTGAAAACAGGCATCGATCAGCAGCGCATGCACGGTATCTTCCACTTGATCGGGTCCGCTCGGCAGAAACTGCGTACGGCTGCCTTCAAACTGGCAGGTAGGCGCCGCAAGCGGCTGTCCGGGTGCGCCGCCCGCCGCCGCCCAGTCCGCCTCGAACTGTTGCGCGGCCGACGTGGCGGCCGGGCCTTCGAGTTCGAACGACAGGTCGAGCCAGGGGGCTACGCCATCGACGGCGATGAAGTATTCGGCGGCTAGATTTCTGCCGCCGGCCCACAATTGTTCGCCGTCGGCCACCGCCCATTTGCGATGGTTGCGAAGATTGCGTGGCCCCGGGGTCTTGCGCGCCAGTAACGGGCTGAAGATGGCAGTTTCGACTCCGGCGCGATTCAAGCGCCGAAACCAACTACGAGGCAGCTGCAACGCACCCACGCCGTCGATCAACAAACGCACTCGAACGCCGCGGGCGACGCAGGCGATCATGTTGTCGGTGGCCTCCCGGCCGAACGAGTCGTTACCCAGAATGTACGTGCAGATATCCAGTCTGCGCTTGGCGGCGTGCATCGTCTCGACCAGCCCAGCTCGCGATTCGGTGCCGTTGTGATGGAAGCGGACCCGCGCGGATGCCGCCGGCGGCAATCCGAAACTCTCGATGAGATCCTCGGCCCAGTGCTGCGCGTGCACGCGCTGGCCCACCCGCGCACTGCGACGCGAGAGCTTCCTGCGGCCGAACATGAGGTACATCGGCAATACGAAATAAGGCAGCGCGAGCAAACCCAACACCCAGGCGATGGCAATCGATGGCGGACGGCGCTCGCGTTCCGCGCGCGTGGTCAGCACGTAAGTCAATACGCTGACGACGATGGCCAGCGAGTGCGCGGTGAAACGCGGTAGCCACGCGCCTAGATTCAAATCAGGCCGCCAGTCGGCGCAGTATGCCGGGCAGAAGATCCGGAATATCTTCGGCCATCAAACCCGGTCCGAAGTCGGCCGCGGCCGCGCCGTGTAACCAAACGCCGGCCGCGGCGGCCAAAAACGCATCCATCGACTGCGCGAGCAGACCCAGGATCAATCCACCGAGTACATCGCCCGATCCGGCGGTGGCCAGACTCGCCGGCGCATTGGTGTTCACGATGGCACGACCGTCGGGAGCCGCTATCACGGTGTCGGCTCCCTTGAGGACGACGATGGCGCCGCTCTGTTTTGCGGCCGCAAGCGCGCGTGTCAGCTTATCGCCGGCCGTGTGGAAAAGTCTGGCGAATTCGCCCTCGTGGGGCGTGAGCACACACGGCCCCGCAATGGCTTCGGTCAGCGCGCCTGGGCGATCGGCGAACACGCTGATGGCGTCGGCATCGAGCAACACGGCGCGCCGTGTCGCGAGCATGGCCAGAGTACGCTCGCGGGTGGTGGCGTCGACTCCCGCACCAGGGCCGATCAACAGCGCGTTGTAGCGCGCATCGCCGAGCAGATGGGCAAAGTCCTCCGGCTGCGAGATCGGCTGGACCATGATGCTGGTCAGTGCCGCCGCATAGATCGGTAGGGCAACGACGGGAACGGCAATGGTGGTCAGTCCGGCGCCGGCGCGCGCCGCTGCGCGGGCGGCCATGCGCGCGGCGCCGGTCGTGGGATAACCGCCGTAAATGAGTGCGTGACCCCGGCCGTATTTATTGCCTTGCAGGTCGAGCCGCGGCATGTCGTGCCGCCACAAATCGGGTCCGTTTTCCCATAGATCGATGCCGAGTGCGGCCACGACGGCAGTCGGCGTACCGATGTCCGCGACCTCGATGACGCCGCACAGAGCGCGTCCGGGCATCAGCACGTGGGCCGGTTTTTTGCGGGTGAAGGTGATCGTACAGGCAGCGGCCGCCGCACCGAGAGATGCGCCGGTATCGCCCATGACGCCGCTCGGCACGTCGATCGCCACCAGCGGCACGTGAATGCTCGCCAGCAACCGCGCGAGGGGCTCTTGTAACCCGCGATTGAGGCCCGAACCGAAAAGGGCATCGACCACCAATTCGGCGCCCTCGAGCACCGGCGGCATGGCCGCATCGATGCCGCCGCTCCAACGCCCAGCATGATACTTTGCGGCACCGCGCAGGCCGTCGCGAGAGCCGTGCAGGGCGACCCGGACGGGCCAGCCGGCCGCCGCCAACTCGCTCGCCACGACGAAACCATCGCCGCCGTTGTTGCCGGGGCCGCAGAGGATCGAAACCCGGCATACAGGCCAACGCCGCATGATGACCTGAGCGGCGGCGCGGCCCGCCCGTTGCATCAGGTCGACGTCCGAGACGCCGCCCCGTAGCGTCAAGCGGTCGGCCTCCTCCATCTGCGCCACGCGCAAAAGAACGCCCGGCAGGGCATTCGCCACGCTGGTCATGCCGTGCCCAGCAAGGTACCGACGGCCGCGCAAACCGCCATGGCCAACGCACTCCAAAGAGCGACGCGCAAGGCTCCCTGCACGACCCGAGCGCCGCCGACATACGCCGAGATGCCGCCTAGCAGGAGCAGACTGAGCAGCGAGGTGGCCACGATTGCGGCAATCAAGTATTGCGGTGCCGAGGCCACGGCCACGAGCAGCGGGATGCTCGCACCGGCGGCGAAGCTTCCCGCGGATGCGAGCGCAGCCTGCAACGGCCGCGCGCCGGTATCGCTCGACAAGCCCAACTCGTCGCGCGCGTGCGCCGCCAGCGCGTCGTGCGCCATCAACTGCTCGGCCACCTGTCGCGCAAGGAGCGGCTCGAGGCCGCGCCGCACGTAGATGTCGGTCAGTTCGTGGCTCTCGCCGACGAAGTCTTCCTGGAGCTCGGTACGCTCCTGATCCAGGGCGGCCGCTTCCGAGTCGGCTTGCGAGTGCACCGAGACATATTCGCCGATTGCCATCGACATGGCGCCGGCAACCAGGCCCGACGCGCCGCTCAAGAAAATACTGGCCTGCGCGGCATGCGCAGCCGCCACCCCCAGGATCAAGCTCGACGTCGAGACGATCCCATCGTTGGCTCCCAGTACGCTGGCGCGCAACCAACCGAGTTTGGCGAGTTGGTGGCGCTCATGACTCCGGCGGCGCATCGCTGACTCGACGGACGGTTAGACTCGTCCCGTCTTGGGTCCCAGGAAATACCACAGTATGAAACCGAGCACCGGCAGGAAAAACACCACCAGCGTCCAGATGACTTTCTTGGCCGTGTCGGCACCACTTTGAAAAATATTCACGATGGCCCAGACGTCGGCGATCAGAACGATGAGTCCGCCTAACCCTTGATACTGCATGACTACCCCTTTATTGGATGGAAGTAATCAAAGCTACACAGTTTCTTCGAGATCGTCTCGTTCATTCCGCTTCGACTCGCAAACTGGCACGCAGCGGGGCGCTGCGGGGCGCAGCGGCGGTCAGTTGTGGGTGTAAAAGCGGCGCAGGCGGTGCAGATCGACGATCACATCGTAATGCTCGCCGGCGGGAAGTTTGTAGCCCTCGGCAAGGGCGTAGCGCGTGTCGAGATTGGCAACGTCCGGGTGCAGGTCATGCATGGCCCGCTTGAACATTTCCTTCGGTACCCATTCGGAGTTCGAGGACAGCGAGCCGAATTCGTCGTGATAAATCGTCGCCGTGGAGATGTCGGCCGGTGCAGACGCGATCACGAAGACCGATTGACGCGTGGGCCCGTCGAGACGCACGTGTTTCGCGCCCTGCAGTATCAACTGCCACTCGTTGCCCTGCGGTACCGCGATCAACGCGTAAACATGATGTTGGGCGGAGAAGAAAGCGGCAATCACGATCGACGTCGCCAACAGTCTGCGGCTGCCCGTGCTCCAGCGCTCGGTCAAGGTCCGAATCGACGCCACCAAGAAGCAGAGGAGGACCCCGGTCATCGCAAAGATGGTGCGATACGTAGCGTAATGTTCCGAGGCGACCAGGCTCACACCCAGCGCGAATATCGGCAACCCGCTCAAGCCCACGGCCCAGATAATTCCCCGCGTACGGCCTCGGCGCCGCCACTCGACGAGCGCCCCGGCCAGCAACACGCCGCCGACGGTGGCCGCACACGCCAGATACCAGCCATGGTCACGCTGATTATTGTCGTTCAAGACGAAGAGACTGAGCGCATTGGGCAGCGCTTCGCGAAAGAACCAGGCAATTTTCTCGAAGCCATGATGCTCGAAGGCGATGCGTCCCGACTTCACGAATACACCCGTCGAATACAAGGCGCTCATCAGCCCGTACGCCATCCCCAGTGCAGCGCTCACGAACCCCAAATGGATGCTCAGCCAGCGCGCGAATTGCCGCAGATTGCCGGGCCGCCGGGCGACCAGCGCGGCGGCGAGAGGCACCACATAGAACAAGGCGCTGGGTTGATAGATGAGCGCACTCACGATCATCAGCCCGAGAGCCAGCGTCCATTGGCCGATGGCCCGCCCCGGGCCGGCACGCAGTCCGACCGCCAAGGCGCCCTCCACAGTGAAAAAGCCGGCGATCGCCAGCAACGCGGTCGCCGCGTAGGGCCAGCCCACCGCCCAACCGGCCACGACTTGGGCGGAGGGGACCAAGGCGATCAGGATTGCGAAGCACAGCGTGGCGTTGAACGACCAGCCCAAAGACCGCAGCCCGCGAAACATCACCAGGGAGACGGCGCCCAGCAACAGCGCGGCGCACAAACGCATCCAGCGCAAATTATGGACGCTGTCGGTTTGACCATAAGTCACCTGCAGCAGCCAGCCATAGATCGGGCGGGCGTGCGAGGCGCAGAACTTGATGACGGTGCCGGGTTCCTCGTGCGCTTCACGCAGATTCGAATAGTCGTCGCGCAGCCCATAGTCGTGAAATGTGGCCGGCCAATAAGCGACCAACGGCACTAAAAAAAGCACGGCCGTCAGCATCCACGCCCGCAGACCGAGCCGGTGCCGGACCCCGGCGCGGGCCGCAGAATGACCGGTGGGAAGCGCAACCGACGGCTCTGCGAGAGCCTCCCTGAGGGCTGGTTTCGGTACGCTCATTCGACAAGTCTATGGGCTCAAGATGCAAAAATCCGTGCGCAAATCGGATAAGTACGTTAAATATTCGTTAGCTGCTCAGGCCGTGACGCATAAATTCTTGCCGCCGTGTTTTGCTCGGTACAGGGCGGCATCAGCGCGATCGAATGCCGAGCCGGACGCATCGCTCGTCTGTAGTTCCGTCAGTCCGCACGACACCGTCACTCGCACCGGTATCCCGCGAAAATGGAAGCGCAGCGCCGCCACCGCCATGCGCAATTCGTCTGCGATGGCCAATGCCCGTGGAAACGGCATGCCGCTGAGGAGCACGATGAATTCTTCGCCGCCGATGCGGGCCACGAAATCTTCCGGACGAAGACCCGCCATGAAACACGTGGCCACGCTCTGCAGCACGCGGTCGCCGGCCCGGTGACCGTAGGTATCGTTGATGACTTTGAAATTGTCCAAATCCCAGAGCAACATGGCTACCCGCAGACCGTTCTGCACCGCACGTTCCATTTCCTGACTGAAGCGTTCGTCGAAAGATTTGCGATTCGCGAGCCGCGTCAAGGGGTCGAGCCGGGCTCCGTGTTTCTCGCGATCCAGCTTGGCATGCAGTTCCTGGGTTTCACGCTCCAGATCGGCGATCCGCAGCCGCATGCGTTCCGCACGACCGTTGTATTCGCGCAGCCGGCTTTCTTCGCGCGAACGGAAATCGAGTACCTGCTGACTCACGCGGTCGAGCCGCGCGCTCACCGTGGTGCGCAACACCTGCAACTCGGTGGCGCCATGCGCCTCGACGGCGAGTTCACGCACCTGGGATAGCACCGTGTC
Organism: uncultured Acetobacteraceae bacterium; assembly: GCA_964658135.1. Classification (GTDB taxonomy): domain Bacteria; phylum Pseudomonadota; class Gammaproteobacteria; order Steroidobacterales; family Steroidobacteraceae; genus Bog-1198. Next base: position 3,091 of record CAZZXZ010000019.1, on the reverse strand, counting down.
GTTGAGGGTGGCGGAGTCGGCAAATCGAGAGCGGGTCTCTTGGCCGGATTCGGTCAGATAACTTGCCATCTCCTCGAGCCGCAAGGTCATGTCGGAAAGCAACGTCGCTGCTTGCCGCCGTTCCTGCGTCAGCGTTTCGCCATGCAGTCGAACGAGTTCCGCGGTCCGCTCCAGGATCTCGGCCAGGCCGACATCCGAGTTCACCTGCGGCAGGCGCGCAAGCAAGTCGCAGGCCGCGGCATCGTCGACGCTGACCATCTTAAGATGCTGCAGGATGCGTGCGGCGGCCGTGCACGTCGAATCCCACCGCGCGACGATGGGTTCCAAAATCATGGTGGGAACCGGTGCGACCGAGTCGACGGCGACGACCGCGACGGTCAGCGATGCGGCGATTTTCTCCAGCTCCGCGGCGTCGGCATTGCGGCGGTTCGCCGCCGCTAAAACGATGAGTTCGTCGTCCAACTGTGGGTCGACGCCCATGCCGGCCGCGCACAGGCGGCCGACCAGACGACGCAACGTCTGCTCGATGTGTCGGAAGCGTTTCTCCTCGCCCTCCATTTCGAGCAGAGATTCGCGGTATTTAATCTTCCAGTCGGAGGTTTCGGACACGAATGCTCAGTGGCGTTTGAACGGGTTTAACCTATGAGTCGGCAACGTTCCGGCAAGCTTTAGCGCCACGGGCGATTCTGCCGGTTGACGACAGGTAGTATAGTAATCGGATGTGCAAACGATACGTCAGCCCGGACGAAGCTTCCATCGAGCGCGAATTCGATCTCGTACCCGCGGAGTGGGAATTCGCTGCGAATTACAACGCGGCGCCCTCGCAGGCGGTCCCGGCCATTCGAGTCGTCGACGGTCAACCTGAACCGGTGCTGTTGAGCTGGGGCTTTGGCGAGCATGGCACGTATACCGTGCCCATGGAGATGTTGAACCTGGCCGATGACGCGAAAAGCTTGTTGGCGCAGGGTCAACGCTGCATCATTCCCGCGTTGGGATTTTACCAGTGGCGGACCAAGAGCGTCGCGGGCCAGCAGCCGTTTTTCGTTCATGTCGAGGACCAAGCGGTGTTCGGGTTTGCAGGATTATGGGAACGTGAATCCTGCACCATCATCACTGTGCCCGCCAATGAACTGGTGGCGGAAATCGAGGATGGTGCAGCGCGTATGCCGGCGGTCTTGGCGCGCGACCTGCGCGATGTCTGGTTATATGGCAGTGCGGTCAATGCCGCAGCCGCATTGGCGCCTTACCCGTCGGATCGAATGGTGGCTTACAAGGTGACGGCCCGCGTCGAGTCGTTGAGTAATAACGATGAAAGCTTGATCGAGCCGCTGGAGACCGATGTCGATTGAGTGACGTAGGTCGCACCGGCGCAGGATCGGTTCGCGGTAGGCTTCCATCGAAGGAAGCCTCATGTTACGGGACCGGATCGCCTTGTTTCTAGCCGCACTGCTGCTCGCGGGCACCGCGGGCGCGCATTCGCGGATCTACATGTTCGTAGACGCGGACGGCGTCAAGCACTTCACCGACGTTCCGGATAACAACCTCTACAAGCTGCTGGTGTTGAACCCGCGCGATGTGACCGAAAGCGGCGAGCGTTACAGCCCTACGCTGCTGGCCCGGGCAGCGCAGTACGACTCCATCATAGAAAAAGCGGCGCGGACGGCGGCGGTCGAGGCAAATTTACTGCGCGCCGTCATCGTCGTCGAATCAGGTTTCAATTCGCGTGCGCTGTCAAGGCGAGGAGCGATGGGGCTGATGCAACTGATGCCGGCGACGGCCAGCCGGTTCGGCGTCTCCAATCTTTACGATCCGAACCAAAACGTGCACGCCGGCGCGAGTTATCTCAAATTCCTGATGAATCGATTCGGCCAGGACATGCGGTTGGCTCTGGCCGCCTACAACGCCGGCGAAGATGCGGTAATCCGCAACGGTGGCCGCATTCCGCCGTTTGCCGAAACCATCGCCTACGTTCCAAAGGTGCTCAAAATTTATCGAATGCTCGTCGAGCACGCAACGCCGGGTTAGCGGCGGCTCAAACCTTGGCTGGCACCACGCCGCCCGGGGTCATCTTATCGATGGCCTGCGGCAAGATAGACGACAATTTGGCAGCCAGATCCTGGGGCGACAGGCCGATCTTCGCCGCCATTTCCTTCATGGTGTCCGGGCCGAACACCTTATGGACCTGATCCGGTGAGATGGGTTGGTTGGGCCCGGTGCCAATCCAAGACTGAACCGTTCCGCCCAATCCCTGCTGCTCGAGCTGCGACACGACGCCCTGCACACCGCCATGTTTCTCGATTAGCGCACCGACCACGCTGACCATTTCAGAACCGACCGCGCCACCCAACAAACCGTCGAATAAACCCATCGTCATCTCCTAAAATGCAAAGACCAGATTGACCGTTGTAACCGTATCGATTTTTTTGAGCGGCGCGGGAGGCTTGGTGTTGTCGATGATCGAATAGCCGACGCTGAGCGCCAGCCGGGTGGACATCTTGACCGCCAGCGCAATGTCATCGTGAGCCAACGTGTCGGACGATCCGGTTTCGACGATCAACTTGTCGCTCAACGTGGTACTCGCGTTGAATTTATGCGAGTAGTCCACCGTCAGCGTGCCGATGGCCTCGCCCGTGGCGTCGAGCGGAACCCGAGAAACGACGACTCCATCGTCCTTCAGGATGGTTTCAGGACGCAATCGGCGATAACCGGCACCCACCTGAGCCGTCAATTTGTCGTCGTTGGTGTCGAGGACTTTGTAGCCCATACCGCCCGTAAGACTGGCTTGATAGACAAAACCGTCGAATAGATCGTGTTCGTAACGCAGTCCGCCGAAGGCAAACAACCGGTTCGTGAAATCATAATCGGTTTGTTCCCGAACGCTCCAACGCTCCGCGGAAACGACCCCACCGCTTTGGCCGTAGTAGCCGCCGACGTACAGGTCGTTTTTCCACGCATCATCGTAGCGCGACAGCTCGATGCTCCCATTGGCCGACTCGCCGTCACTGTTGCCCTTCGAGTCGAGGAAACCGAACTGCCCCTTGCCGATCCATTCGTGCTGGGGCGGGGGCGGCGCGGGCGCATCGTCGGCGCG
>CAZZXZ010000018.1:0-35894 GCA_964658135.1 uncultured Acetobacteraceae bacterium | reverse complement strand
ATAGTTTACTAGATTATTGCGAAGGCTCTAAGCTCCACGCCATGAAATGGACCGTCCAACGCTATGTCTTGCGCGAAGTCGTCCAAACGTGTCTGGCGGTCACGGGCGTTTTAGTGGCAATTCTCGTGTCGAACCAGTTGTCCCGGGTGCTCGGCCAAGCCGCCGAGAACCAATATGGGCGACACGTGGTCGTCGATCTGATTGCCTTGGGAGCGGTCATGAACCTTGCCGTCATCGTGCCCGTGGGGCTGTTGCTGGCGGTGGTACTGACCCTGGGCCGCCTCTACCACGACAGTGAAATAACGGCACTGCAGGCGTGCGGGTTTTCGCCGGCGAGACTGCTGGCGCCATTGTTTTGTTTTGCTGCGGCGATCGCCGTGGGTCTCGGCTGGTTATCGTTCTTCCAGGTGCCGCGGGCTGATCAGCAGGTGCAGTTGATACGGCAGTCGGCCATCAAGGAAGCGCAATTCGGTCAGCTGGATGCCGGGCGTTTTCGTTCGTTCAGCGGCGGCGACGCGGTCTTTTACGCCGAGCGGGTCGATGCCGCCGGCGTGCTCCACAACGTGTTCGTGCGACGCGAATCGGGCGGCCGGATCGAAGTCGCGCTGGCGGACACGGCGACGTATTCCAAAGCCGCCGCGAACGGCATGCATTTCGTGACGTTGTTCAACGGCAACCGCTACGAAGGGGTGCCGGGGCAGAGCGGTTTTCGGGTGATCCGGTTTCGCGAGCACGGCATCCCCATCGCCACGCCGGGCGACAGCATCGGAACGCAGGATCCGGATACCAAACCCACCCGTGAACTGTGGGGTACCGGCAACGCATCGGACATCGCGCAGCTGCAATCGCGGACTTCGAGCCCGCTGATGGCTTTGGTGCTGACTCTCGTTGCGGTGCCGTTGAGTCGTCTGCGGCCGCGCCAGGGTCGCTATGCACGCGTCGGCTTCGCCATCGTGGTGTATTTCATTTATTCGAATCTGGTGTCGGCTGCCAAGGTCTGGGTGGAGAAGGGCGATCTACCGCCGGCGATCGGCGTGTGGTGGGTACATCTCGGTGTGCTGGCATTCGGCCTCTATCTGGTGTTTCGCGAGGCGAATAAAGCGTGAATCTGCTCGACCGTTACCTCTACCGCACGGTACTGATTTATACGGCGATGGCGCTCGCGGTTCTGTTGACCTTGGGCGCGCTGTTCCTGTTCATCAGTCAACAGAGCGACATCGGCATCGGCAACTACGGCGCCGCCGATGCGTTTCTTTTCACGTTCCTCAATTTGCCGGCGCAAGCCTTCGAATTGCTGCCGATCGGTGCTTTGATCGGCGCGCTGATGGGTCTGGGCAATCTGGCCTCCGGCAGTGAACTCGTGGTCACTCGCGCGTCCGGCGTCTCGGTCTGGCGTATTGCCTGGCCGGTGGGTCTTGCGGGCCTGACGTTGGCGATCGCCATGTACGGTATCGGGGAATATGTCGCTCCGCCCATGGCGCAATTTGCGAAACAAGAGAAAACCACGGATAAGCTCGCCGACATCAGTTTTGCCGGCTCGAGCGGCGCATGGGTGAAGGACGGCAATCTCATCCTGCGGGTGCAAACCGGCGAAGTCGATCAAGCCTTCGGTGGCGTGTCGCTGTTCGAATTGGCCGGCAACCGGCTGCTATCGGTCAAACATGCCGAAAGTATTTCGGTTGCCGACCCGGGGCACTGGCGCCTACACAATGTGTCGACCACGCGCTTCGGTACCGACAAAATCGACAGCGAAGTCGTTCCCGAGATGACCATGTCGTCGTCGGTCAACCCCGATTTTCTCGGCCTGGCGGCCACCGATCCGGACCTGCTGACGCTGCGCGGATTATGGTCGTACATCGAGCACTTGAAACGCAACAACCTGGGCACGGCGTCGTATGAAATCGGTTTCTGGTCGCGTATCGCGCGCTTGGTCGCCGTCATCGTGGTTGCTCTGCTCGCGCTGCCCTTCGTCTTCGGGCCGTTGCGCACCACCGGTGCCGGTACTCGAACCGTCATCGGGGTGTTGCTCGGCACGGTGTTTTTCTTGATTACGCGTACCGTCGAGAACGGCGGTCAGCTGTTCAATCTCAATCCCGCGTTGGTCGGCTGGCTACCGACGATGGTCATCGGTTTCTGCACCCTCGTTGCAATTTCAAGAACGCGTTAACTTCACCACCCGGGTGCGCGACAGCCGATCGTGCAAGGCCAGTCCCTGCGGATCGAGGTATAACCACAAGACGCCGAGCGCGGCCGGCGCCCATGCCGCCACTCCGCACACGGACCTCAATCCTGCGGAGGCCACGGTCAGCGGTTTGCCGGTGTCGCTCACCGCGCGCAGTTGCCATGCGCGCATTCCCAGCGTTTGCCCGCTGCGTATCCAATTGAGCACGTAGTAGGCGCCGATCACGCCCACCTCGCCGGCCCGGTAGACATAAAACCAATTGCCGGATGCCTGTCGGCTGATTGCATGGTGACCGGGCGTGAACACCAAGGATAATGCGGTGTAAATCATAAGCAGCGCAGCAATCAAGAACGCGTCATACCACAAGGCGGCGAAGCGTCGGCCAAAACCCGCATTCACCCCGCTGATCACGGGGCCGCGGCGGCCTTTGTCGGCTTGGACGCCGGTTGGCGCACCAACAGCTGTTCCAAAGGCTTGAAGATGGCATCGTACCGATAGCTGGCAATTTCGAAAGCGCGGCCTGCCGTCTTGGTCGTCAGCTGCACATCCTTGCCGGCCGTCAGCTGCAGCCAATGTTTGCCGCCGTCTACCATCCCCACCAGCGTAAGCGTGCCACCGTTGTTCAAGGTGATGACGACGCGCATGGCGGGCCCGACAGGCACCGCCGCGACGGGTGCCACATCCTCGGCCGTAAGATTGGCGAGCAGCGTCGGCGACGGCGCGAGCGCATGGGCGTCCAAGGCCTGACGATCCGCCGGCGCACCGTCGAGACTGAATGCGTCGTCGGTGGGCTTCACCCGATGAATCGCATACCGCGCTCCCTCGGCCGGTTCGAACTGTATGTCTTGAATCAGCGGGGTCGGCACATCGAGCAGACGCGAGTCGATCCAAAAACGCGGCTCGGTTTCCAACGAGATGGCCGGCTCGACGCTGAAACTCTGCGGCTCGCCGGCGCGTCTGACGAAGGTTCCCTGGCCCACCGATTTGCCGACGATCACCGCGGCCTTTATGGGCCCGGTCACGGTGACTTCTGCGCCGAGCGACTCCGGCCGGGTCGGATCCGCCACACCGATACTTGCATAGCGGGCGGGATCGGAGGTTTTCTCCTCGATGATTTTCGCCTCGCCGAGCGCCGTCAGCAGCTTGCGCAATTTGGTGACGTCGGCCGGATAGTCGGCACGCTCGGCAACCGTCCAACGTCCGCCGTTCGCATGCACGCTGACCGTGGGCGTCGCGCTGCCTTTGCGTATGTCGACGGCGGTTATCGAAGCCATGTCGGCTGCCAGCTGCGGGTACAAGGCCGCCCCCTCGCTCATGGACGGCTCGTCACGCCGCGTCGCCACGTACCAGCCGGTCGTCAGCACCACCAGCGCCGCGATCAGCAGCAAAACGAACCGTTGACGGTTCATGTCGAGCCGTAGAAACGGCGTCGGCGCCGGGCCGCGAGCACGATGGCGCCGAGCACTGCGACCGTGAGCGGCGCCACGGCAATGTTGAGCACTTTCAGCCGCGAGTCGAGACGTTCGATATCGACGTTCAAGCCGCGCTGGGTCTCGCGCAGCAGCTTGCGTGCGCGCGCCTTTTCAGCCGTGAAACGTTTCACTTCGTCTTCCTGCTCGGGCGACAGCATGAGTGAAGCCTGATCGTTGCGCTGGCTTTGCAGCGCCGTCAACTTGGCCTCGGTTTGCTGCAATTCGGCCTGTAATTCCAAGACCTTGGCCCGTAGACGATCGTCTGCCCGCCGGCGCAACGCCTCCACGCGTTCGAAAGGGCGCGAGAAGCTGGCGCGACTGCGGATGCTGATGAGGGCGCTGGTCCCGCCCAGGTTGTCGAGTATGTTCGCCACGAGGTCGCCGTTATTGGCAAACGGCTGAGCAACCTTTTGGCCGAACACATCGCGCACCTGCACCCACATGTAGTCCATCAGCATGTCGGTGTCCGCAATGACGACGATATTGGCCGGTGCCGTCGACTTCGGCGCATGGGCGGTGGGTGGTCCCACGCCAGTCCGCGGTTCGGTCGGTATGCCATTCGGAAATGCCGACACCACGGGCCCGGTGATTCGCGCGGCAAGCGCATACCGGATGCCGGTGGGTTTGAAGCCGTCGCGCAACGTCGAGGGATCGGCAAGCGCTTCGAAGCGTTCGGCGGGCAAGGGTGCCGCGGCGGTGGAACTCAGCAACAAGGGTTCGAACGTCGTGGCGGCGCCGGCCCGCGCGGCTAGCGACCCGCTGGTCGCCATGTTGACGGTATCGAGCGAACCGGTGACGACATCCTTCGCGGCCATGTTCTTGCGATGCAATCCGAGAATGCCAATGTGTCGGGTCGGCGGCGCTTGCAGCGTAGTGCGAACCTCTAGCCCGAGGTCGAGATCGCCGATCACTTGGCCGGGATCGTACGCGATGCCCCAGGTCGAGAGCAGCGGCTCGAGATTCGAGGCATGGTCTGCGTCGGGGCCGTTGCCTCCATCGGCGCCCGAATCCGGGTCGACGAACACCAACAACTTGCCGCCGTGCATGACGTATTGGTCGATCGCGTACAGTGTTTTGGTGAGCAGCCGCTTCGGATGCACGATCATGAGGACATCCACATCGGGATCGATTCGTTCGACGTCCTTGCCGACGGTACGCACGGTGAAGAGCTGCTGTATCTGGGCGAGTATCGGCCAAGGATCGCTCATCTGCCCGGTTGCGGGATCGGGTTGGCCCTCCAGCGGGATGGAACTCATCAAGCCGACGGTCGGTTTCTTCGGATTGCCGAGTTCCTGAATGAGTTTCGCGACGTCGTATTCGAGAAATCCTTCGCGGTCGGGTTGGAAATTCGGAATGGCGGCACGGCCGTCCGTGGAGTTCGATCCGGCAACCCCGAAATAGAGTGCATCGGAATTGGCGCCCGTTTGGAGCGATTGCAGCCCATATTCCGCGGCGTGGTCCTCATCGTCCGAAAAGGGTTGCGGATCGATGACGCGTAGCCGGACCTTGCCCGGGGAGCGCGCCGCAATCTCCTCGAGCAGTTCCCGCACGCGAGCGGCGTAGGGCAGCAGCAGCGGCGATTCCTTGGCGGCGGCATCGCGCGAGAAATAAAAATACAGATTGACCGGATCACGCAGTTCGCCGAGCACTTGTTGAGTACCCGCGCTCAAGGTGTACAGCTTGTTCTGGGTCAAATCCAGACGCATGCCGCGCAGACCGGCGTTCGACAGCATGACGATGCCTAAAAAGAGGCAGGCGAGCGCGCACAAACCGCCGACGCCGGTCAGCGTTTTCCACCGATTGCCTTGCATTTACTCGGCCTTCTTCATGTCGAGCACCAGCGCCGTCGCCGTCAGCCAAAATACGATCAGCGCCGTAAAGTAGGTCAGATCGCGCAAATCGATCACGCCTTTGGAGATGGCATCGAAATGCGTGAAGAAACTCAAGGATGCGATCGCGTCCAATACGGCGGTGGGTACCAACGGGCGGAAAAAATCCAACACGAGCGGGAAACCTGCCAGCAGAAAAATGAACCCGACCAGCGCTGCGGTGATGAACGCGATGACCTGGTTGCGCGTGGCGGCGGACATGCACATGCCGATGGACAGAAACCCGCCCGCCATCAAAAAACTGCCGACGTAGGCCGCGACGATGGCGCCGTTGTCCGGTCTCCCCAGGTAGTTGACGGTAATCCAAACGGGAAAGGTCAACAGCAAAGCAAGCCCTGAAAAACACCAGGCAGCCAGGAATTTCCCCGCCACCGCCTGCGCCAGCGTCAGGGGCAGCGTCATGAGCAATTCGATGCTGCCGCTGTTGCGCTCCTCGGCCCAGAGGCGCATCGAGATGGCCGGGATGAGTACCAGGTACAACCACGGATGCCAGCGAAAAAACGGTTGCAAATCCGCCTGACCGCGCTCCAAAAATCCACCCACCTGAAAGGTGAACACCGCCGCCAAGACCAAAAAGATGACGATGAACACGTAAGCCAGCGGGGTCGCGAAATAGCTGCGCAGTTCGCGTCGGAAGACCACCCAAACCTTACTCAACGCAGCACGTCCTGCGGCTGCGTCAGCGACCGGAACACCTCATCCAGGCGACCGGATTCGAGGTGCAGTTCGGGCACGTCCCACGCGTTCGCGGCGATGACGGCGCTGACGGCCGGCAAGACGTTCATGCCGGCATGGGGCAGGGCCGTCAGCCGCAGGTCGCGCTCGTTGGTCTCCACCGCGGCGATTTCGGGCAAAGTTGCGAACGCGCGGGCCGCCATCGACAGCTGCTCGATTTTTTCGAACCGCAGCGTGACCGCGTGGTGATAGCGCGAGCGAGCTTCCAGGGCGCCCGGCGTCTCGTCGGCAACGATGCGGCCGTGGGCGATGATGATCGCGCGCGTGCATACTTCATGCACTTCTTCCAGGATGTGAGTCGAGACGATGACGAGTTTGTCCTTGCTGAGTTCATTGATGAGACCGCGCACCTCGTGTTTCTGGTTCGGGTCCAAGCCATCCGTGGGCTCGTCGAGAATCAAGACCTGCGGATCGTGTATGAGGGCTTGAGCCAACCCCACGCGTCGGCGAAAACCTTTCGACAGTGTTTCGATCACCTGATTGACCACCGAACCAAGTGCCAGCCGCTCGATCACGACATCGCGCCGACGTCGGCGCTGTGCGCCGCTCAAGCCGCGCAGGTCGGCGACGAAATCGAGGAACTCCGCCACCGTCATTTCGCCGTAACTCGGCGCTCCCTCCGGTAGGTAGCCCATGCACGCCTTGGCCGCCACCGGCGCGCGCTCGATGTCGTGTCCGCAAACCGCGACCGTGCCGGCCGAGGGAGCGATGAAGCCGGCGATCATCCGCATGGTCGTCGACTTGCCGGCGCCATTGGCACCCAGAAATCCCAGCACCTCGCCGGGCGACACGGTGAAGGTCAGATCATCGACCGCGAGTTTCCCGCCATAACGCTTGGATAGATGTGTCGTCGTAATCATGGGGACGCTCAGCCTCGGCCGGCCTTTTTATCGATGACCGCTTTGTTGTCCTTCAGTATACGTCGAACGTCGATCAAGGTCGGGCGGTCCGCCATGGCGGAAATGAGTTCCGCCAGTTCGTACCATTTGCGACCCCATTGCACCAAACGAGCGGCGTCCGCGATCACCAAGTCCTTGACAGTTTCCGACGCCACCACGCCCTTCCCCGAGGCCGGTACGGGACCGGGTACCGCCGCGGCGGCAGGCGCCGGCGCGCGTTCGGTGCGGGCCACCGCGGCAGTGCTGACGGGCGTCTTGCTGCGTGGGCGGGCGTCGGCCAGGGCGGGCATCTCCCGGGTCGCGGACGCGCCGTCCTGCGGCGCACTGTCGGTAGCCTCCCGCGGGTTGGCATTCGCCAATGGAATGAAACGCTCGATGTGCTCCGCGCCCAATAGATTCGCCAGAAAGGCCATCAGTTCCAGTCCATCGGCGAACTTCGCATCGCCCGCGTCGACGCGCTCTTGAATTTGCGCCTGCAAAGCGAGGGCTTTTTGTTTGGCGAGGTCGACGATCCACCGGCTGGGACGCTGATGCTCGGGCCACGGTTGGATGCGCGCGTACTGATCAGCGTCCAGGGCAGCATACTGCAGATGCAGCTCGAGACTCTTGAGCCATTTGTCCAGTAAATCCAGCAGGCGTCGGTCGGCGGGTGTTGCCATGAGTACAGCTCCAGCACGCACCCTAAACGATGCGGCCGCCGATGGCTAGCGCTACCTGCCCCCGCCTCGCGTTAGACTACGGCATGTGCGGTATCGTAGGAATCATCGGATCGCAGGCCAATGGCGCAACGGCTCGGCTCATGGCGCACCGGCTGGCGCATCGGGGTCCGGACGGCGAAGGGCTGTGGACCGCGCCGGGGGTTGCTCTGGCACATCGCCGGTTGGCCATTCAAGATTTGTCCGAATTCGGCAAGCAACCCATGCTGCTGGGTCGGTTGGCGCTCACCTACAACGGCGAAATCTACAATCACGAAGAGTTGCGTAAGGGCCTCGCGGGACCCTGGCATTCGAGCGGCGACACGGAGACGCTCTTGCATTTGCTGGCCGAACGCGGCAACGCCGGACTCGCGGCCGTGGCCGGTATGTTCGCCTTCGGCTTGTGGGATTCTCAATCACGACGTCTTGCGTTGGTGCGCGATCGCCTCGGCATCAAGCCTTTGTACTACCGGCTGCTGCCCGACGGGATCGCCTTCGCGTCTGAATTGAAGGCATTGCTGGTGCTCGGCAAGCCGCCGATCGATCGCAGCGCCGTGCGGGATTTTTTGTTTCACGGTTATGTTCCGGCGCCTAAGACCATTTACCAAGGAATCGCGAAGTTGCCGGCCGGCCACACGCTCACCTGGCAGGCGGGGCGCGTCACCATCGACCGCTATTGGCAGCCATCGATGGCGATCGCGAACCGCGATCCCGACGCCACATTGCAGCAATTGGATGCGGTGCTGCGCGAGGTCGTGCCGGCTCACATGCTGGCCGACGTGCCGGTGGGCGTTTTCTTGAGCGGCGGGATGGACTCGGCGCTTACGACTTTCTATCTCGAAGGTCCGCGAACCTACAGTCTGGGTTTCGATGCCCGCGAGCGTTCGGAACTCGACGCGGCCCGCAGCGCGGCCCGGCATCTGGGCACGCGACACACGGACACCGTCGCGCACACGGCCGATTTCGTCGCCGCGCTCGACCTCATGCCGCAACTCTTCGATGAGCCGTTCGGCGACAGTGCCGCCTGGTCCAATTATCTGATCGCCCAATTCGCGCATCGCGAAGTCAAGGTAGCGCTGAGCGGCGAGGGCGGCGATGAGATTTTTTGCGGTTATCCGCGCTATTGGTCCAGCATCGGGGCACGCTCGAATCCGTTGAATAGAACCCTGGCCGCCGTGCTGCCGCCCTTGTCGCGCATGGCCGCGTCCATGCACAGCCGGGCAGTGACGGGCTTAGCCGCGTATTCCACGGCGCTGGGCGGACTCGCCGAGCCCCAGGTGGATGCTCTACTGGCGGATTCGTGGATCGAACCTCACTACGACTATCTCTGGTTCTACCGGCAGTTCTGGCAACCGGACGCCGCGCCGCTCGTGCAGTTGCGGTGGCTCGACCTGCACACGGACTTGGCGGAGGGGCTGCTCACCAAAGTCGATCGGACCAGCATGGCGCACTCCCTCGAGGTCAGGCCGCCGTTGCTGGATCATCGTTTGATCGAGTTCATGTTGAGCGTCGATCCTGAGATGCTGGTCGACCGCAGCTCACGCCGCGGTAAGTTGCTGGTGCGGCGGCTCATGGAGCCGCGTTTGCCGCCCGGGCATTTGCAGCGGCCGAAGTCCGGTTTCGGCCTGCCCGTGCATGGGTGGCTTAAACGTCACCCGCAGGTGCTGCAAGACGCGGTCGGCCGCCTGATGGCCCGCGGTGTCCTGCGCCGTGCGGTGGGCAGCGAGTTTCGACGGGCATGGTATTTATTGGTGCTCGACCGCTGGTTTACGGCCTTTGATTGAGGGGGCGCCGCGGCTGTTGTTCGTGCCCGTATCGGGAACTTTCGGGATGGGCGAATACGCGCGTTCGTTGGCGATCGCGCAGGGCATCCGAGTACGCTGGCCAGGCGCCGCAGTACATTTTATTTTAAGTCGCGACGCGTCCTATGCCGCTGCGGCGCCGTTTCCCACCACCTTGCTGCCATCCTCGCCCACATTTCATTCCGCCGCGGTCATCGCCGTCATCGAAAGCTGGCATCCCGACGTGGTCATATTCGATAACTCGGGTCGTACCCGACAGTTGCGCGCGGCAAGCCGCAGCGGCGCCGCCGTGGTCTACATCAGCGCACGCCGACGTCAGCGCAACAAGGCGTTTAGACTACGCTGGATGCGCATGGTGGACGAACATTGGATTGCGTACCCTGAATTCATAGCGGGGTCGTTGGGGCGTGTCGAACGGCTCAAGTTGAAGCTGCTGGCTCGGCCCGTGGTTCGTTATCTCGACGTGGTTTTGCATGTCGAACGCGCGCGCGCGCAGGCGCCGATCGTCGCGCGCTGGCGGTTGACCCCGGAAGAATACGTACTGGTCGTGCCGGGCGGCGGAACGGGCCATCCCGGGGCGAGCGATGCCGTTCGTCAGTTCGCGGAGGCGGCCCGTGGCCTCGCGGTCGCCGGTGTCGACACGGTTTTCATCGGTCCCGCGGCGGCCGGGTCGGCGCGCGACGCGCCGCGCTTGCGCACGGTGACATCCCTGGCGCAGACCGATCTGGCGGACCTGATGCGCGGTGCGCGCCTCATCGTCGCCAACGGCGGTTCGACCCTGTTGCAGTCGATCGCGAGCGGTAAGCCATGTATCGGCGTTCCGGTCGCCGCAGATCAGCCGGAACGCATCCGGCGTTGCGTGGACGCGGGGGCGGCGGTGGCCGCCGCGCTCGACGCGCCGGCGATCGTCGCCGCTGCCATGGCCTTATTGAACGACGCATCCGCACTCGATCGGCTCGCCGGGCGCGCCATTGCGCTCGGACTCGCCGACGGCGTCGAGGTGGCCGGGCGGGCCATCGGCGCGCTGCTCGCGGCACAGCGGCGCTAATCGTGCCCACCGCATTGTTACTGGGCTACGATCTCGAGCAGCCGTCGTTTCGGCATCGGATGCGGAGCCTCGTCCAACCGCTCGAAGCGGTCGGATGGCAGGTATGCTTGGAGGCGTTCCCGAGCGGACGTTATGGGGTGCGCACCTGGGAGCGGCGCCGGCTGCTGCGCTCGGCGGACGTCACGGTGCTGCACCAAATCAAATTAAGCGGCTTGGAGGCCCGGTTGCTGGCGTCCTTCGCTCGACGCCGGATATTCGACCTCGACGATGCCATCTACGTGCGCAAACCGCGGCGGCTGGGCGATCCGGCGGACGATTCGCTCTGGCGGCGCAAAAAATTCACGGCCACCTGTCGCGCGGTCGACGTGGTTGCGGCCGGCAACGACGTGATCGCCCAGGCGGCGCGGCACGCGGCTTCGAATATCGTCATTCTGCCGACCTCGCTCGACGCGTCGGCCTATCGTGCAACCGAGGCTGCGGCCGGCAGTCCATTCACCATCGCATGGATCGGCAGTCCCGAGAACTTGGTCTACTTGGAGATGATCCGCCCCGCGCTGGCACGTCTTGCCGCGCGACATCCCACCCTCAGGCTGCGCGTCATCTGTTCGACATTCCCCGACTGGTCCGACGTCGACGTCGAACGCATTGCCTGGAGTTCCGCAACCGAGGCGCAATCCCTCGCGGCCGCTCACGTCGGCATCATGCCGCTAGCCGACGACGCGTGGACGCGCGGCAAATGCGCGTTCAAGTTGCTGCAGTACATGGCCGCCTCATTGCCTTGCGTCGCATCGCCCGTCGGGGCCAACACCGAAGCGGTCATCGACGGCGTCACCGGTTTTCATGCGAGCAGCAACGAGGAGTGGGAATGCGGTCTGCAGCGCTTGCTCGAGTCGCCGAGCTTACGCACGCGTCTCGGCAACGCCGGTCGCGAGCACGTGGAACGACGCTACGCCATGCACACCTATCGAAGCCATTACGTGGCGCTTTTCGAGCAACTCGCGGGCGGTGCCTCTCCATGACTACGGCCGCCGCGCCCGTCCGCGCCCATGCCATGCGGGTTTGTCAGATTCTGAATCATTACACCTCGCCCGCGGAGCTCGATCCGGGCTTCGACGTGTTGGATAACTCGACCAACGAGAGGCCGGATTGGTACGAATACTGGCCGATCAGAAAGTTTTTACTGAGCGAGACGTTGGACGAGAATACGTTCTACGGGTTTCTTTCGCCGAAGTTCGAGCACAAGACCAACCTGACCGCCGCCTGGGTGCGCGAGTTCGTCCATACCGCCCACGAGCTCACCGAGGTGATTCTCTTCAGCCCGAGCATTCACAACAGCGCCTATTACCTCAGCGTCTTCGAGCACGGCGAGGCGGAGCACCCGGGCCTGCGCGCGGTTGCGGCGCAGCTGTTCGAGCGCTTGGGCCATGCGGTCGATCTGGTCAATTTCATCTCGGATTCCCGTAACACGGTGCATTCGAACTATTTCATCGCCAAACCGCGTTTTTGGCGGGCGTGGCTGACCGTGACGGAGACGATGTTTCGTGCGGCGGAGAATCCGGATGATCCCTTGGGCAAACAACTCCGTACACCGACCGCCTATCGCGGCCGGCACGATGTGCAGATGAAGATATTCGTCATGGAGCGGATCGCGACATGGCTTTTGGTATCGGATGCGAGCTTCGTATCCCGAGTGCGCGATCCTTTTGCGGCGCGCGGCCGTTTCTATAAACTTCCCGTCGCCATCGTCTGCGACGCGTTGAAAATCGCCTACGTGACGCAAGGACGGGGACAGTACAAAGATCTGTTTCTGATGGTGCGAAATCTGCGAAAATTCTTGAATCTGCAGATCCGTATCGGCGACGGTCTGGGCCTCCGTCGCGTGCGCCCCTATCTGGCTATTTTGAAATCTTACTGGCGCGGATGATCCGTGGCCCGAGGTATTGAGTGTGCAACAACATGGACATGCCGAGTTTTGGCGCGACCGCCGCGTCTTCCTCACGGGGCACACGGGATTCAAAGGCGCTTGGCTGCATAGCTGGTTGCGGGCTCTGGGAGCCGACGTCACCGGTTTCGCGCTGGCGCCGCCCGACGAGCCGAACCTCTGGGACATCGTGGGTGCGGGTGCGCGTTCCATCATCGCGGATATTCGCGACGAAGCGCGGGTGCGCGCAGTCATCATGCAGGTTCAGCCGCAAATCGTCATTCACATGGCAGCGCAGGCCTTGGTGCGCGAGTCCTATCGCGATCCGCTCGGCACCTATGGCACCAACGTGATGGGAACGGCCAATGTGTTGCAAGCCTGCCGGAACGTGGCGGGATTGCAGTGCGTGGTGGTGGTTACCAGCGATAAGGTGTATGAAAACCATGGCGGCGGCCAGCCGTTCGTCGAGGGCGACCGCTTGGGAGGACACGATCCGTACAGCAACAGTAAAGCTTGTGCGGAATTGCTCACGGCGGCTTTTCGCGACAGCTATTTCGGCACCGGACCGCCCATTGCCTCGGTGCGCGCCGGTAACGTCATCGGCGGCGGCGATTGGTCGGTCGACCGACTCATTCCCGATTGCGTGCGGGCGCTGCACGCCGACCACCCGGTCACGCTGCGCTATCCTGAGGCGGTGCGGCCATGGCAGCATGTGCTCGAGCCCCTGTCGGGTTATCTCGCGCTCGCTCAGGCGCTGGTCGAAAGCCCTGCCACCGCGCCGCGCGCCGTCAATTTCGGGCCCGACCCGGCGTCGTTTTGCACGGTGAGCGCAGTGGTCGAGGCGTTCAGCGCACGGTTCGACGGTAAGCCGGGTTGGCAGCCCGACATGACGGCGCAACCTGCCGAAGCACGCGCGTTGACGTTGTCGTCGGCGCTGGCCGAACAAGCGCTCGATTGGCGGCCGCTGCTGACGATCGAACAGTCGTTGGCGTGGACGGCGGATTGGTTTCGAGCTTTCGCTCAAAAGGAGAACATGTTGTCATTCACTCAAGCGCAGCTGGCGCGGTATCGCGAACTCCGATGAAATGCGTCATTCTTGCCGGCGGCAAGGGTACCCGCATCGCCGAGGAATCGAATACCCGCCCGAAGCCCATGGTCGAGATCGGGTCGCGGCCGATTCTCTGGCACATCATGAAATTGTATGCGTCTTACGGCGTGAACGAATTCATCGTCTGCCTCGGCTACAAGGGTTATATGGTGAAGGAATATTTTGCCAATTACTTTCTGCACCAAGCCGACGTGACGTTCGACATGGGCGGCAATCGGGTCGAATATCACGATTGCCGCAGCGAACCCTGGAAGGTGACGTTGGTCGACACCGGCGAGGAAACCATGACGGGCGGTCGCTTGATGCAAGTCGGCAAATACTTGAATGCCGGCGAGCCGTTCTGCATGACTTACGGCGATGGTCTGGCGAACATCGACATCGGCGCGGAGATCGCCTTTCATCGAGAACGCGGTGTCAAGGCGACCGTGGCCTGCGTGCGGCCGCCGGCGCGCTTCGGTCGTATCGTGATCGAAGGCACGCAGGCGATTTCGTTCGAGGAGAAACCGCAGACCGAAGGCGGCCTCATCAACGGTGGTTTTTTCGTCTTGGAACCGAGCGTTCTCGAGTTGATCGATGGGCACGAGACCGTCTGGGAAAACCAACCGATGGAACAACTGGCGCGAAGCGGTCAGCTGGCTGCCTGGATTCACCGCGGATTTTGGCAGCCGATGGATACCCTGCGCGACAAGCAGCACCTGAATGCCCTCTGGGAGGGCGGCGCCGCGCCATGGAAGTTGTGGGCCGGATGAAACCGCGATGGTAGGACCCGTCAGCGGCTGCCGCGCCTGCGGTGGCCGCTTGTCCGTCACCATGGCCGACCTGGGGTTGCAGCCGCCCTCGAATGCGTTTCTGACCTCGCTGGCCGACGCCGCGGCCGAAAAAAAATATCCTCTGCGAGCCAAGGTCTGCGAGTCGTGTCGGCTGGTGCAGTTGGACTACGATGTCGATCCGCGCGAATTGTTCGGCAACTACGTATATTTCTCGTCGTATTCGGACGAGTGGTTGGCGCATGCCGAGTCTTATTGCGAGATGGCGCGGCGGCGGTTCGCGCTCGGCAGCAAAAGTCTGGTGGTCGAACTTGCCAGTAACGATGGTTACCTCTTGAAGAATTTCGTTGCCATGGGTATTCCCGTGCTGGGCATCGATCCGTCGGACACGGTCGCCGCCGCCGCCGAGAAAATCGGCGTTCCTACGCGCGTCGAATTTTTCGGCGAGAAAGTTGCCCGGGAACTCGCCGCCGAGGGCGTGCTCGCGGATCTCATCATCGGGAACAACGTGCTTGCGCACGTGCCGTCGCTCAACGATTTTCTTGCCGGCATCGCGCTCTTGTTGAGCACCGACGGAACCGTCAGCATCGAATTCCCCCATCTGTTGACGCTGATGGAGCGGGTCGAGTTCGACACGATTTACCACGAGCATTTCTCCTACATATCGTTGTATGCGATCGAACAAGTCTTTGCTCGCCATGGGCTGCGAATCTACGAAGTCGAGGAGTTGACGACCCATGGCGGGTCGCTGCGCGTCTATGCCTCGCACGCCGGCCGCGCAGACATCGAAGACAGTGCGGCGCTGCACGCGGTGCGCGCCAAGGAGGATGCCGCGGGATTGAGTGATCTGGCCACGTACCTGCGATTCGCCGAGCAGGTCGAGGAGTGCCGCCGTTCGGTGTGCGCCTTCTTCGCCGCCGTCAAGCGCGAAGGCAAGAGCGTCGCCGGCTACGGCGCCGCGGCGAAGGGCAATACCCTGTTGAATTTCTGTGGCGCCACGCGCAGCGAGGTGTCCATGGTCGCCGACCGCAATCCCCACAAGCAATCGAAGCTGCTGCCGGGAACCCACATACCCGTGGTGTCGCTCGACGAGATGATGCGACAACAGCCCGACTACGTGCTCATCCTGCCGTGGAACCTGGAAAACGAAATCCGTCGGCAGCTGGCCGCCATCGCTGCTTGGGGCGGTCGATTCGTCACCGCGGTTCCCTCGGTGCGCATCCTGCCGTGATCTTCACCCCGACGCCGCTCGCCGGTGCGCTCGTCATCGACATGGAACGGGTCACGGACGAGCGTGGCTTTTTCGCCCGTTCCTACTGCACCGCTGACTTTGCGGCGCAAGGGCTGCCGTTTGCAGCGACTCAGTGCAGCGTATCGTTCAATCCGCGCCAGGGCACCTTGCGCGGGCTGCATTTTCAAGCGGCTCCCGACGAAGAAGACAAGCTCGTCCGGTGTACCGCCGGTGCCGTGTTCGATGTGCTCGTCGACATGCGCGTCGGGTCACCCACGTACCGACACTGGTTCGGCACCGAGCTCACGGCCCGCAACCACCGCGCGTTGTACGTTCCCAAAGGACTCGCCCATGGGTTCATCAGCTTGGTCGATGACACCGAAGTGTTTTATATGATTTCGGTGGCGTACGTGGCGGGCGGCGCACGCGGCGTAAGGTGGAACGATCCAGCGCTCGGCATTCGCTGGCCATTGCAGCCGGTGGTGATGTCGGTCCGCGATGCGACCCACCCGTTGCTGGAACCGGCGTGAGCACGGAACGGCGCGTGTTGGTCACTGGCGCCGGTGGCTTCATCGGGCGCTGGAGCGTGCCGCCGCTGCTGCGAGCCGGTTACGAGGTCCATGCGATCGCGAACCGCACCCCGGGCGCCCTGCCGGCGGAGTTACGCGGGACGCAGGTACACGCCGTCGACCTGCTCGACGCAGCGGCGGTCGACGGACTGTTGAATGCGCTGAGGCCGAGCCATCTGCTGCATTTTGCCTGGATCGCCACTCCCGGGGTGTACTGGACCAGCGCCGACAACCTGCGCTGGCTGGCCGCCAGCGAGCGTCTCCTGCACGTGTTTCGGGCCAACGGCGGAGTACGGGCGGTCATGGCGGGCTCCTGCGCGGAATACGACTGGTCGGCCGCGGATGTGTGCGACGAGCGCGCGAGTGCGCTCGCCGGCGGGGCCATCACTCTGTACGCGCAATGCAAAATAGCCTTGCAACGCGCATTGACGGAGTTCGGCCGTGAACGCGGCGTCTCCACCGCGTGGGGTCGGATTTTTTTTCAGTATGGCCCGCACGAACATCCCGACCGTTTGGTCGCCTCGGTCATGATCCATCTGCTGGCGGGACGCGAAGCGCCGTGCTCGCATGGACGCCAGATCCGGAGTTTTCTGCACGTGGCGGACGTCGGTGCCGCCTTTGCCGCGTTGCTCGACAGCGCGGTCGAAGGGCCCGTCAACATCGGTTCGGCTGAATCCATTACCATCGCGGACCTCGTGCACGGCATTGCCCGTCGGGTGGGACGCTCCGATCTCGTCCGGCTCGGTGCGCGCAGCGCTCCGCCCGCGGAGCCCGCGGTGCTGCTACCCGCCTTGCACAGGCTGCACGGCGAGGTGGGCTGGCGTCCGGCGTTCGATTTGGCGGAAGGTATTGCGGACACGCTCGACTGGTGGCGAAGGACTGTTATCTGATGAACTCGATTCCCGGCTGGCATCCTCTCGTCGTGCACTTTCCGCTCGCATTGATCGTCACGGCCGCAGTCTTGCTGAGCGTGGCACGCGCGTGGCCGAAGCCAGGTCTGGCCGCCACCCTGGCCGTCGTCGGTACCTGGAATTTATGTTTGGGTGCGGCGGCCGTGTTCGTCGCGCTCGGCACGGGTTTGGCGGCGGCGCTCGATCTGCAGGTCGGTGCGGCGGCTCACCAAGCCGTATCGGCGCATATGAAATCAGCCGTGGTGACGGCGATGCTGGCGTTGTTGGTGGGCATCTGGCGCGGTTTTGGCGCCGACGCGGACTCGCGGCCGTCCGCGGCTTTCTTGTTGATGTTGTGGCTTGCCACCGCGGCATTGGCCGTGACGGGATATCGCGGCGGCCAGAACGTATTTCACTATGGAGTGGGAGTCAGCGCCGCCTCGACGCGCTCCGTGCCGGGTCAACGCGTCCCGTAGAGACGGTCGCCGGCGTCGCCCAAGCCCGGCAGAATATAGCCGTGCTCGTTGAGCGTGGGGTCGATTGCGGCAGTCCATACACGCACCTCGGGATGGTGACCGTGTAAATTCGCGAGTCCCACGGCGGTCGCCAACAGGCTCACATAGCGTACTTCGCTCGCACCATGTTCCTTGAGGCGGTCGAGCGCGGCCACTGCGGTATTGCCGGTCGCGAGCATGGGGTCCACCACGATGACCAGGCGTTTGGACAGATCCGACGGGGCCTTGAAGTAGTACTCGACGGCGGTCAGCGACTCCGGATCGCGATATAGGCCGATGTGCGCCACGCGGGCCGACGGCACCAGGTCGAGCATGCCCTCGATCAATCCCATGCCGGCGCGCAAGATCGGCGCGAACACCAGTTTTTTCCCGGCCAGCACCGGTGCCTGCATGGACATCAGCGGCGTGTCGATACGTATGGTGTCGAGCGAGAGGTCGCGAGTCACCTCGTAACACAGCAAGGTCGCGATCTCGCGCAGCAGCTGACGAAAGCCTTTGGTCGACGTGGTTTTGTCGCGCATGAGCGTGAGCTTATGCTGCACCAAGGGATGAGTTACCGTGATCACGTTGTCCATCAGAATACCGTCCCGTCGCTCAAGACATGAAAAGGAGGACCTCCGTCGATGCGCTTCTCGCGCGCAATGAGCCGACCGGCCGCCCAACTGCCGCCTTCCAGCAGACGCGGCAAGGGAAAATGCTCGGGCGCAAGCCCCAACTCGGTGGCCACCAGCGGTGCGAGCCGGTCGAGCAGTGCCACCGTGAGCGCACGCCAACCGACCACGAAAGGAGCGGACACCGCGTAGGTCTTCGACAGCGCCGCGGGGTCGCGGGGAATCAGCACGTTCATGTCGACGAACAACCCCCCGTTACGATACTCGGCGAGGCCGGTCAATTCTTGCACGTCCGCCACGGCAATACCTGAGCGTTCCAGCGGTTCGAATAGAGAGTAGGCCAACCACTGCGATAATTTGTGCAGCGCTGCGTAGCCGTCTTCGGCGTGCGCGCCGCGCAAGGCAGGATGGGGCCAGCAATCGCCGAGCGGCACGTCGCACAGCGTCGGCCGAGCATCCCACATCGGGCCCAGTGCATCGAGCAGGAGATCCAGAATCGCCGCGGCGGGTAAGCGCTTCGTCGCCGAGCGCGCCCGCAGGGCGTCGTACAGGCCGCCGGGCCGTGGCGAGTCCGCGATGGCGAACACGTCCGGCCGCGACTCGATGACCGCGCCCAGGCGGTTGAGCAGCGCCGCGCGGCCGGCCAAGCCGAGCAGGGGGTTGTTTTCGTCCACTTGAAATGCAGTCTGCAGCGCCTGGCCATCGACCCGGCGCAGGGCCGCGGCATCGACGCGGTAGCGCTCGTACGGGTGGTCCGAGAGAGCTCCGCTTTCGAACCAGCGTAGACTGGCGAGGGCGAGTCCTTCGGAACGCCCGGTGTCGAGGCCGGTGGCGCCGTCCTTGAAATGCCAACCGCTACCGGCACCCGCATCCAACAACACCGAGGTGATGACCAGATCGAAGGCCGCACGCGCGATGACGGCTGGACTCTGCCATTGGGCGCGCGCGACGATGTCGGCCCACAAGTCACGGCCGCCGGCGTTCAGATGGCGCCACCGCGAATGCACCGGCACGTCGAGGTTCGAATAGCGGTCGCGGATCACCTGGGCCACGAAACTCGCCGTCGGCACCAGTCGGTCCAAATCGATGGCCCACTCCTCCAGGTCGCCCTCCACCGCCAGGGTCATCAAGCGTCTTGCACCGTCGCGCACCGCGGCGGCGCTCAGCAACCTGCGTGCACCCGCCGCCGCAGCGGCCGGCGTGCGAACGTCAATAGTCCTTGATGTCACGACCGACGACCGACGGTGCGTTTTCGCCGAGGGCCGACGGGTCCGTGTCGGGCGTAAAGTATCCGGCCGCCTTTTTTGCTTCGATCTCGACCATGGCATCCTGCGGTACCAGTTCCGGCGGCAGCGGAACTCGTTCGCCGATGTCGATCCCGGCGCCCACCAGCGCGTCGAACTTCAAATTGGACATGGACACCAGCCGGTCGATCCGCGCGATGCCGAGCCAGTGCAGCGTGTCGGGCATGAGTTGCTGAAAACGCGCGTCTTGTACGCCGGCGACACACTCGGTGCGCGCAAAGTAAGTCGCGGCTTGATCGCCGCCCGGCTGCCGCTTGCGCGCGTTGTAAACCAAAAACTTGGTCACCTCGCCGAGTGCGCGCCCCTCTTTGCGGTTGTAAACGATCAGCCCGACGCCGCCCGCCTGGGCCGTGCGAATGCACTCCTCGACGCCGTGGGTCAGGTATGGACGACAGGTACAGATATCGGACCCGAACACATCCGAACCGTTGCACTCGTCGTGGATGCGGCAGGTCAATGCGCGGGTGGGATCGCCGAGCGCGCCGGGATCACCGAAAATATATAGCGTGGTGCCGCCGATGGGCGGCAGAAACACATGCAGGTCGGACCGCGTCACGAGCTCCGGATACATGCCGGCCGTCTGTTCGAACAAGGTGCGTCTCAACAGCGTCTCGGTCACGTTGAAACGCTGCGCAACGCCCGGCAGATACCATACCGGATCGATGGCGGCCTTGGTGACACTGACCTCGCCGCCCGCATGCACGACGACGCCGTCTTCGGTCAGCCGGCCGAGTTCGATCGCTTCGCGTACCTCAGCCAACTGCAGGCGCGCCTTGGTGATGGCGATCGTCGGTCTGATATCGAGTCCCGCGGCGATATCCGCCGCAAAATCCTCCGCCACCCGATGCCCCCAGGGATCGAGCGACACGATGGTCTGCTCTCCCGTCCATTGCCGGTGGGGGCCGATGTCGATGAGCGGTCCCGTATCCTTCAGATCGGGTCGGGCGTTAGGATCCAGCGTTCCGGAGGACACCGCGAGGCCCCGATAGATCGAATAGGCCCCGCCGTGGGCACCGATGACGTTACGGTCGTCGCGCGCCGTGGTCGAGCCGATCACGGCACCGCGCAACGCCGCGGTTTGCGCACCCCAATGCAGGGGAAACTTGTGCGCCTTACCGCCCGACGGGTGGGAGGTCAAGCGGATATGACCCGAACCATTCTTTTTCATCTAACGTGCACTCGACTGCTGACCGGATGACCATAATCCACCGGCCGGGGGGTAGGGAAGTGCGTCAGTACGCTATTTGATGGTGCTCCCTACGAGATTCGAACTCGTGTACTTGCCTTGAGAGGGCAATGTCCTAGGCCTCTAGACGAAGGGAGCGGTGACCGCGGATCTTAGGCCGCCGGAACCCAAGAGGGCTGGTAGTATACGGGCCAAATTTTTGGACTCAAGCGGAACCCCACTTTTTGAATCAACCTTCGACCCAATTCCCGTATTTGGTGATCCCTCGTTCTGAGCATTCGATTTCTCGTGCGCAAATTTCGCCCAACGCGCTGAAAGTGCTGTATCGGCTCAAGGAAGCCGGATATCAGGCGTTTTTAGTGGGCGGCGCGGTACGCGATCTGTTGTTGGGCATCAGACCCAAGGACTTCGATGTGGCCACCAATGCCTTGCCCGACGAGGTACGGCGGGTATTTCGCAATTGCCGGCTCATCGGCCGGCGCTTTCGGCTGGCGCACGTACATTTCGGACAAGAAATCATCGAAGTGGCCACTTTTCGGGCGACTGCCGCCCCGGAACGCGAGGACGCCGAGGATTTGGAAGTGGACGGCGAGGGCGCGGCGGTGATCGATGTGCCTGCCGAGGCGCCTTTCGATTCCGAACATCGAGCTTTCGACACCTCCGGGCGAATTCTGCGGGACAATATTTACGGGACGATCGAGGAAGATGTTTGGCGGCGCGATTTTGCCGCGAACGGACTGTATTACAACATCGAGGATTTCTCGATCTGGGATTTCGTCGACGGCGCGAGCGACGTCAAGGCGCGGCGTTTAAAGCTGATCGGCGATCCTGAGACCCGCTACCGCGAAGATCCGGTGCGCATGCTGCGGGCGGTGCGTTTTGCGGCGAAACTGGACTTTTCGATCGAGGCGACCACGGAGCGCCCGATTCGCGAGCTTGCCCATCTGCTGGACGGGGTGCCCCCCGCGCGGTTGTTCGACGAGTGCCTGAAACTTTTCCTCGCCGGCTTCGGTGCCCGAGCTTTCGACCACCTGCAGCGTTACGGTTTGTTCGAACATTTGTTTCCAATGTCCGCCGCGGCCTTTGCGTTGCCGCCCTATGCGTATGCCCGCGACATGCTGGCGGCGGGACTCGCGAACACCGACGCTCGAATCGCCGCCGACAAGCCGGTCACGCCGACATTTTTGTTCGCCGTTTTATTGTGGGGCGCGGTGCTGCGCGAGCTCAACGAGCGCGCCGCGGGCCCGGCACCGGATCTGGCGCAACTGGTGCAGGCCTGCGACACCGTATTGCGCGCGCAGCAATCGCGGGTCGCCATTCCCCGGCGCTTCGCGATTCCCATGCGCGAACTTTTGATGCTGCAGCCGCGCTTCAATCGGCGCAGCGGCATAAAAGCCTTGAGTTTGCTGCAGCATCCGCGCTTCCGCGCCGCTTACGATTTTTTGTTGCTGCGCGCCGAGGTCGGTGTTGCCGACCCGGAAATCGCGAAGTGGTGGACCGACATTCAAGTGTTGCCGCACGAGGAGCGTGTCGCGTTGGTGCAAGCTCGACCTGCGGATCCGACACCCAGCGTCGGCGGCGCCACGGAAGGAATCGAAGCCTCGCCGGGACGGCGGCGGCGGCGGCGGCGTGGTGGTGCCGCGCGTAGCTAACGGCATGCCGGTAATCTGGCGGCCTGCGTATGTTGCCTTGGGGGCCAATCTGGAGCGTCCCGGCGAACGCGTGAGCGAAGCGTTCGACCGCCTCGGCGCATTGCCGGACACCCGTTTGGAATGCCGCTCGCGGTTTTATCTGACGCGGCCCATGGGGCCGCAAGATCAACCGGATTTCGTCAACGCGGCCGCGGGCTTGTTGAGCCGCTTGTCGGCGCGCCAATTGCTCGACCATTTGTTGGGCCTCGAACGCGCGATGGGCCGCGAGCGTCAAATACGCTGGGGACCTCGACTCATCGACTTGGACCTCGTCTGGATGAGCGGCGAGCCGATCGATGAGGCGGGTCTGCAGCTCCCGCATCCGGGCGTGTCCGAACGTAACTTCGTGCTTTATCCGCTCTGCGACATTGCGCCGTTGCTGGTGATTCCGGGCCATGGCAAGGTGCTCGACCTTCGAGCCGCGGTGAGCGCGGCGGGAATTGCGCTGCTCGAAAGCGTTCCGCAGGCCGCGCGGTGAGCGGCTCGGCGCAGCGCTTCATCGTGGTCGAAGGCCCGATCGGCGTGGGCAAAACCAGTCTGGCGCGCCGACTTGCGGAATCCATGAGCGGGCAGTTGGTGCTGGAACAGGCCGAGGAAAATCCGTTTTTGGAGCGTTTCTACAAGAATCCGCGTGCAGCGGCCTTTCAAGCTCAGTTGTTCTTTTTGTTTCAGCGCGCGCGTCAGCTGGAAGATGTGCGTCAAGAGGATCTGTTCAGCGCGGTGCGCATCGCGGATTACCTATTGGATAAGGATCGTTTGTTTGCCCGAGTGACGCTCGACGAGGCGGAGCTCGCTCTGTACGAATGCGTCTATGAGCGGGTGGTGGTGGATGCGCCAAAACCCGATCTGGTGGTGTACCTGCAGGCACCGGTCGATGTGCTGATGGATCGCATCGCCAAGCGCGGCATTCGCTACGAGCAGCATATCGAACGAAGTTATCTGGATAAGCTCACGCAGGCGTATGCGACGTTTTTTCATGGCTACGACGCAGCGCCTTTGCTCATCGTCAATGCGGCGGCGATCGATCCGGTGAACAACGAGGTGGATTACCAGTTGCTGTTCAGCGAAATCATGAAGAAGCGGCGCGGGCGGCATTTTTTCAATCCGACGGGAAGCAGCCTGCTGCCAACCGGTTGACGGCTACGCGGTGGTGCTCTGTGTATGCCGAGCGAGTGCCCATTGCACGTGTTCACGGACCAGCGGCGAGGGGTCTTGGGCACGGCCGGCGAGTGCCGCCACCACCTCCGGGGAGGTGGGTGCATTGCCGAGCGCCACCGCGACATTGCGCAGCCAGCGTTCGTGACCGATGCGACCGATCGCGCTGCCCCGGGTGTTGGTCGCGAACTGCGCCGGGGTCCACGCGAATAAGGCGACGAGTGCAGCATGGTCCAGACCGTGTCGCACGGCGAAGTCCGGCTCGCCGCTGCCGCGCGCGAACTTGTTCCAGGGACATGCGAGCTGGCAGTCGTCGCAGCCGTAGATCCGGTTGCCGATGGCGCGCCGAAACTCGAGCGGGATGGCGCCCTTCAGTTCGATGGTGAGATAGGAGATGCAGCGGCGGGCATCGAGACGGTAGGGTGCGACGATGGCGCCGGTGGGGCAGGCGGGAATGCAGGCGTTGCAGGTGCCGCAATGCGCGCTGCTCGCCGCGTCCGGCGGCAGTTCGAGGTCGACGTACACTTCGCCCAGGAAAAAATACGACCCTGCCTGGTTGTCGATCAGATTGGTATGTTTGCCTATCCAACCCAATCCGGCATTGCGCGCCAGCGCCTTTTCCAGGACGGGGGCGCTGTCGGCAAAAGCTCGATGGCCGAAAGGCCCGATGGCGCCGACGATGCGATCGCAGAGCTTCTGCAAACGCGTGCGCATGAGTCTGTGGTAATCGCGGCCGAGGGCGTAGCGCGACACGTAACCCAGTCGACCATCGGCGAGGGTCGCAGTCGCATCGGCCGCCGCGGCAGGCCAATAGTCCATTCGGGCACTGATGCAACTGACCGTGCCGGGCAGCAGTTCGCCGGGACGCGAACGTTTCGTGCCGTGGCGTGCCATGTAGTCCATGTCGCCGTTGAAACCCAGAGCGAGCCAATCGAGAAAACGCGCCTCGTCGGCCGCCAGATCGATGGTGGCCACGCCCAGCCGCGTGAAACCCAAACGGGTACCCCAACGTTTGATGTCGGCGACGAGGGCGTGCGGATCAGCGAGAAAACTAGGCGACATCTTTGCTGGCCCTGTTAAACGTATCATGGTGGTAAACGTATGATGATGGCATGCCCGCAGCTCTTCTCGACCTTACGTTAAGCGATGCCGCAGGCACCGACGCACTCGGGGCGGCGCTTGCCAGAGCTTACCGCGGCGCCGCGCCCGGCAGCGCGGTGGTGTATTTGCGAGGCGAGTTGGGCGCCGGTAAAACCACCTGTGCGAGGAGCCTGCTTAGCACGCTCGGCGTTCTGGGTCTGATCCGCAGCCCCACGTACACCTTGATCGAATCCTATCCGCTCGAGTCGCTCACGTGTTTACACGTCGATCTGTACCGTTTGAGCGGCCCTGACGACGTCCGCGAGCTCGGCCTTGCCGATTATTTGGCCGACCGATGTCTGCTGTTGGTGGAATGGCCGGAAAAAGGCGGCTCGGCGTTGCCGCCTGCGGATCTCGAGCTCATCTTTACTTACCGGGACGAGGAATCCCCAGCAGCGACTTCGCGCGAATGTCGTGCCCTCGGCCGCACCGAGCGCGGGATGGAGTGGCTGCGATCCTTAGTGCATGATGATAGCTTAAAGCGCTATGTCTCTAATTTAACTTGAAAAAAAAGTATACTAGGGGTTTACTTATTACCTAATGTTTTCCCGACCGTCCCTTTTCGGCGTCTTGGCGCTGCTTGCCATTCTCGGCATAGCCCCCGCGTCGGGCCACGCCTCGCACGCCGTGGACGTCCGTGCCGTGCGGGTCGTCTCGGGTCCGCAGTCCTCGGCTCGTGTGGAGTTCGACGTGTCCGGCCGCGTGGCGCATCACATCGCGGTCATCAAGAATCCAGACCGGCTGGTGCTGGATGTCGCCGACGTACGGTTGGCACGAGGGTTGCGTGCGGTCCCTGCGGCCGGGGGCGTTTTCGACCAGGTCAGGATGTCGATGGGATCGGCGGGTAAATTACGCGTCGTGTTCGACTTGGTGCGGCCGATACGTGCAAAGAGCTTTCTCGCCGCGCCGAGCCGGCGCGAGGGTTATCGCTTGGTCATCGAACTCGCCGCGTTGTCCGCCGGCGAGATTCGCCGCGTACAGCCCGCCGGCGCCTACGCGGTCGTCAAGGCGGAACACGCCCGGCCCGCCGCTCGGGATCTCATCATCGCCGTCGATGCGGGGCACGGCGGCGAGGATCCGGGCGCCATCGGTAAAAATGGCACACAAGAGAAAGACGTGGTGCTCGCGATCGCTCGTGCGTTGGCGCAGCGGGTCGACGGCGAGCCCGGCATGAAGGCTGTGTTGACGCGGGACGGCGATTACTTCGTGCCGCTGCGCGACCGGATGAGACGAGCCCGCGCCCAGCAGGCCGATTTGTTCGTGTCGATTCATGCCGACTCGATTCGCGACCGCAGTGTCGATGGTTCATCGGTCTACATCCTCTCGCAACGCGGTGCCACCGACGAGGCATCGCGCTGGCTCGCGGAGCGCGAAAACGCCGCCGATTTGATCGGCGGAGTCTCGCTCGACGACAAGGGTGACGTGTTGGCGTCCGTGCTGCTCGATCTGTCGCAGTCGGCGGCGCTGAGCGCAAGCGAGGCGGCTGCCGGGCAGGTACTGAAACAATTGAATCGAGTCGGCGAGATTCGCAAGCCGCAGGTGCAGCAGGCCCGCTTCGTCGTGCTGAAGTCGCCCGATATCCCGTCCATGTTGGTCGAAACCGCCTATATCTCGAACCCGCAGGAGGAGCAGCGGCTGCGCGGTGCCGCGCATCAGGCCATGCTGGCCGGTGCGATTCATCAAGGCGTGCGCGCCTATTTTTATGCCGACCCGCCGGCCGGCACGCGCATCGCGGAACTCGCGGGCGAGGGCGCGAGTCGATCGGTATCGACCCGGCCGGTCATGGCCACGGCGGTTGGCGACACGGGCGGCTAGTGCGAACATAGACGATTCGCGAGGTGGCCCATTGTCCATTCAAGTTTTAGCCGACGAGCTCATCAACCAGATTGCCGCCGGCGAGGTGATCGAGCGGCCCGCCTCGGTGGTCAAGGAGTTGGTCGAGAATGCGCTCGACGCGGGCAGCCGTCGCATCGAGGTTGAAATCGAGCACGGCGGCATCGGCATGGTGCGCGTGCGCGACGACGGGATCGGCATTGCGCCGCATGAAATCGGTATGGCGCTCGCGCGGCATGCGACCAGCAAGATAGCCAGCCTCGATGACCTCGAGCGCATCGCCACCCTCGGTTTTCGCGGCGAGGCCTTGCCGAGCATCGCCTCGGTGTCGCGTTTATCGTTGGTTTCTCGAGCTCTCGAGGCGCCGCATGCGTGGGCCGTGGTGGCTCGCGACGGGATCGTGACGACGCCGACCCCGGCATCGCATCCGCCGGGCACCAGCGTCGAGGTGCGCGATCTTTTTTTCAACGTGCCTGCTCGGCGTAAATTCTTACGCACCGAGGCGACGGAATTTCAGCATGTGTTACGGATGCTGGAGCGTCTGGCTTTGTCGTGTTTCGAGGTGGGATTCGGCCTGACGCACAATGGCAAGGCGATCTGGACGCTGCCGCCCGCGAGTTCGCCGGCGGAACGACTTGCGCGGGTGGCCTTGGTCTGCGGCCCCGACTTTGCGGCGCACGTCATCGAACTTAAGCACGACACGGAGATCTTCCGTCTCTCCGGCTGGTTGGCGCTGCCGACTTTTTCGCGCAGTCAGGCCGATCTGCAATTTGCCTTTCTGAACGGACGGTTCGTACGTGACAAATTGGTCGCCGGCGCCGCGCGTCTGGCCTATCAGGACGTCCTGTTCAACGGGCGTTACGCGGCATACTTGTTGTATCTGGAATTGAACCCGACGCTCGTCGACGTCAATGCGCATCCGCAGAAGCTGGAGGTGCGCTTTCGCGAACCGCGCGGCATTCACGAGTTTCTTTTTCGCAGCGTGGAGCGGGCGCTTGCCGCGACCCGGCCGACGAACGAATCGGCGGGCAGCGCACCGGCGGATTGGCTGACGAATAGCGCCGCCTTTACGCATTTGGCCGCACCCACCCAGGCACGCTTCTTACTGCCCGAATGGCAGGCCCCCGCGGTGCGCGCCGATGCGTATCGCAGTTTTTTGGAGAATGCCGTGGCGGAGGAGCCCGCCGCGGCGAGTGCCGCGCCTTTGGGCTACGCCATCGCGCAGCTGCATGATGTCTATATTCTCGCGCAGACGGCCGATGGCATGGTGTTGGTGGATACGCACGCGGCGCATGAGCGCGTGATGTACGAGGGCATGAAGAAATTGCTTGCCGGAGAGACGGCGCAGCAGCAGCTGTTGGTTCCCGAGACTTTACACGTGTCGCCGGCCCAGGCCGAGGCCGCGGACACTCACGCGGCGGAATTTTCCGCGCTGGGATTTCTGGTCACGCGTCTTGCCCCGGATCAACTCGCGTTGCGCGCCGTACCGAGCCTGCTGGCGGGGCGCGACCCGGCGAGCATCGTGCGCGACGTGTTGTCAGACCTCGTCGAGACGGGGCATTCGCGGCGCGTGGAGGAGTCGATCAATCACCTGCTCGGTACCATGGCTTGCCATGCCGCGGTCCGGGCGCAGCGTCATTTGACGCTGCCCGAAATGAACGCGCTGCTGCGCGACATGGAGCACACGGAGCGCGCGGATCAGTGCAATCACGGGCGACCGACCTGGGTTCGACTGTCGCTTGCCGATCTGGACCGGCTGTTCATGCGTGGACGCTGATGGCGGCGGCGGCCGGCGAGGCGCCGCGAGCGCGGCGAGCGGTGTTTTTGATGGGTCCGACGGCGGGCGGCAAATCCGATCTGGCCATCGAACTCACGCGGCGGTTGCCTGTCGAGATTGTGAGCGTCGACTCGGCACTCGTGTACCGCGGCATGGACATCGGCACGGCCAAACCGAGCGCGGAACTCCGCCGGATCATTCCCCATCACTTGATCGACATTCGCGATCCTGCGACGAATTACTCGGCCGGGGAATTCGTCTCGGACGCCGCAGCCGCGATGCGAGATATCTGGAACCGCGGCCGCCACCCCTTGTTCGTCGGCGGCACCATGCTGTATTTCAATGCCCTGTCGGCGGGAATCGCCGCGCTGCCGGAACGCGATGCAAACATTCGCGCCGAGATCGATGCCCGCGCGGCTACGTTCGGCTGGTCGGCGCTCCATGCGGAGCTGGCGCGGGTCGATCCTGAGGCGGCAGCCCGCATTCACGGCAACGACGCGCAGCGGATTCAACGAGCGCTCGAGGTCTATCGAGTGACGGGTGAGCCCATTTCGCGCCTGCAAAAGGTGCGCACGTCCCTGCTGGCGGATGTCGAGGTGGCTGAGTTCGCCGTGGCCCCCGTCGATCGTGCCGTTCTGCACGCGCGCATCGACGCGCGCCTGCGCGGCATGCTGGCGGCCGGCTTCGTCGCCGAGGTGGCGCGCCTGCGCGAAAGAAAAGACCTCGATGCGGAACATCCGTCGATGCGCGCGGTCGGATATCGGCAGGTATGGCGATATCTGGCCGGCCAGTGCTCATTGAATGACGCGATCGATCTCGCCATCGTGGCGACCCGGCAGCTGGCGAAGCGGCAATACACGTGGCTTCGCGCAAGATCGCGGGTCGAATGGGTTGATTCTTCGCAATCCGATGCAATATTGGGGGTCATCAACGCAATGTCTGAAAGCGGATTTTCCCAGTGCTTATAGGTTTAACGCCGTCAGCGCTCGCTGTGCTAGCATTCTTCCCGTATCTGCCTTTTGCCGCATGGAAGTGACTGGGCAATGCAATCGACACTAAAAACAAGGAGCTCTCCCATGGCCCGTGGCCAGTCACTGCAGGACCCCTTCTTAAATGCCCTGCGCAAAGAACGTGTGCCCGTCTCAATTTATCTCGTCAACGGCATCAAACTGCAGGGTCAGATCGACTCCTTCGATCAGTTCGTCGTTTTGCTCCGCAACAGCGTGAGTCAGATGGTTTACAAACACGCCATATCGACGGTCGTGCCGGCGCGCAACGTGCGTTTGCCCACCGGTGAGGATGGCGAAGTGACGGAACCGGCCATCGTCGAATGAGGCGGCGCTCTGCAACTGTTTGAGCGACCTCGGGGGGGCGAGCGCGCCGTCCTGGTGGGCGTAGGGATCGGACATCCCGTCGATCCGTACGACACGGCCGAATTCAAAGCGTTGGCTACTTCTGCAGGCACGGTGGGGGTTGCGCTCGTGACGGCATCGCGTGCGCGGCCGGATCCGAAGTATTTTGTGGGTTCGGGTAAAGCGGAGGAAATTCGCGTCTGCGCCGAAGCCCATGAAGCCGATGTGGTGCTCGTCGATCAGACGCTCACGCCGAGCCAGGAGCGCAACCTCGAGAAACTCACTAATCGTCGCGTCCTGGATCGCAACGGTTTGATTTTGGACATCTTCGCCCAGCGGGCGCGTAGTTTCGAAGGCAAGCTTCAGGTGGAACTCGCCCAACTGTCTCATTTGGCGAGCCGGCTGGTCCGCGGCTGGACCCATCTCGAGCGGCAAAAAGGCGGCATCGGCTTGCGGGGACCGGGCGAGACTCAGCTGGAAACCGACCGCCGACTGATTGCCAAGCGTATTCGCACGTTGAAGATGCGCCTGGAAAAATTGGCGCGTCAGCGCGACACCAGCCGGCACGTGCGCCGGGAGGTCCCGGTGCCCACGGTGGCCTTGGTGGGTTATACGAATGCGGGAAAATCCACCTTGTTCAATACGCTGACCGGTTCGGCCAGCTACGTGGCAGACCAACTGTTCGCCACCCTGGATCCGACGGTACGGCAGGTCAAGCTCGCCGGCGTGGGTGAAGTGGTTTTGGCCGACACGGTGGGTTTCGTACGGGCATTGCCACACGAACTGGTTGCCGCGTTTCGCTCCACTCTGCAGGAGGCGCGGGAGGCGGATTTACTGCTGCACGTCGTGGATGCCGGCGATCCGCTGCGCGACGAGCGCATCGAACAGGTGCGCGAGGTATTGAAGAGTATCGGTGCCGGCGATTTGCGCGAATTGTTGGTGTTCAACAAGATCGATCTCGGCAGCGAAGCGGCGCGCATCGTGCGGGGCGCCGACGGGGTGGCGTCGCAGGCCTGGGTTTCCGCCGTAACGGGTGCCGGGCTTGAGGATTTGCGTCATGCGGTCGCGCACGCCGTGCGTCCCAATCGCATACGCCGTACCCTGCACGTGGCATTGACGAGCGCGGCTGTCAGGTCCGATCTGTATCGTCGCAATGCCATCCGCGCGGAACGCCAGCAGGACGACGGCAGCTGGGAGTTGGACGTCGAACTCGAGGTGGCGGAACTCGACAAATTACGCGGCGGTATCGGCATCGACTTGGTGGATAATAGCCAGAAACGCGAACAGCGCGTTGCATAGCTAAGTTGTGAGCGTCCCGTCGCCGGCTGCTAGAATGCGCGGCTGCTCACCTACGAATAATCAATCTCTAACTCATATCAGGCATTACGCATGGCTTGGAACGAACCTGGCGGCGAGAAACGCAATCCGTGGAATCGCCCGCAACAGTCGCAAAACGATTTGGACGATGTGCTGCGCAATTTTCAGCGTCGGTTAGCGGCGCTGTTCGGGCGCGGCGGCGGCGGCGGCGGCGGTCAAAATACGGCGAATTTGGGTAGAGGCCTCGGCAGCGCCTTGGTGCTCATCGGTGTGGTGTGGATCGGCAGCGGCGTCTACCGGGTGGATGCCCAAGAGCGCGCCGTGATTTTGCGTTTCGGCAAATACGAACAAACCACGGGTCCTGGGTACAACTGGCATCTGCCGTGGCCCATCGAACGACGGATCATCGTCAACGTCTCGCGGCAGTACAGCGTCACCGACGATGCCAGCATGCTCACCGCCGACACGAATTTGGTGGAAGTGAAATCAGCCGTGCAATATACGCAGCCCGATCCGCTCAAATTGTTGTTCAAAGTTCGCGATGTCGAGGAAACGTTGAATCAAGTCAGCGAAAGCGCGATGCGTGAGGCGGTCGGCCAGGCATCGCTCGACAAGGCACTGGCATTCGATCCCTCGATCACGGATCGCGCACGCGTGCTGTTACAACGCACGCTCGATGCGTACGACATGGGCATCCATATTCTCAGCGTCAATCTCACCGACGTGAACGTACCCGAGGCGGTCCAGGACGCGCAACGTGACGCGATCAAGGCCGACAAGGACCGGCAGCGTTATCAACAGGAAGCCGAGCTGTATCGCAACGATGTGCTGCCGCGCGCGCGCGGCGAGGCCGCCAAGGTCGTTCAGGACGCGGAGGCGTACCAGCTGCAGGTGCTGGCCTTGGCGCAGGGTGAAACGGCGCGCTTCGACGATGTGTTGGAGCAATACGAGCACTCTCCCGCCGTCACGCGCGAGCGCATGTATCTCGACACCATGGGCAACGTCTACAAGAACGCCCGCAAGGTGATCGTCGATACCAAGAACGGCAACAGCATGATGTATCTGCCGCTCGATAAATTGATCTCGCCGGGGCCGCAGTCGATTTCGATGCCGAACGACACGATGACCGTGGCGCCGGCACGCATCCCGGAAGTTCAGGTGACGCCCGTCGAAGATCCTGCGCGCGCGCGGGGAGTGCGCTGATGCAGAACCGTATCCTGTATCTCATGTTGGGATTGGTGGTCGCGATACTGGTGGTGCGAGCCAGCGTATTTACCGTGAGCGAAGGGCAGCTTGCCATCAAGTCCATCGGCGGCAACATCGTCGATGCGAACTTCGCTCCCGGCTTGCACTTTCGTATCCCGGTGGTGGAAGAGGTGGCGTTGTTCGATCGACGCATCATCACTCAGCTGTATCCGGCGGAGCGTTTTCTGACCCGTGAGCAGGAACAGCTGAACGTCGATTTCTACGTGAAGTGGCGGATCAGCAATCTACGGCGTTTTTACGAGGCGACCGGCGGTACCGAGGAAGTAGCGAACGCGCGGCTCGGCGAGACCATCAAAGACAGCATCAAAAGCGTCGTCACGCAGCGCTCCTTGCAACAGGTCATCACGGCGGATCGCACCGAATTTACTGACGCCATGATGAAGAACGCGCGTCCCGCCGCCGAGCAGTTGGGTGTCCAACTCGTCGACGTGCGCATCACCAAGATCGACCTGCCGCAACAGGTCCGCGACTCGGTCTTCGATCGCATGCGCGCGACCTTCAAGGCGCAGGCGGCCAAATTGCGGGCCGAAGGCATCGAGACATCGGAGCGAACACGCGCCGAAGCCAACAAGCAGCAAACCGAGGTGCTGGCGGATGCGGCGCGCCAAGCGGCGCAAATCCGTGGCCAGGGCGATGCGTCGGCGAGCGAGGTCTACGCCAAATCGTATTCGAAGAATGCGGAGTTCTACAGTTTCTACCGCAGCATGCAGTCCTACCGCGAGGCCATCGGCACGCAAGGCGATGTGCTGGTCATCGCGCCGGACAGCGCCTACTTCAAATACTTCAAGCAGCCGCAAGCGCCGCGCTGATTCGAGAGTAGACCATGGATATCGGTTGGAGCGAATTGGCACGTTATCTTGGCGGAGCTTTCGCGCTGTACTTGGTGCTGGAAGGGATATTGCCGTTTTTGAATCCCAGCGCGGCCCAGCGTTTGATGGCGAAATTGGCGCAGACCGACGTGCGGCAGCTACGCTGGGGCGGGCTGATCAGCATGGTGGCGGGTATCGCCTTGCTATGGATGGCGCGCAATGGGTAAAAATCTCGTCGTCATCGGCTTGCAATGGGGCGATGAAGGCAAGGGTAAGGTCGTCGATCTACTGACCGACCGGGTGCAGGCCGTGGTGCGCTTCCAGGGCGGCCACAACGCAGGGCATACGTTGGTCATCGGCGGCAAGAAGACCATTTTGTCCCTCATCCCGTCCGGGATCCTGCATGCGCACGTGCACTGTCTCATCGGTAACGGCGTGGTGCTGTCGCTCGAAGCGTTTTTCAAGGAGGCTGACGGTCTGATTGCGGAAGGCATCCCGGTCTTCGAACGTCTGAAGATCAGCCCGGCGTGTCCGTTGATACTGGCGTCGCACGTGGCGCTCGATCAGGCCCGCGAAAAAGCTCAAGGGGCGAATGCCATCGGTACCACGCGCCGAGGTATCGGTCCGGCCTATGAGGATAAGGTGGCGCGGCGCGCGCTGCGTGTCGCCGATCTATTCCACCGCGAACGTTTCGCCGCGAAGCTCGGCGAGATTTTGGACTACCACAACTTCATCCTGCAGCGCTATTACAACGCCGCGCCCGTCGATTTTCAACAGGTGCTCGAATCGAATCTGGAGCTCGGCGAACGTCTGCAGCCGCTGGTCGCCGACGTCACCGGGATTCTCGAACAAATGAGCATCGACGGCGGCAACGTCTTGTTCGAAGGTGCACAGGGCGCGATGCTGGACGTAGATCTCGGTACCTATCCTTATGTGACGTCGTCGACGACCACGGCGGGGGGCGCCGCGGCGGGAACGGGACTCGGGCCGCGCCGCTTGAACGCCGTGCTGGGCATCGTGAAGGCGTACGCGACGCGCGTCGGTGCGGGTCCTTTCCCCACCGAATTGTTCGACGAGTGCGGCGAGCATCTATCGCGCGTGGGTCGCGAATTCGGTTCGGTCACGGGTCGCCGTCGACGCTGTGGTTGGTTCGATGCGGTGGCGTTACGACGCGCCATCGTGCACAGCAGCTGCTCCTCGTTGTGCGTCACCAAACTCGACGTGCTGGATGGGTTGGACACCATCAGCGTTTGCGTGGGTTATCGGGTCGACGGCCGTACGGTGTCGACACCGCCGCTGCTGTCCGAACATTTCGGCGACTGCGAGGCGGTTTACGAGGAACTCCCCGGATGGAAAGACAGCACGGTGGGAATCACGACGTACGAAGGGCTGCCGATCAATGCCCGCCGTTACCTCGAACGGCTACAAACGCTCGTCGGCGTGCCGATCGATATCATTTCCACCGGCCCCGATCGCGACCAGACCATCATCCGCGAGAACCCGTTCGGCTGAAGCAAGCATGGCTGTGCCGGGCCGTCGCGGCGGTAATCGCTCTGACGGCGGCGGCATCGGCATCGGCGCCGATGGCGGTAAACCGTCCATGGTTCGACTCGCACCGGTCGCCCGACGAACGTGCCGCGCTCGCGCTCGCCGCCATGAGTTTCGATGAGAAAATCGGCTTACTGCATGGCATCGTGGCGTTGCCATACACGAACCGCGATGGGGTGCGGGAGGACATCCCGGCCGGCGCCATCGCCTCGGCAGGTTACGTGCGCGGTGTGCCGCGGCTCGGCATTCCGGCGCTCTTTGAAACGGATGCCAGTTTAGGCGTCGCCAACCCGAATGGCGTGCGACCCGGTGATACGGCCACCGCGTTGCCGGCCGGTCTCGCGCTGGCGGCGACCTTCGACCCGACGCTGGCCTATCGGGCCGGCGCCCTGATCGGCGGCGAGGCTCATGCGAAGGGCTTCAACGTGTTGCTGGCCGGCGGTATGAATCTCGTGCGCGATCCTCGCAACGGTCGAAATTTCGAGTATCTCGGCGAGGATCCCTGGCTCGCCGGTCTCATGGCCGGGGCGGCCACTCGTGGCATCCAGGATCAACACGTCATCTCCACGGTCAAGCATTTGGTGCTGAATGCCAACGAAACGAACCGTACGTTACTCGATGCGCGTGCGGAGCGGGCGGCGCTGCGCGAATCCGATTTGTTGGCGTTCGAAATCGCCATCGAAGACGGCCGGCCCGGTGCCGTCATGTGCGCCTACAATCGAGTCAACGGCGACTATGCGTGCGGCAACCGGTGGCTGCTGACCGACGTGCTCAAGCAAGATTGGCGCTACCCCGGCTGGGTGATGTCGGATTGGGGAGCCGTGCACGGCACTGCGGATGCGGTTAACGGCTTGGATCAGGAATCGGGACAGCGTATGGATCCCGAGGTTTTCTTCGACCTACCCTTGCGCAGGGCGGTGGCCGACGGCAGCGTGCCGGCCGCTCGCATCGACGCGATGGCGCGACGGATCCTGCGCTCGATGTTTGCCGTCGGCATCGTCGATCACCCACCGGTCGCCGCCCCCATCGATTATGTGGGTCACGGTGCGGTGGCGCTCGAAATTGCGCAAAAGGGCATCGTCCTGCTAAAAAACGCTGCAGGATTGCTGCCGCTGACGCGCGCCGCGCAGCGCATTGCGGTGATCGGCGGCCGTGCCAATTTAGGGGTTCTTTCGGGCGGTG
>CAZZXZ010000017.1:0-35956 GCA_964658135.1 uncultured Acetobacteraceae bacterium | reverse complement strand
CTCGGTATGGAAAACGCGCCGAGTCGCGTCAATCCACGACCGCTGGCATTGTCGC
Source organism: uncultured Acetobacteraceae bacterium (assembly GCA_964658135.1). Taxonomy (GTDB): domain Bacteria; phylum Pseudomonadota; class Gammaproteobacteria; order Steroidobacterales; family Steroidobacteraceae; genus Bog-1198. The sequence goes on along the minus strand of CAZZXZ010000017.1, from coordinate 35,901 downwards.
GCGTAACGAAGCCGAGTATGGCGGCGCAGCCGCGCTGCCGGGCCAGTTCGATGCCGGTATGCAACAGTTCGACATAGTGCCCGCGGCCGCGTTCGGCTCGAAGCGTCGTTCCGGCGCTCATCACGCAGACCGTCACCGGCTCGGCATCCCCCCAGCGCAGCTGCCGATAACAGTACGACACGCCTGCCAAGATCCTCTCGCCGTCGGCACGCACGCCGATGTCGGTGGGCATGCCCTGAAAGCTGCGGCGCAGATAAAAATCGAACGCCGCTCGGTTCCACTGTCCCGGAAAGCCGCGGTTCAAGAAATCGACATAGGCATCGGCGTCGAGCCACACAGGATTCAACTGCGTGGCGATCATGCGGCAAGGCGGACTCGCTCCGCCACCTCCGATAAATGCGGCCACCAGATGCCGTCACCGAAACGCGTTTTGATGTGTTCGAACAAGACGTCGAGGTAGGCGCAATACTCATCGTCGAGACCGTCGCGCATGACGTGGCCGCCGCCTGCCTTGAAGACATGCGCTTTGACGTGCAGCAGCCCGCCCAGATTCAGGATGTCGAATGCACGCTCGAGAGGGGACGTCGCCTGAAAATTACAGCTCATATGCACGATGTGGTCATGGCCGACGAACTGCGGATAAATGAGCGAAACGCCGAGCAGACCGCTCATGGCGGTGAGCGCGTGCGGGGCCACGGCGGTCTGCAGATCGCGAGCCGAACAAAGGAACCGGAAGCCGCAGCGTCCCAGAGCGCTTATCAGCGGCTGCGGCGCGTTCCAGGCCGGCGGCACGTACCCGCGCACGAAATCGATCCGCGCGGCGGTGAAGATATCCAGACCGCGTTCGACGGCTACCGTGCATTGCTCCGCGGTCTCGTCCTGAAACTCGACGGCGAAGCGTGGACCACGATGACTGTGGGTCAACCCGTGCAACAACACCTCGCAGCGCTCGAGACCGTTCAAATAGGCAACCAGCGCCGGAAAACGATCGAGGCGAAAGTGTCCCGGCCGATGCAGGCGAGTCCAATGAACTCGCCGGCGCAGCCACGGAATGCGCCGCAGAACCTGCGTGTCCGGCACCAGCGATTTGAGGCGCCAGTCGGGCGTCACGCACAACGAGACCTTCAGTTCCGGATGACGGCGCTGCAAATGCTCGAGCTTACCGAGTGCGCCACGGTTCAGATCACCGCCGGCCTCGTAGCAATCCTGCGAGGTTCCCGGATGAATGTCGTCGACACTGACGCAGACCGCGCCGGTCTTGCCGGGCGGCAGCCAACCCTGCCGCATCACGAATGCGCAAACACCCTCACGGGCCCCTCCTTGAGTTCATCGACGAAGGAATGGATGTGTTCGAGCAGTCCGCGATCGATCTCGAAGCCGCGCGGTAAGATCACGACACCATTTTTACGGATCAGATCCTCGGCGAGAACCATGCCCACCACCAGATCCCGGGGCGCCGCTTCTATGGCGGAATTCTTGGCGTCGGCAACCGGGATCATCGCTTCGAGCTTGCCGAGAAGCTCCGCGTCGTAGCTTTCGCCCGCTTGGCGCAGTTTGTCGAACGCCTGCGCTTGCGTATAGCCCTGGGCTTCCAGGGCATCCCATTCCAGCACGATGCGCAGCAATCGGGCGCCCGGCGGCGCGGCTCCCGGCGCGGAATCGCCGGTCGAACTCACGCTCACGTGCGTCAGAATCTCGATCACCGGTTCCAAACGGGGGATCGTATCCAGCATCTTCGTGGACGTCTCGATGCTGACGGCCAGTTCGCGGCGGTCCGCCGCATCCAGCGGTTCGCCTTCGTTCAGCTTCATGAGCGTCTCGTCCGACAACGTCACGCTGCCCAATTGAGACAACACGGCGGCGGCTTCGATCTGCCATTGATCGTTCCAGAGGAGGAACTGAACGCACGAGCGTACTTTGGAACGCAAGCGCAAGGCCCGCCCGAAGGCGGTGGGCTTGGTGACCGACAGCACCTTGACCATGGACTCGACGCACCCGAGCAGAGTTTCCTGCAGCAGGACTTTTTCGGTGACGATCAATTCGTGCTGCACCACCGCCGCCGCGAAAGCACTCAGCAGTTGATCGGGCGGACAGGGCTTGGAAATGAAGCGGAAAATCTGGCCTTCGTTGACCGCCGATATGGCCGATTGCATGTCCGTATAGCCCGTGAGCAACATGCGCACCGAATCCGGCGCGGCGGTGCGTGCGGCGTTCAAAAATTTCGCACCGTCCATCACCGGCATCCGCATATCCGAGAGGATCACCGCGATCGTCTTGGTGTCGCGCAGAATTTCCAAGCCCTGCGTGCCGCTGCCGGCAAGATGCACCGTGTAGCGCTGTTTTAGATGCAGCCGGAGCCCTTCCAGCACCTGCGGCTCATCGTCGACGCACAACACATCAAGCTTCTTGTTCACTGACGACTTCCTTCTGTTCGGATGCTCGAGTCTCGATGGGCAGGCGCAAGATGAACGTCGTGCCCTTGCCCACTTCGCTATCCACCGTGATGCGCCCGTGATGCCGCGCCACGATCACCGATTGCACGATCGCAAGTCCCTGCCCCGTGCCCTTGCCGACCTCCTTGGTGGTGAAGAAAGGATCGAAGATACGGGCCTTCACGCTTTCCGGAATTCCGGTGCCGTTGTCCTGGATCCGAATCACCGCATAGGCATCCTCGGTCGCGGTGCTGATGCGGATCAAACCCTTCACCCCGTCGGGATTCTGCGATTCGATGGCATGCGCCGCGTTGACGATGATGTTGAGCAACACTTGGTTCACCTCGCCGTACTGGCACATGACCGGCGGCAGCGCCCCGAAATCCGTTTCGACGTCGGCAATTTCCTTGTACACGTTCTTACAAACCGTAAGCGTGGTTTCGATGGCGTTGTTGATGTCGACTTTGGTGTGTTCGCCGTTGTCGGGATGGGCGAACTCGCGCATGGCACGGATGATTTTCGTCACACGGCGGATCCCGTCCAACGCGCGCTCGGCCGACTGATTCGCATCCATCACCAGCTGCTCCACGTCGATCTGCGACATGGCTGCACCGATTCTCTTGATCGTGGCCGACGAGTCGTCGGCCACGTTCGATTCCTTGGCGAGCAGCGTCAGCTCCGGCCAAAACACGTCGAGCTCCGTCACGGCCATCTTGAGGAAGTACACGCTGTCCGAGACGAACTGCATGGGCGTATTGATCTCATGGGCGATGCCGGCGGCGAGGGCACCCACCGATTTCAGGCGCGCCGAGATGCGCTGATCCTGTTCCATCGACTGGCGATCCTCTTCGAGCCGTTTGTATTCGCTCAGATCGGTGACGAACGTCTGGATGCGGTCCGGCTCGTCGCGTTCGTTCTTCATGACGCGCAGCTGCACCAGCGCCGGAAAAGTCGTGCCGTTCTTGTGCCGCATCCGATATTCGGCCGGCTTGAGCGTCGGGTCCGCCACGGTGGCGGCGACGCGTCGATCCCGCTCCGCCGGGTTGACGTACATGCTGCGCATGTTGAGCGTCATGGCCTCGTCGCGCAGCTCGTAGCCGAAAACCGCCATGGCGGCCAGATTGATGTCGATGAGCGAGCCGTCGATGCGCGAGGTGACGATGGCCACGGGAACGGTATTGAAAAGACTGCGGTAGCGCCCTTCCACCTGAACGTTGTGGGCGTGGCGCTCCTCGAGTTCAACCAACTGCGCCCGCAGCCCGTCATGTTCCGCGCGCAGCCGCCGATGCGCGCGGCCCAGCACGACGAGCGCCGCTGCGGCGACGGCCACGAGGATCCCGCAGAGGATGTATGCGATCATGCCGTCCTGCTGCGCTTCACGACACCACCCGCGGATTGCATCCAGCGCTCGGCGGTTTCGGCGGACATGCTGCGTGCGAAATGGTAGCCCTGGTACAGGTCGCAAGTCGTCATGCTCAACAGTTCATACTGACCCTGCGTCTCGATACCTTCCGCTATGGACTGCATGCCGAGATAACTGATCAGATCGATCAGCGACTTGACGAAACCAAAGTCGCGCGAATCCAGCACGGTGCGCTCGACGAAGGAGCGGTCGATCTTGACGCCTTTGAGCGGTAGCTGGCGTAGGTAGCTCAACGAGGAATAGCCGGTTCCAAAATCGTCGAGCCACGCCCGGATCCCGAGTTCATTGAGACGCTGCAGCGTTCTTGCCGCCGACCGCAAGTCCTGGATCAAGGTGGACTCCGTCAACTCCACCGCGAGACAGGCGCCGGGCAATTCGAATTCCGCCAGCAGTTCGCCGATTTCCGCCTCCAGCGAATTCTTCAAGAACGCTTCGGCCGACAAATTGAAATTGATGAACAGGTCGCGATATCCCGCCCGATGCCACACACTGGCCTGGCGCGCCGCTTCACGCATGACCCATTGATTGAGGCGATGCGACATACCCGACTGCACGGCCACATGCACGAACTTGCCCGGCGGAATTCTGCCCTCCGTGGGATGGTTCCAACGAATCAACGCTTCGAATCCCGCCACCTCGTTCGACACCGGCATCACGATGGGCTCGTACTCGAGCTCGAACTGCTGTTCGTCGAACGCGCGCGTCAAATCCACCTCGAGTTGCAGTCGGCCCACCGATTCCTTCGCCGTGGCGGAATCGAACACGCAGTAGCGGGCTTCCGCGTCGCGCGGCACCGCGCTCAGCGCCGTGTTGGCATGGTCGAGCAGCGCTTCGACGTACTGATATCCCGACGTGGTCTCGGCAATGCCGATGCTCGGGTGCAGCATGAAGGTATGGCTGTCCATGGAAATCGGCGCTTCGATTTCCTTGATGATCTTGGCGGCGAGCTTCGCACTGGTGCCCGATTCGGCACCGGGCAGCACCACGGCGAGATGGAAATCGCCGATACGGTACAGCAGGTCCTTGGAAGGCAGGACGAATTCGACCCGCTCGGCGGCCACCACCAGCACTCGCGAGGCAAACTCGGCGCCGAACGAATTGGTGATGTGCTGCAGCTGATCGAAACCGATGGCGAGCAGCCCCAGCATGCCGTTCGGCACCTGACGCATGCTGTCCAAATCGACTTCTATGCGGCGCAACAGGGAACTGCGATTCGCCAAGCCCGTCACGGTGTCGTGCATGCTCACGATTTGCAGGCGCGCTTCGAGCGACGCCACGTTCTCGATGGCCTTGCCGTACAGCGCATTGACTTTCTTGCGTCGCGCCTCGGCTTCGGCGAGGTCTTCGGCCGCGTCGCGAATTTCTCGATCGCGGCGCAACTCGTACGATAACCAGGCAAACACGGCCAACAACAGGAACAACAACGACGTCCAGGCGCGCAGCGGCAGGTGCCAGCCATTGCGCGGAGCCGCGCGTAGTTGCACCACGAGCGAGGCGAATCGGACGGTAGCGGTGTCCGGCGCGAGCACGTCGCCTTCCTCGTTCTGGTAGACCGCCGTGCCGTCGATGCCGTTCACCAGTTGCAGGCGCAATCCCTGCTTCAGAAAGTCATCGGTCTGCCGGGGCGGCAGCAGATTGCTCAAGAGGATGGATTCGCCCGCCCAGCTCGGCGTCCCGTCGGCATCCGCCACCGGCATGGCGATCGCCACGGCGTTATCGCCGGACTCGGCGGCGTAGGGACCCAGCAAGATCAACGTTCGATCCGGCGCGTGCCGATGGCTCAGCTCGCGCTCGAGGATCTGTGCTTCGATGAGCAGGGTGGTGCCCCGCAACGCGACTAGGCCATGCGGACCGGTACGCCAGCCGTGCCAAGGGTTTTCCGCAGCCGTGGCGTGCCGCCTGAGCTTGTCGCCGGCGTCGCGCAGGTCGGCATCCAAGGTTTGCTGGCCACGTGCGAATTCCTCCTCGATGACGCCGTCCAAGTCATCCAGCATGCGGTGCGCGCGCGCCGTCTCGCGATCCATCTCGACTTCGTAGCGATAGCGCATCAAGACAGCCGTCAAAGTCAGCGTCATGAGGGCGCCGAGCGCGAAGGGCAAAAATCGGTGCAGCCGCGCTTTCACAATTTGAACGGCTCGACGACGCCGATGCGCAAAGTCTGGCGCGGGGCGCCGTCCAGGCTCAGCGAGTCGAAACCGAGCGTCAAGCTGCCGCGCGCGATGGGAATGGAGGCGCCCCCGTAGACTTGAAAGAGACGTCGAATCGCCGCGACCTCACCGAGGTTGGCCGGATCGTAGCCGGTGCGGCCTATGACGACCCCGCCGTACAGGCGGTCGGTTCCGTACCAGTTGAGCGCCAGTTGACCGTAACGGTCGGCGAGCGTGCCACTCAGGCCATAACCGCCCGACACGTCGATACCCCATTTCGGCGTGGGACGATACTGGACTCCGCCGGTCAGCAGATGACCGTGGATGACATTCAGATCGATGAATTGATCGCCCATTCGAACCAGCCAGCGCGGATCGATTTGCGCATCCACCGAGAGACGGGCCTTGTAAAGGATGTCCGAGTGCGAGCCGGTATTCGCATCACCGAGAGAGGCGCCTGCCGAGAAATAGAAGTGTTCGGTTTCATGGCGATAGACGTCGACGTCCGCCACCGCCAAAGAGCCCACCGGAAATTGGGTGTCGCTGAAACCGGCCACGACACCCCCGCTGCTGGTCACGTGCTTGAGCGACAACGAACCCCCGTAGGCATATTGGGCCCCGGGAAACCGGATGCCGAACACATCGCTCAACACGCTATCGTCCGCGTGTACGCTTTGCATGCGCAGCAACAGAACCGCCCACGCCGACAGGGCTCTAAGATGTTGCGAGCGCACGGACGACCTCGCGTTCGGTGAGCTGTATGTATGCCAATTCGCCGATGCTTTCGGCAATTCGCCGGCGTCGGATCGCCGCGAGATAGGAACGCTGATCCTTTCTGAGCACGCGCTTCGTGGTCTCGAGCGGCGCAATATCCCACCAGCGGTTCGCGCCGATGCCTTTGTCGAACAGATCGGTGGCTTCCGAGCCGTCGGCACCCGGCCCGAACAGGGCGAGTGCGGATCGATTCAAGAAAATGACCCTGCCCCGCGAATTCACGGCGAATATCGGTTGGTCCACCGCGTCCGCAGCACCCCGCCAGCAGATGTCGTCGCACGCTTCCAAGCTCAGGCGCACGGTGCCGTTCGCACCGGAATCGACGATACCGGCGCGCAGCCGCAGCACCACGTCGCGACCCTGCACCGTGGCGCCCTGGATCTCCTCGCCGCCGGTCGTGATGAGGCGCTTGATGACGATGGGATAAGCGAACGCCACGGTGTCGAGCAAGAACTGGCCGGCGGCGCCCCCCTGCAAACCGAACGCCCGTGCGAAGCGGTCGCTCGCGTGCAAGATTCGTCCGCTACCTTGCGCCACCAACACCTCGGATGCCGGCGAGTTCTCGACCATCGACGTGTTCAAACGGTGCGCTTCGTCGAGCTCCTGGCGCAGCGCGTCCACGAGGCCCACCGACCGCAAGGACATCGCAACGATGGCGCGCGAGATGGCGTTGAGCGCCAGCGCCAACAGCGCGAGCGAACCAGTGAGCATCAAGTTATAGGTGGGTGACGTGCTGACGTCGAGAAATACCGGGTGGCTGCGCGGAATCCAGGCGGGCAGGACGTTCGTGGAGAAGACGCCGAGACCATACCGTTCCGCGATGAACGAATTGGTGTCGGGGGACAACAGGACCCCCGAGCCGAGTACGAGCAAGAACATGACCATCGTCATTTGTTGCTGCCAGAAATCGAGGATCACCGCGCCGGTGAACAACGGCAACAAGATGAAGAGCGGAAAGGTCGGTTGCTGGATGCCGCCGAACAAATGCCACGCGACCGCCATGGCGGCGATCCCGACGAATTGCGACAGCTTGGCCAACGAGCGCAACTGGCGCGCCGAGGTGCAACGCAGGGTCCGCGTATTGATGAGAAATTGGACGAGAGCCAGCGATGCCAGCGTCCAGATGATGGGGCTGATCTCGATCTGCCCAAGGCCGAAATACCAGAAGACGATGGCCGATGCCGCGGACATGACGATGGCCAGCGTCCACGTGTGGTCGAACATGTCCTTGCGCCTGCGCAGCGCCTCGAGATTCTCAACCACCACCGCCGACGCGTTCACGGCGCAAGAGTTCCCGCTAATTTGTAGACGGCGGCGGGCGGCATATCCATGCCGTTGCTCTTCATGACGTTGGCGTCGAGCACGGGCGCTGCCTTGAGGGATCTCCCGGTCGACACCAGATCGAGGATTCTAAAACCCGCGCCGCGATTCTCAAGTATTTGATTGTGCGCAAGATGCGGCGTGCCGCCGATGATCGTCACGGCATCCGCCGTGCTCTTCGTGACCAGATTGTCGCGCACGATGGTGCCGTCGGAGTTCTGGCTCGAGATCACGACGATGCCGAAACCATTGCCTTGCAGGGTGTTGTGCTCGATGGTCACCTGGCTGTCGCGAACCATGATCGCCGTGCTTGGATTGCCGTCCAGCGTATTGCGCGCAAGCACCACCAGTTTCGAGGAACTGACCGAGATCGCGTTGCCGCCGGTCGCGCGAATTTCGCTGTCCTCCACCCGTGCCGAGCCGCCCAGGATCAGCAGGGCGGATTGCAGATTGCCGAAGAAACGGCATTTTTGAATCAGCGTGGGCCGGTTGGCGAGCACCACGCCCTGGGCGTTCTTTTCGAACACTGAATCGACGATGCGCGCCCACTCGGGCGCCGTCTCGCCATCCGCCGCATTGCGCGGTGCAGCGGTGCCTTTCTTGTCGACTGCGCCGACGAACCAGAACGCCGCCTTGGTGTTATTGCGAAAGATGCTGCTGAGGATGGTCACGTCACGAACTCCCGCGTCCGCCGTGATCGCGGTCTCGTCGTGCTCGAACGTCGACGTATGGATGCCGGTGTTCTTGGCGGCTTCACCGAGTACGATACCGACGCGGGAATTGGCGATGCTGATCGAGTCCAATTGGACTCCGGGGGCACTGACCACGATGCCGAAATCGCGAGCGTGGGTGATGCCGATGCCGCGCAGCACCGAGGCGGGACCATTGATCTGGAGCGTCGCACCCTTGAGCTGGTGCGACGCGTCGATCAGCCCGAAACCGGGCTCGGCTTCGACGCTGACACCATGCGGATTGACCAACGCCGGCAATGCCGATTCGATCGTGACCTGCTTCACCTTGACGAGTACCCGGGCCCGGTTGGAGACGCGATCTGCGGCCAGGATGGCGTCGCGCAAAGTACCCGGTCCCGCGTCGCCCGCGTTCGACACGATGAAGTCGACCGCGCCGAGCTTGGCGGTTCCCGCCGCCGGCGCACGGCCGTGACCGGCAAACAGCGCGGCAACGAAGAGCAGTGCGATGATGAACAGCGTCACCCGATTGAAGCGATTCATGGCGGACTACCGATCGGCGCCGCGACGATCACCTTATGCCAGGAATAGCGAGCGAAATACCGCGCGCCCAGCAAATCCAGGGGCAGGGAAATCAGCGTGGCGAGCCCGAGTGCGGCAACCGCCAGCGGTTTCGGCCAGGTGCGGAAGCGGGGCACCAACCACAATTTGAAGGGGGTCGGATCGACACCGCGGACGCGGACGACCGTCAGACCCGCCGCTTCGATGTTATCGACGTAGTTCGCGAGGGTTCGCGCATGAAAAGTCGCCGTGTCGCAGGCGCCATACGTGCGGGAGGGCGCGGCTTCGACGATGACGAGTCGGCCGCGCGGGGACAGATGACGTGCCAATCGGGCAATGGTTTGCGCCAGGCGTCCGTCATCCAGCACGTGCTGCAGCACGGTGACGCCGACGATCAGGTCGAAACGTTCCGCGGTCTCCAGAGCGGTGACGTCGGCTTGTAGGAACCGGCAGCGACCGGCAAGTCCGGCCGCTTCGGTTCGCGATTTCGCCTCGGCCAGCATGGTCGCGCTGAAATCGAGCGCCGTGACGGCGGCTCCGCGGCGGGCGAACTCGCGCGTCCAGCGTCCCACACCACAGCCGTAATCGAGCACGGTCTGACCCGGGGCAATCGAGGCGAGAACCTCCTTCATGGCAGCCCGCTGAGTCATGTCGATGGCGCGGTTGTAGAAATCCGGCATGGCATAACTACAGATGGCCTGCAGGCCCTGGCCGGCGCCGGCAAATTGCCGGGCTCGCGTTTCCCAGAATTGGGTGGTATCCATCGGACTAACTCCTGATTATCGCCGGCACCGAAGGCCGGTACAAAGTGGGATTGGAATCATAGTGATCGACGTAGAGCCGTCTGCCGGCAACACGCAACGTAAGCAGGTTCGCGACGCCGATGGACATCGGCAGATATTGCAGCAGGGAATAGAACGGATAGAACGGGATGGTCAGCAAATGACGCATCCGTTCGCCGCGCGGCAACGCCGCGATGCAGGCGATGACGAGCATCACCACCGTTTTCAGGTACCACAACCCGAACAGCATGGGATTGTTCCAGGACCGATCCGCAAACAAGTCGACGCCCGTAAGGTCGTCAATTCCGTTCGCGAAGCTCGCCGCCAAAATGGCGATCGAGACCAGCTTCATGGGCAGCATCACGTAGCCGTTGAGACCGAGATAAAAAAGGTATTGGTACGCCCCGAGCGGGCTGCGTCGCGAAATCGACACGAAGAGTCGCATGCGCTCGGCGAACACTTTGGCACCGCCGAACGACCAGCCCACGCGCTGCGAAAACAGGCCGAGCCAGGATCTTTTCGCATCGGTGTCGAACGCCAAGCGGTCGTCGTAATAAATCCGTTCGCCGTCGGCCAACAGCAGGAGCGAGTTCTCGAGATCCTCCGCATAGACCGACAACGTGTGACGGGCAAGCGTGTTTTGCAGCGCAGCCCGCCGGTACACCGACACTCCCGAGTTCGTGCACATGTTGCCGAGGCTCTTACGGCCGAGCCCACAGGACAGTTCATATTCGAAAGCCTGGCATTCTTCCAGCCAGCCGGGTTGATGGGAGCTGATGCGCGGCGACAAAGCGGCCGCTCCACAGCGCTGGAAGTCGCTGAGGACGCGCTCGAACGTTTCGATCTGCGAAGCGGCAATCGCACTCCATTTCACGTCCGGATCCACCACCAACACGGTCTCGATCTCCGCAGGCAGCAGCTTGACCAGATGATAGAGAGCGCCCGGCTTGTTGCGATTGGTGCCGCCGGCGATGCAATTCCAACCCGAACGGCGAAGACGCAGCAGTGTGTCGTCGCTCGAGCCGTCATCGATCAACCAGACGCTTGCCTTAAACGGTTCCATCGCCTCGATGAATCGATCGATGTCGTCCGAGGCTTCATACACGGAACCGATGATGGCGTAGGGACGCAGACTGATGGTGGTCTCAGCCCGGGAGATTTCCTGCAGACCCAGATCGATCGAGGGTCCGGGCCCGCTCGATTTGAGCTGACTGGTGATCCAGACACGAGCCATCAGGTCGACCATGTCGAACATCAGGATCAGATTCGCGATGAAGTAGAGCGATACGCGCGAGGCGTCATCGAGGAGCCCCGCAGCCGCGGCGATGATCCACCCGCCAATGCTGATCAACAGCACGACGGCCGTTGCCATGCTGCGCTCTAGAGTGCCGCGCATGACTCGGTGGGAACCGCGAGCCGGATTCCGGGAATGTGCAAGGCCACGCTGGTTTCGTCAGGCATTTCATGGCCCAATGCGCGCAGCACGGGAATCGCATGGCGAATCCACAGCAGCGAGCGGGTGCGCGAAGGCATGTGCTTTTGCTTGTCGTTGTCCATCTCGCGCTTGAAGTTGCGCTCGATCAGCAAAATGGCCTCGCGGGTCGGCGTATCGAGCGGCAGTATCTTCGTGGCCTGCTGCCAGGTGACCGTGGTGCCCGCAATCTGCTTCTTTTCATAGATCGTCTGCGGTCGCAGTTCCAGATCGTTCGACATGACGGCTCCGGAGAACGGTATGACGTACGGGTAGATGCCGATTTCGCAGCCGGCGAGTATCCAGCGGTATGCCTGAGTGACCGTCTCGGCGAGATCCGCCAGTTGGGAGCGCGGGGAAGTGAGTATGAGATCGAGGAACGGCGTCACGCCGAGACGCAGCGCTTCGGTGAGCACCGGCTCTATGTGCCGGTAAATGTGTTTCTTGTTGAATTCTTCCAACACGTTGCGCGAGAAGTTCTCGATACCGAAGCCGAGCACTCGAAAGCCCGCCTCGCGCATGGCGAGCAGCCTTTCGGGGGTCATGGCGTCGATGCGATTGGTACTGATGAACTGCAGATGCGCGGGCAGCGCGCCCGACGCTTTTGCGGCGACGATCTTCTCGCACAACGGCACCACCCGCTTGTCGTTGGTGAACACGAAAATATCGTCTTGAAAGATGATGGTGCGGACCGTGGGATGCGCCACGACGATCCGTTCGATCATGGTCAGGCAGTCGTCGGCGGACAAGCGCGCGATGCCGGCGATGCTGCCTTGGGCGTGGTGCAAAAAATTAGTGGACGAACAGAAGGTGCAGCCCATCGGACAGTAATTGAGCGTAATCAAGCGCACGGAGCGGATCTCGGCAAGGGTCGCTTCGCGTTGTGCCTTATAAGGAAGTGCGCTGACCGCGTAAGCCGTCTCCAGCCGGGCCCAATACGCCTCGTACGGCATGCGCTCGTACGGAATCGCGAAAATGGCCTCCTTCAGTTGCTCGGCATTCATGGCATTGCCGTTGAAAGTCTGTAGCTCGCCGTCCTTACGTACCACGGTGGTGCCGGAAATCCCCTCGAGCGAGCCGCCTTGCTTGAGGCGGGCGCAGATTTCCAGCAACGGATGCTCACCTTCGCCGGAGACGACCATGTCGAAGGGGCCGTTGGTGAACATGACCTGTTGCGCGAACGTCGCCTCCATACCGCCGGCGAGGATGACGGCATGCGGACGCACCGAGCGTGCCGCGTGCGCGAGCGCCAAATCGAACTGCAGCGTCATGCCGGTGGTCGACACGCCGATGACGTCCCACTCGGTGTCACGCAGAATACGGTCGAAATCGTCGCGGATGCTTTGCGGACGTAGGTTCGGATCGAAAACCTCGACGTAGATGCCGCGGGACGCCAGAAAGCCCTGTAAACGCCAGACGCCGAGCGGCGGCGCGAGGAAGGTGAATTCGCCGCAATTCGGGTCGTAGGGTCCGATCAATAACAGGCGTGGCACTGCCAACGAATCACGATCCGTCAAACGAATGCGCTTCGACTCCATTTGCATGCAATCACTCCTGAGCGGCTGCTGACGATTGGAATTATTGCGGTTTCGCGACTCAGAAAAGCGCAGGAGGTATCAGATACAACGGACCGCGATGCAGCAATGACGGTTGGCGTTGCCGTCTTGAGACGTACGCCGGATGCGCTCTAACGGGCGACGCTTGCCGCAGTCGGGGAGGCGACCAGGACGCGTACCTTGGCTTGCAGGATCGCGGGCTCGAAGTTGCGCTTGCGCTCGAGAAACGCATGCGTCACTTCGAAGCCCTTCGGCACCAACAGCGTCCCCACCGCCGTGCGCAGGTCGTCCATGATGACCATGCCGGGTTTCACCGCGGCCACCGACATTTCGCACACGTCTTGTTTTTCACGCTGGGCGGCGATGGCGCCGGCCAGATGCTCGAGGAGACTCGATTCGTACAGCGTGGGTCGGTCGCGCAGGGTTTGCAGTGCGGCGGCGCTGGTACTGCCAGCAACCAGCAAGCCGTCATAGGCCAGTATCAGGCGAAGAATGTCGGCACCGATCTGCACCGTGCCGTCGGCGACCTTAACTCGGTCGTCGGCTTGACTGGCGGTCAGGATATGCATGACGGGTTCGATGCGCGGTATGCGGCCGAGCAACGCCTGAGCCACCCGGGGAGCACCGTCCGCCAATACGCGCTCTTCCGGCGTCAGCCGCTTGCCGTAGTACAGCTTCTCGACGAGCTCCGACGGCAATGAGATGTAACCGATCTGCGACAGCATGGCGGCCGCCTCGAGCTGCCAAAATCCGGAGATCCCCAGGGCCGCAGCGAGGTCGATGACCTGGCGTTTGACCCGATTGGTGCGACCGAAAGCGACCGGATTCGTCATCGCGAGCACGTCGAACAGCGCATTGATGCAGCCGATCAGCGTTTCCTGCATCAACACCTTTTCTGCGGTCACCAGCCGATGCTGAATGACCCCGGCCTCGACGGCAGCCCGCAGTTCGTCCGGTGGGCACGGTTTCATGAGAAAACGGAATATCTGGCCTTCGTTGACCGCGGTAGCGGCGGTGTCGCGCGACGGCTCGCCGGTGAGCAATATTCGCGAGGTTTCCGGATACAGTTCCAGCATGCGTTTCAGCAACGCGGCACCGTCCATGACCGGCATCCGCATGTCCGACAAGATCACCGCCGGCGCACCGCTCTCGGCCACCACGCGCAACGCCATGGCAGCGCTGTCGGCCGTCACGATCTGGAAGTGACGCCGCAAATGCAGCGTGAGCCCCTGGAGAATCTGAGGCTCGTCGTCGACACACAATATGCGCGGCAGGTCGGTCATCGGTGGTTGTGAATCATGACATAGGGCTGCGCGCGCACCACGTCGTGGTGCGGGCCAGCATTAACGGATTGGGAATGACTGCTCATTAGGCAAGCAAACTCCGCTTGTAGGCTCGCGGCATGCACAGAATCTTAGCCAACCTGAACCCGTTGACGGAATATGCCATCGGCTTCGTAAGCTTGGTTGGCCTTTTTTTTCAAGTCGTTTGGTCGCGCCGCGCCGTCGCACTGGGCCCCACGCTGTTGACCACGCTCGGGATTTTTTTCTGCTTTCTCGGCATCGCGCTGGGCTTGGCCGATTTCGATCCCAACGACATCAAGTCGAGCATTCCGAATCTCTTGCAGGGAATACGCACGTCTTTCTGGGTTTCGGTGAGCGGGATCGGGTGGGCACTGACCATCAAACTGCGCTTCGCCGTGTTCGGCGAGCCGGAACCATCCCGGCGCGGCAAATCCGAGGGCGCCACCGTCAACGATCTCGCCAATCACTTGCGCGCGTTGCATGGAGCGATCGCGGGCAGCGGCGAAGCGAGTCTCGCCGACCGGTTGGATCGACTTCTCGAAGCGTTCACCACCCACACCGAGCGCAACGCAGAGGCTAATTCGAAGGCGCTCGTGGAACTTCTCGCCGCGGTGGTGCGCGATTTCAACGTGTTGATGACGGAACAGTTCGGCGACAATTTTAGCCAGTTGAATCAGGCGGTCGGCCGGCTGGTCGTTTGGCAGCAGCAATACGCAGAACAGCTGAACGGCTTGATCGAACGGGAATCGGCCATGCTGGAGAGCATGTCGAAGGCGCAGCTGCGCTACACGGAGCTGGTCGACCGATCGAGCGTGTTCGTCGGTACGGTGGAGTCGCTCGACACCCTCTTGTCCACGCTCAACGCGGAACGCGACGCATTGACAACCGGCCTGACCATGTTGAGCAGCCTGGTCGAGAAAGCGTCGAACGGACTTCCGCACATCGAAGAGACCATCGTCGAGATGACCCAACAAATTTCCCGCGGTGTGCAAACCAATCAAGAGATGCTCGGGTCGGTGCTGAAGAGTTCATGGCAATCGATTCAAGTACACAATCAGCATCTCACCGCGATTCTCGCCAAATCTCTCGAGACCGCCCATCAGGCTGCGGCGGCGCACCAGCGAGTCGCGTGAGATGGCGGGCAATGGTCTCGACGACGACGTTGTGCAGCTCTCGGAGGCGCATTGGATCGGTTTGAGCGATCTGATGACGGGCCTCATGGTGCTGTTTTTATTGATTGCCGTGACGTACATGATGCGGGTGGAGGCCAGCACGTCACGCATCCGAGAAGTGGCCGTCGCTTACAATGAAACCCGCGATGCCTTGTACGAAGACTTGCACCGGGAATTCGGCAGTGATCTGCCCAAATGGAGGGCAGAACTCATCAAGGGGGATCTATCGATCCGGTTCACGGACCCGGACATTCTCTTCGCCAACGGCCGCAGCGATTTGAAACCGGAATTCCAGGAAATACTCCGAGATTTTTTCCCGCGCTACGAGAAAATATTGGCGTCGGCCAAATATCGCGGGGCAATCAACGAGATCCGCATCGAGGGGCATACTTCCTCCGAGTGGGTCACGATGACCACGCCGGACGATGCCTACTTTCGCAACATGGAGCTGTCACAAGCGCGCACACGCTCGGTGTTGAACCTGGTGTTGGGTCTACCGGCCAGTGTCTCGGATCGATCGTGGTTGAAGCGCTACGTGACGGCGAACGGATTGTCCTCTTCGCAGCCCATCCTCGATGCCAACAACGGCGAAGATTTCGCGAGATCGCGGCGCGTGGTGTTCCGCGTGCGTACCGATGCCGAAACCCGCATCGAGAAGATCCTCGAAGCTTCGCGGTAGCAGTCGTTTAACGTGGCGACGACTTCGGCGGCGGATCGGGCGGTACCGATACTACGTGTACCCAGCGATCCGCCCCGTACCCCACCTTCAACCGCAGTGGCGGTGTCAACAGCCAACCGAGCACCAACGCGATGTGCAGTGCAGCAGCGACCGCAAACCCGATGACGACGCGCTTGCGCCAAAATCGCCGCGTCTGTAAGTCAGCGGGCGGCTCCCCCAGAACGGCCGGGTGCGCGTCACGATAGGCCGCCAAGTCGGGTAAGGGAGTAATCACGGCATCGGCGGCCGGAAAATACAGCGGCAGATCGGGCTCGGGGTGTTTCATCATGCCTACGGCGCAAAACTCGATACGGCATATTAACCGATATGGCGGAGCCGCCGCTCGTTGTCCGACAAGCGGACTCGGCCGGCGGTAACGACACGTTCCGCGTCGGCGCGTTATTCTGTCTGATGAAAAAAATTGAGCGGTTCGAAGAGGGCGATAGTCCGGCCGGCGGCTGGGGTTCGGCAAAGACCACCTTCACGCTGTTGCGCCAGGAGGGGGTGGTGCTCAAGGGCAGTGCGATTCTCCGGCAGCAGAACAAACCCGGCGGATTCGCCTGTGTCAGCTGTTCGTGGGCGAAGCCGGCTCATCCGCTCATCATCGAAGCGTGCGAAAACGGCATCAAGGCGACGGCGTGGGAAATCACCTCGAAACGGGCGCCGCCAGCTTTTTTCGCCGACCACACCGTTGCGGAATTATCGACCTGGAGCGACTGCGATCTGGAATCCGTCGGCCGGCTCACCGAGCCCCTGCGGTGGGATTCGGCGTCCGACAAGTATGTGACGGTGGCGTGGGAGGAGGCGTTTGCGGACATCGGGGCGCAACTCAAATTGTTGGCGCCGAAATCCGTGGTTTTCTATGCCTCCGGACGGGCGTCTCTGGAGACCTCGTACTTATATCAACTGTTGGCGCGGCTGTACGGCAACAACAATCTGCCCGACAGCTCCAACATGTGTCATGAAAGCACCTCGGTCGGGTTGCCGCAGACCATCGGCGTACCGATAGGCACGGTGGTGCTGGACGACTTCGACAACACTGACTGCATTTTTTTCTTCGGCCAGAATGTCGGCACGAACAGTCCGCGCATGCTGCATCAGCTGCAGGACGCCAGCAAGCGCGGAGTGCCCATCGTGACGTTCAATCCGTTGCGTGAGAGCGGGCTGGTGAGTTTCGTCAACCCGTTGTCGCCAACCGAGATGCTGACGGGCGCGGCGACGCGGATCAGCACTGCGTATCACCAAGTCAAAATAGGCGGCGACATTGCCGCCATCACGGGCATCTGCAAGGCATTGATCGCCGCGGACGACGCCGCTCGAGAGCGGGGTGCCCTGCGCGTGCTCGACGTCGAGTTCATCGCCGCGCATGCCCACGGCTTCGAGGAATTTGCCGACTACGTGCGCTGCGCTCACTGGGACGATATCGAGCGTGAGTCCGGACTCGTACGCGCCGCGCTCGAAGATGCCGCCGCCGTCTACGCGAAAGCCACCAAGGTCATCGGGGTTTACGGGATGGGGCTCACCCAGCATCGCCGCGGGGTCGAGAACGTGCAGATGGTGTCCAATCTGCTGCTCTTGAAAGGCAACATCGGCAAGCGGGGAGCCGGCATCTGTCCCGTGCGGGGCCATTCGAACGTGCAGGGCCAACGGACGGTGGGCATCACCGAGAAACCGGAGCTCGCGCCGTTGGCCAAGCTCGAAGAGCGCTATGGCTTCGTGGCGCCGCGCGACAAGGGGCTCAATACGGTGGAGGTCTGCCAGGGAATTTTGAGCGGCAGCGTGAGCGCCTTCATCGGCCTCGGCGGGAATTTCGTTCGAGCCGTCCCGGAGACCGTCCTGGTGGAAGCTGCGTGGACCGAGATGTCGCTCACGGTGCAGATCGCGACCAAGCTCAATCGCAGCCACTTGATCCACGGGAAGACGTCGTATCTATTACCGTGTCGCGGGCGTATCGAAATCGATCAGCAAGCGGGCGGACCGCAAGCCGTCACCATGGAAGACAGTACGGGCTGCATGCACGGGTCGCGAGGGGTGACCAAGACGGTATCTCCCCACTTGTTGTCGGAGCCCGCGATCGTCGCCGGCATCGCGCAGGCGACGCTGGCGCCGAATCCACGAATTCCGTGGGAGCGCTGGGTCGGCGATTACAGTCTGATCCGCGATGAAATCGCAGCGATCTATCCCGAGATTTTTCACGATTTCAATGACCGCATGTGGACGCCTGGCGGCTTTCGCCGACCGGTCGCCGCCGCCCATCGCGAATGGAAGACGCCGAACGGCAAGGCCAACTTCATCGTGCCAGGCGGCTTCGACGAAAATCCGGATATGGCGCAATCCGCTCCGGACATATTGCGCTTGATGACGTTGCGCAGCGACGATCAATTCAATACCACCGTCTACACGCTGAACGACCGTTTCCGGGGCGTTTACGGCACCCGTAAAGTATTGCTGATGAACCCCGCCGACATCGCCCGCCTGGGCTTCAGGGTCGGCGATCTCGTGACGGCATCCACGGTGGCCGGCGACGCCGTTTCGCGGTCGGTCAGCGGACTACGCCTCACGACCTACGACATCCCGACCGGCTGTGCCGCCGGCTATTTTCCTGAATGCAATCCGCTCATACCCCTTTGGCATCATGCGAAGGGAAGCTTCGTTCCGGCGGCCAAATCCATTCCGATCCGGCTGACAGCCGACGTTTGATCGACGTGGAGACGCCGTTCGCCGCGCTCTGCGTAGGGTCGTTGCTGATTGGGATGCCGTGGCTGACGCACGCGGAAACCACGCCCGCGCCTGCGCCCGCCACCGCCGTAGAGCCGGCTGCCGTCCTCGACGCCGTCCTCGTCACCGGCGAGCGACCGGGACCCGGCATGTGGCGGGTATCCAAAGATGGTCACGAGCTATGGATACTCGGCACGCTCGCGCCGCTTCCCAAAAAGATGACGTGGCGGTCCACCGCCGCGGAGATGCGAATTGCCGCGTCTCAAGCCGTGCTTGCACCGCCGAACATCAGCACGGACGTCGGGTTTTTTCGTGGGCTGACCCTGGTGCCCGCGCTGCTGCGCGCGCGCCAGAGTCCCGACGGCGAAACGCTCGAACAGGTTCTGCCGCACGATTTGTACATTCGATGGTTGGCATTGAGCGTCAAGTTTCTCGGCCGGTGGAACAACGACGAACACAGACGACCGCTGCTGGCGGCCCTCGATCTGTACATGCATGCCATCGATGCGTCAGGGCTGACCGCGGACGACGGTGTGTGGGACATCATCGATAAAACGGCGCGCAAACATCACGTACCGGTATTACCCGTGACGATCAAGTTGCCGATCGAAGATCCCAAGGGTTCGATCCGCCAGCTCGACCAGATTCCCCGCGCTGCGGAGATCGCCTGTCTGGCGACGACCATCGGGCAGTTGGAAACAGATTTACAGACCATGCGCGAGCGAGCGAATCTATGGTCGTTGGGTGATGTAGATGGATTGAGGCGACTGAGTTATCCGGACGAAGGTATCACCTGCCTGAATGCGGTGTTTAGCGTGCCGACGCTGCGTGCCCAGTTCGACCAGGCACGCGGGCAGGTGGTCGCGGCGTGGCTCGCCGCTGCGGATGGCGCAATCGCCAGGAACGAGAGTAGTTTCGCCGTACTGTCGATCACCGAGATGCTCAAACCCGATGGTTGGCTGGCACGGTTGCGGGCCCAAGGCTACGTGATTCAAGAGCCCTGATGCAGGGCGCGAATGGGCCCGTCAAATATCGAGATTCGACACCTGCAGGGCATTCTTCTCGATGAACTCGCGGCGCGGCTCCACCGCATCGCCCATCAACGTGGTGAATATGTCATCGGCCGCCACGGCGTCTTCGATTCGCACCTGCATCAGGCGTCGAGTTTCGGGATTGATGGTGGTATCCCACAATTGACTGGCGTTCATTTCACCGAGACCCTTGTAGCGCTGAATGCTCTGGCCTTTTTTTGCCTGATCGAACAGCCAACCCATCGCGACCTTGAAACTGCCAACGTCCTGGCGTTCCTCGCCGCGATTGATGAACGCGCCGGGCCCCATCAAATCGCTCAACGTCTGCGCAAGTTCCGCGATGCGCAGGTATTCGGCCGAATCGAAGAATTCGCGGGGAATGTGTTTTTCCGACGTCAAACCGTGTTCGAAACGTTGCAGTCCGATGCGATGACCGCCGGCCGACAGCGTTTGCACCGTGACGCGATAGCGACGCGATACATCATCGAGACCGTTCAGTCGCTGTTCCAGGGTCCGGCACCAATCCCGCAAACCGTCGATTTGGTCGAAGGCGTCCGTGCTCAACGTGGGTACGTATAACAGCTGCTCCAAGAATCGCTCGTCATAGCGGCGCGCCCAGCGATGCACGATGGCCTGTACTTCGACGTATTTTCGAGCCAGGGATTCGAGACCCAGACCCGACAGCGGCGGAGCATCGGCATTGACGTGCAGCGCGGCGCCTTCGATGGCCGTGTTCAGCAGCAGGGCGTTGAGCTCCAGGTCGTCCTTGACGTACGTTTCCTGTTTACCTTTTTTGACCTTGTAGAGAGGCGGTTGGGCGATGTAGATATGACCCCGCTCGATGAGTATGGGCATCTGACGATAAAAGAACGTCAGCAACAGAGTCCGAATGTGGGAGCCGTCGACGTCCGCGTCGGTCATGATGATGATGCGGTGGTAGCGCAACTTGTCCACATTGAAGTCGTCGCGACCTATGCCGCACCCCAACGCCGTGATGAGCGTGCCGACCTCCGCGGAGGCCAGCATCTTGTCGAAGCGAGCCTTTTCCACATTGAGAATCTTGCCCTTCAAAGGCAGGATGGCTTGCGTGCGCCGATCGCGTCCCTGTTTCGCGGACCCGCCGGCGGAATCGCCCTCGACGAGGAACATCTCGGACAGCGCCGGATCCTTTTCCTGACAGTCGGCGAGCTTACCCGGCAGACCGGCAATGTCGAGTGCGCCTTTGCGTCGCGTCATTTCGCGCGCTTTCCTTGCCGCCTCGCGTGCGTAGGCCGCTTCGAGAATCTTATTCACGATGGCGCGCGCTTCCTGCGGATGTTCCAGAAGAAATTCCTCCAGGCGTGCCGCCACCGCAGATTCGACCACACCCTTCACTTCCGATGAAACCAGCTTGTCCTTCGTCTGAGAGGAGAACTTAGGGTCGGGCAGTTTGACGGATAAAATGGCGGTCAAACCCTCGCGCGAATCATCGCCGGTGGTGGCGATCTTCTCCTTCTTCGCGGCCAACACCTTCTCGATGTAGTTATTGAGAGTCCGCGTCAATGCCGCGCGGTACCCCGCCAGATGCGTGCCGCCGTCCTTCTGCGGTATGTTGTTGGTGTAGCAGTACATGCTTTCGGTGTAGGAATCATTCCATTGCATCGCGACTTCGACCTGTGTGTTCCCATCGCGCGTTTGGAACCACAGCACGTTCGGATGGACCGCGGTTTTACTCCGATTGAGATGCGTGACGAAGGCCTTCAGGCCGCCCTCGTGCTGGAACACTTCGGACTTCTCGTCGCGCTCATCGATGAGTTCGATCCGCACGCCGGAATTGAGAAAAGACAGTTCCCGCAACCGCTTGGCCAGCGTGTCGTACACGAAAGAAATATTGGTGAAGATTTGCGCACTGGGTTTGAAACGCAGCGTCGTGCCGCGTTCGGTCGTGTCGCCAATGGCCAGCAAAGGCGCCTGGGGCTCGCCCAAGCGGTATTCCTGGCGGTGCAGCTTGCCATCGCGGCGAATGTTCAGCTCCAAGAAGTCCGACAACGCATTGACGACCGACACCCCGACGCCGTGCAACCCGCCGGAGACCTTGTAGGACGTGTCGTCAAACTTTCCGCCGGAGTGAAGCACCGTCATGATGACTTCGGCGGCCGAGATCCCCTCTTCGCTATGGATGTCCACGGGAATACCACGGCCGTTATCCGATACGGTTACCGATTCGTCGGCGTGAATTCGGACGACGACGTTGTCGCAATAGCCCGCCAACGCCTCGTCGATCGCGTTATCCACCACCTCGAACACCATGTGATGCAGGCCGCTGCCGTCATCCGTATCGCCGATGTACATTCCAGGCCGCTTGCGGACGGCGTCGAGGCCTCGTAACACTTTGATTTTGCTGGAATCGTAAACATCGTTCTGAGTCATGGCGGATCCTGTTGTGCGACCCGGCAGTCTATCAGTTTTCGGTCCGTACCACGAATCGGCCTACGCAAAAAAGATTAATAAAATCAGTGGGTTATAGTGAAGGTGTGGCGTGCGCGGCGTGCTGCCAGTCGATGAGGTTCCACGTGGAACACCGGTCGAATTGCTCAAGCGGCCTGAAAGGCTCCCCCGAGTGCGGTATAGCGTTTGCCAGGTTCACCGAACGCCGAAAACGCCGAATTCAGACTGGTCACGATGAGCTGGAGCCCATACCCCGAAATTTCGCGAATGAGCGACAGCAGCCGCTCGGTGTCGAGTTCTGCCGCCGGGTCGTCGAGCAACAGCGTCGGGCAACTCGAATGCGCCGGAAGTAATCTAATCTGTGCCAGCAGGAGAGATGCCGCCAAGAGTTTTTGTTGGCCTCGAGAAATTCGATCTCTCACCGACTCCCCATCCAGGCGGAAGACCAGTTCGGCGCGCTGCGGACCCATCGATGTGGATCCGGTCTCCAAGTCGCGGACCCAACTGGACCGCAGCGCACTTTCAAAACTGCTATCGAGCGGCCATCCTGATCGGTAGCTCAAACTGAGATCGCGGTCCAAGAGCGTTCTTGCAATCGCCGTTGCCAGGGGAGCCAACTGGCGTACGTAATGGGCACGCGAGGTATCGACCTGTATCGCCAGTCTGACCAACTCACCGTCCCAAGCCTGTACGGCCGCTGGAGCCTGCTTCATTCGCAACGCCGCATTGCGCTGGCGAAGCGCAACTTGGAATTGTCGCCAATGCGCTATGAACGAGGGTTCCACGTGGAACACTCCCCAGTCGAGGAACCGCCGCCGACGCGCCGGCCCCTCCTCAATCAGTCGATGAACCTCGGGATCGATGATCTGCACGGGCAGGATCGCCGCCAATTCGGCAAGCGACTCTACCGTCTCGCCCGCCATGCGCGCCCGGATGCCCTGGCGTGACCCTTCCAGGCCCATTGTGACGACTCGTTCTGGAAGCTCCGCTTCACCGACGACGATGAAGCGCTCGGTTTGGCTGCGGATTAAATGGCTAACATGACGGGTTCGAAACGATCGGCCGCGACCGAGCAGGTGAATCGCCTCAAGCAAGCTGGTCTTTCCGGAACCATTCGGTCCACTGACCAAAGTGAAACGAGCATCGAAATCCAACTCGACGGAGTGCAGACATCGGAAGTCCGAAATCTGCACCCGCCTCAGCGTCATCGGGTTACAGCCTCATGGGCATGACGACGTAGCGCGCGGAGCCGTTGCCGGGTGAACGGATCAGGCAGCTACTATTACTGTCGGTCAAGCCGAGTTCGACTTCCTGACCGTCGATGGCCGCCAGCGCGTCCAACAAATAGTTGACGTTGAAACCGACCTCGAGATCGTTGCCCTCGTAACCGACGACGATTTCTTCTTCGGCTTCCTCCTGTTCCGGGTTGTGGGCTTGGACCGTCAACGCGTTGCCCTTGACCGTGATGCGAATGCCGCGGTATTTCTCGTTCGACAAAATGGCCGTGCGCTGCAGCGCCTGACGCAGCAAATCGCGGTCGGCCCGAATCGCATTCGCCGCAGCCGCCGGGATGACCCGCGAATATTCGGGAAAGCGTCCATCGATGAGTTTCGACGTAAAACGCACATCGCCGATCTGGGCCCGCACATGATTCGTCCCGATCGCAAGCTCGGCGACCCCGTCGTCGTCGAGCACGCGCTGTAATTCGAGGACACCCTTGCGCGGCACGATCACCTGTTGCGTCACTTTCGCCTTGGTTTCCAAACCCGTTTCGCAAACCGCCAGTCGGTGCCCATCGGTCGCGACCGCGCGCAGCGACTCGCCGTCGATCTCCAACAGCATGCCGTTGAGGTAGTAGCGAACATCTTGCTGCGCCATCGAAAAGTGGGTCTTCTCCAGCAAACGCATCAGGTCCTTGCGCGGCAGCCGCACCGTCTGTTGGGCATGAATATCATCGATGACCGGAAATTCCACGGCCGGCAGCGTGGTCAAACTGAAACGACTGCGACCCGCTTTGATGACGACTTTCTCACCGTCCATGGCCAGGCTTATCGAGACCTTGTCGGGCAGGGCGCGCAAAATATCCAGAAACTTCCGCCCCGGAACGGTGATGTGCCCGGCGTCCTCCACCGCGACCTCCGTCCCTGCGACCAGCTCCACCTCGAGATCCGTTGCCGTCATCGACAATCGACCGTCATGCACCCCCAGCAATACGTTCGCGAGTACCGGCATCGTCTGGCGCCGTTCGACGACCCCCATGACCGCTTGCAGGGGACCTAGCAACTTCTCACGCTCAGCCATCAATTTCATGAAATCACCCGTCATGACCTTCTTAGATCTTAAGTCTTAGATAAAGATTATTACTATGATTAAGAGGCCGCTTCAATTTATGTATAACAACGATATCCTTATATTAATCAATTGCTTGCGCGACCGTAAAAGCCTATCGACTCCTGTTCTCCGGCCGTTCGTTAACTGTCATCTAGCTGTGCGTAACTTTATCCACAGAATCGTCCACAGCTTGTACCCACTAGCCAGCCAAGGTTCTCAACAGGTTCGAATAATCCTCGCCGATCCGCCGTTCCGTCTCGCGCAACTCCTTGATGCGTTTGCACGCGTGCAACACGGTCGTGTGATCCCGACCGCCGAATGCATCGCCGATCTCCGGCAAGCTGTGATTCGTCAGTTCCTTGGCCAACGCCATCGCCACTTGACGAGGCCGAGCGATCGACCGGCTGCGACGTTTCGATAACAAATCGCCGATCCTGATTTTGTAGTATTCAGCGACCGTCTTTTGGATATTTTCGACCGTCACCAATCTTTCCTGCACGGCCAGCAAGTCGCGCAAGGCTTCTTTGGCAAAATCCAGGGTGATCGGTCGGCCGGTGAACTCGGACGTTGCGACGACACGGCGCAGCGCGCCCTCCAGCTCTCGCACGTTGGAGCGGATGCGTTTGGCCACGAAGAACGCCACTTCCTCCGGCAGATCGACCTGGGACATTGCCGCCTTGCTCATCAAGATGGCGACGCAGGTTTCGAGTTCCGGCGGTTCGATGGCCACGGTCAAACCCCAGCCGAAACGCGATTTCAACCGCTCCTCGAGGCCATCCACTTCCTTGGGATAGCGATCGCACGTCAGGATGACCTGTTGCTGACTCTCCAACAGTGCGTTGAACGTATGGAAAAATTCTTCCTGGGACCGTTCCTTACCCGCAAAGAACTGGATGTCGTCGATCATCAAGGCGTCTAGTGATCGGTAGGCGGTTTTGAAATCATTGATGGTGTTGTGCTGAAACGCTTTCACCATGTCGCCGACGAAGCGCTCGCTGTGCACGTACGCGAGACGCGCCTCCGAATTGTGTTCCTTGATTTTATTGGCGACGGCGTGCATCAGATGCGTTTTTCCCAACCCGACGCCGCCGTAGATGAACAGCGGGTTATAGGCCTTGCCCGGATTGCCGGCCACTTGAATGGCAGCGGCCTTGGCCAACTGATTGCTCTTACCTTCGACGAAACTCGCGAAAGTAAAATCGGCATTGATGCGGCTGCCGAGCACACTGGGCGGCAGGCGCCGCGGTTTTGCGGCTGCCGGGTTGGCCGCGTCGTTGGCACCGTTGAAATTTGGTGCCGTGACGGGCACTCCGGCACGCGTGCCGACGTCGAGCACCAAGTCCGGCGCCGCACTACCGGCGAATTCCAACACCAGCTCCCGAATGCGCGGCAGCGAGTTTTCGCCCAACCACTCGATCACATACCGATTGGGTGCAAGCAGCCGCAACTCGCCGTCGCGCTCGATGGCCTGCAGCGGCCTGACCCAGGTGTTGAATTGCTGCATCGGCAGTTCGCTCTCGAGCACACGAAGACAACGATTCCATAGCGACTCTGACAAGAGCGCTCTCCTAACAAGTGGCGGTGGGGCGGGTTGCGGCGAAAGGGCAGCGAGTCTAGCTCCAAGCGGCGGGTGCGTCTATTGACACGTCCGCGCTTGCTCAGTACCCTTGCCGCCTTTCGCAAATCAAGCAGTTGGCTTGGATTTGCTCCCCCAAGTTTCGCGAAGTTGCGCTATGAAACGTACTTTTAATCCCAGTAATTTGCATCGTGCCCGAACCCATGGTTTTCGTGCACGCATGGCCACCAAGAGCGGCCGTCGCCTGTTGGCGCGTCGCCGCGCCAAAGGCCGCAAGCGACTCTGTCCGTAAGCAGGCTGACGTTCGAGCCGCGCAAGCGGCTGCATCAGCCGGCGGAATTTCGGGCCGTGCGGCAGCGCGGCAAGAAACTCTCCGATGTGTATTTCAGTTTGTCCGTCATGGCCAATTCCGCAGATGTTCCACGGTTGGGTCTGGCGATAGCGACACGCACGTTCGGTAGCGCGGTGGCGCGCAATCGTATCAAGCGGCTCACGCGTGAATCCTTTCGTATGAATCAGCACGAGTTACCCGCCGTGGACGTCATGGTGTCGGCGCGCGACGCTGCGCGACGCGCACAGCCCCGTGAACTGCGCGCGAGTCTCGAGAAACATTGGAAGAGCATCACGCAGCGATGGTAAACAGGATTCGCCGAGTGATGATGGGATCGATCCGGGCTTATCAACTCGTGGTGAGTCCGTTGCTGGGACCGCGCTGCCGGTTCTACCCCAGCTGCTCCTGCTATACCCATACCGCGATCGAACGTCATGGTGCCTTGCGTGGCACCTGGCTCGGAATCCGCCGTATCCTGCGCTGCCACCCCTTTGCAGAGGGTGGCTATGACCCTGTGCCGGATGAGAGATCGATCAATGCCAATGCCTAATGTTCGAGTCATGCTGTGGGTTGCGCTCGCGGCGGTGCTGTTTCTGAATTACGAAGCCTGGATGCGCGACTATCCGGCCGTTCCGACGGGCACTCTGCAAGCGCCGCTCGGGGGCAGCGGCGCCAACTCGCTTGGTGATTCCGTTCCGCAAGCCGGCGCCGCGCGGGCGGGCGCCGCCTCGACGGCCGATACGCCGACGTCGCTCACCACCGCGGTGAGTGAACCGCCAACCGATTCGGCTTCGACCGCAGAGCCG
Source organism: uncultured Acetobacteraceae bacterium (assembly GCA_964658135.1). Taxonomy (GTDB): domain Bacteria; phylum Pseudomonadota; class Gammaproteobacteria; order Steroidobacterales; family Steroidobacteraceae; genus Bog-1198. The sequence goes on along the minus strand of CAZZXZ010000017.1, from coordinate 8,332 downwards.
GTGCACGTGGTCACCGATGTCTTGGACGTGACCATCGACCTCAAAGGGGGTGAGCTCCGGCAAGCCGATATCCTGCAATATCCGCTGCACAAAGATACGCCCAACATTCCGGTGCGTTTGGAAAACGATGCGGCGGATTCGTTGTATCTGTTGCAGACCGGGCTGACCGGCGCCGCGGGCCAAGCCACTCCCACGCATCTGGCGGTCTGGAAATCCACCGAAAGTTCTTATGTGTTGGGTGCCGACGCGTCAGAGCTCAAGGTGCCGCTGACGTGGACCGATGGTCAGGGTTTGAAAGTGACCAAGGTGTTTACGTTCAAACGCGGCGACTACGCCATCAACCTGACCTACGACATACAGAACGACAGTTCCGCTGCCAGAAGCTTGGCGCCCTACTCGCAGTTTCTGCGCCACTGGGTGCACGCCTCACGGTCTTATTTCGACGTCGAGACTTATTCCTTCAAAGGGCCCGCGGTTTTCGACGGTACGAAATCGCGCGACCTTAAAGTCGAGAACGAGGCCGACAGCAAATTTTTGGAGCAGGCCACCAACGGGTGGATTGCGTCGTTGCAGCATCATTTCGTGTCGGCCATCGTGCCGGAGGCCGGCGAGTCCACCAAGTACCAGCTGCAGGTGCAAGGTCAGCGATATTTGCTGAGCGCGACCGGTCCGATGACGCAAGTGCCGGCGGGCGCCCAGGCTCACTTCCATGAGACCCTTTTCATCGGCCCGAAGCTGCAGGCGCAGTTGGCGACGGCCGGACCGCGCCTCGATCTGACCGCCGATTACGGTCTGTTGACCGTCATCGCGCACCCGCTGTTCGTGTCGCTGAAATGGATTCACAGTCTCATCGGCAATTGGGGTTGGTCCATCATCATCGTGACGGCCCTCATCAAACTGTTGTTCTATCCTTTGAGCCAGGCGAGCGGACGGTCGATGGCCAAGATGCGTGCGGTCGCTCCACGCATGAAGCAGATTCAAGAGTCGTACAAAGACGATCGCGAGAAGCTCGGACGCGCCATGATGGAACTGTACAAGAAGGAGAAAATAAACCCGCTGGCCGGTTGTCTGCCGATGGTCGTGCAGATTCCGTTCTTCATTTCGTTCTATTGGGTATTGCTCGAAAGCGTCGAGATGCGCCAAGCACCCTTCATGCTGTGGATCAACGACTTATCGTCACGCGACCCATTTTTCGTTCTGCCGTTGTTGATGGGCGGCGCCATGTTCGCCCAATTCAAATTGAATCCCGCGCCGCCCGACCCGATGCAGGCCAAGATCATGCAGTTCATGCCCTTGGTGATGACCGGAATGATGGCGTGGTTTCCGTCGGGCCTGGTCCTCTACTGGCTGACCAATACGGTACTTTCCATCGTCCAACAATGGCGCGTCAACAAGGTCGTGGTCGCCGAGGCGAGCAAGCAGCGGTAACGTGACGGTCCCCGATACCATCGCTGCCGTGGCGAGCCCCATGGGCCGGGGAGCCGTCGGTGTGATCCGTGTATCGGGCCCGGACGTGCCCCGCATCGCGATGACGGTGCTCGGCACCGAGCCGCCACCGCGGGTCGCGCGGTTGAGCCTTTTTTTGGACGCAGACGGCCGTACGCTGGATCGCGGGCTGGCCTTGTACTTTCCGGCACCCGCCTCGTTTACGGGCGAAGCCGTTCTGGAGCTGCAAGGCCACGGTGGCGCTCAGGTCATGGATCTCGTGATCCGGCGGTTGCTGGCCCTGGGTTGCCGGTTGGCGCGTCCTGGAGAATTCAGCGAACGCGCTTTCTTGAACGGCAAAATGGACGTCGCGCAAGCGGAGGCGGTGGCCGATCTGATCGATGCGGGGACCTCGATGGCGGCGCGCGCGGCCGTCCGCTCGATGCAGGGCGAGTTCTCCGCACGCATTCACGAGCTGCAGTCCGAGCTGATAGGGGTGCGCGTTCAGGTCGAAGCGGCAATCGACTTTCCGGACGACGATATCGACGTGGCGTCGGGCGCGGCGCTCAAGCAGCGGTTGACCCAGGTGATCGCCGGCTTCGCTTCGATCCAGGCCGCCGCCCGGCAAGGCGCGCTGCTGCGCGATGGCTTGACGCTGGTGATCGCCGGCAAGCCCAACGTCGGAAAATCCAGCTTATTGAATCGCTTGGTGGGGGACGACGTAGCCATCGTGACCGACGTGGCGGGAACCACCCGCGACGTGCTCAAGCATGCTCTGCAGTTGGACGGGTTGCCGCTCGAGATCATCGATACCGCGGGTCTGCGAACGGCCACCGACCCGGTCGAGGAGGAGGGCATTCGACGGGCGAAAGCGCAAATCCTGCGCGCCGACCGTATTCTGTACCTGGTGGACGCCACCCAAATCGAGGCGGTATCGCTGCCGTCGGAGCTCGCCGAGCTTGCGTCGCTGGCGCCCGGGGTGCCGGTTACCGTGGTGTTCAACAAGGTCGATCTGATCGATCCGTGGAGGGTGGCGGCAAGCGATGCGCCGACCCGCTTGTTCATCAGTGCGCGCACCGGCGCCGGTATCGATGCCTTGCGCACGCATCTCAAAACCATGGCGGGTTACGACGACAATGCCGGCAGCGCGTTTTCCGCGCGGCGGCGTCACCTGGATGCGCTCAGTCGCGCCAGGGAATTGGTGGAGCGGGCGGCCGGAGCCGAAGGACCAGGCGTGGCGGAGTTAATCGCGGAGGATTTGAGGCTGGCTCACATCGCGCTGGGAGAAATCACCGGCGAATTCACCAGCGACGACCTCCTCGGTGAAATATTCGGCAGCTTTTGTATCGGAAAGTAGCGTTAAAAGCTTTGTTCGCGACCCGAACCGAGATCCAACCGCCCGTCGGTGTCCATCAATCGCGCCAAGCGGGCTGACACACCGAAACCGGCCAAAACCACCAACGTCACGATTCCCGTACTCACCGGATGATGCCAAAACAACCACACCATCGAGACGGTCGACAGCACCACGATGCCGAGGAACCCGAAAACATTGTTACGCTCACGCGCTGATTTGGTCATGCCAGCCTGCTCCCGACCCGATGCGATTCAGTACGGAGCTTTATACGCGCTCAGTAACCAAACTGCCACACTAGAAAACAACAAATTCAAGGTCAACTTCTTCCGACGTCGATTTTCAACCCAACATGGTTTCCCGGCGCCAGTGGCGTGCGGTCGCAAGCAGCAATATCAACGCGTAAAGCAACGTCGAGCCTGCCGAAATTGCCACGTCGAGACCCGTGAGCGGTTCGTCCTTGAGCACGCCGGTCATGAGCAGGTGCTGGCTCAGCGACGGAATGAACATGAGCGAGGTCTTGGGCTTCAACGAATATATGCTGGCGAATGCGATCGGCAGCGTGGGGATCAGCAGCACCGTCGTCAGATAGGTCTGCGCCTCGCGGTAGCTGCGGGTAAACGAGGCTACCAGCGTCATCGACGCGGCCCCGAGCGGAACGAACGGCAGACAAAGCGCGAAGAATATCAGTCCGGTCCGGACACCCAGATTGGCGCTCATGCCGAGCCGCTCGAGCGGCACGAACCGGAACACCACCACGAAAGCCGTCAGGCTGATGGCGAGGGACATACTCATGTAGGCGCACGTGGCGAGTATCTTGCCGCCCACCAGGCTGCCGCGCGCCACCGGTAGACTCAATAGCGCTTCCAATGATCCGCGTTCCCGCTCACCCGCCGTGGAATCGATGGCCAGATACAGTCCGCCCATCAGGACGGCGAACAATACGAAATAGGTCATGAATCCGAGCACCGTCACGGCCCGGCCCGTCGGCGTCGCGACATCCACCTCGTTGATCGCGAGCGGCAGAGCGAGCAAAGGGCTTACCCCGCGGATCTGCAGGCGCAGCTGCGCGATGTTGCTGCCGTAAGCCGACAACAGCGCCCGCGCGCGCTCCGCGCCCTTGCGGGTCTGGGAATCGGCGCTGTCGGCCACCAACAGAATCGGTGCCGGCACCGCTGCCGTAAAACGCGCCGGGTACTCCGCAGGGACGATGACCACCACCGACGACGAGCCGTTGCGTACCGCGTCGCGCGCCGCGGACTCCGAGACCGCCGACAAGGTCACCTGCACGCCCTGGGATGCCAGATAGCGCATCAATCCGGGCGCATAGCTGCTTCCCGCCACGGTCAGTTGCAACGGTATGTCCGCTTCGACCACGCTCTGGTTGAGCATCCGCGACACCATGGCGCCGAACAACAGCGGGCCAAATAATGGACCGACTATCAGCGCCGACAACAACGTCCGGCGGTCGCGCAGATTCTCCAAGAATTCCTTGACGAACACCGTCCACAGCGGACTCATCAAGCGCTGCCCTGCGCATCGCCCAGGGCGTGCAGAAACGCTTCCTCCAAAGTCTGCGCGCCGCTGCGTTCGCGGATCGCCAAAGGGGTGTCGTCCGCCAACACCCGGCCGTGCCCGATGATGACCACGCGGTCGCACAGTGCCGCGACTTCCTGCATCACATGCGACGAGAACAAGATGCAGCGGCCCTGGGATTTCAACGCGTGCAGCATGTCGCGCAGGTTGCGAATGGCCATCACATCGAGGCCATTGGTCGGCTCGTCCAGCACGAGATTGCCGGGGTCGTGCACCAGCGCTCGCGCCAGAGCCACCTTGATCCGTTGTCCCTGCGAGAAGCCTTTGACCCGGCGTTCGATGAAGGCGTCCATCCCGAGCGCACGCGACAACTGGTCGGTACGCTCGCGCAACTCGTCGCGGCGCATCCCGTGGAGCGCACCGAAATACGCGATGTTCTCGCGCGCCGATAAATTATTGTACAGACCGGCCGCGTGGGGCAGCACACCCAGATGGGCGCGCGCCGTGGAGGTTGCGCCTCGAATATCGATCCCATCGATGCGGGCGCTGCCGCCGTCGGGCGTCAAAACACCGTACAACATGCGCAGACATGTGGACTTGCCGGCGCCGTTCGGTCCGAGCAGCCCGGTGATTTCCCCGTCGCGTGCGGTGAACGACACGCCCACCACGGCATCGACGGCGCCGAAACGCTTGGACAACGCGTTCGCCTCGATCACGGCGCCGGACCCGCCGTACCGACGAAGAACGCTGCCGGGCGATGCTGCCGCAGGCAGCTCGAGTCCAGTGTGTCCGGATTCGCGTCGTCCAAGAAGGCGGCCATCACCCTGGGCATGCAGCCAGTCGCCAGCTGACCATGGCCTTCGCCCGTCAAAATCAGGTTACGGTGATGCGTGAGGCCGCGCGCCGCCTTCTCGGCATCGTCGGGCGGCGTGACCGGATCGGCTTCGCCGGATAACAACAAGGTCGGTACGTCGCTGTGTAATGCGGCGTGCAGATCGTCGTCCACCGGTCCGCGCGGCCAGAGCTTGCAAATCACCGCCAAGGCGTCGACCTGATCGGCGCCTTGGTAAGTTCGACTCATCAGCGGCCGGTCCAGCGCGGCGGCGAACAAGGGCTCATCTTCACTGCAGATCACCCCGTTCTGCATGCCGCTCGCGAGCTGGTCGCCGACTTGGCGGGCCATCATGATGGTTTGCGCCGCGAGCGGTCCGAGATTGCCGAGCGCGCCCTGGTGCAAAAGACTGGGCAGCAGCGAGGCCTCCGTCGAATTGTAAGACAGGAAGCGCAAGGCGGCGGTGAACATGCTCCGATTGAAGGTGACGTGCAGCGGCAACCCGCTGCTCGGATCGCCGATGCTGAGCGATAGGACCTCCGGTCCGAAACGGCGTCGCAAATTCGCGAGATCGGCGGCGAGCGCTGGAAAAGCCGCCGCACATTCCACCGTATGCTCGCAGCGGGCCACGATGAGATCGAGCGCACGTTCGCCATCCATGGGTGTATCGGGTCCGATGGCTTGCTCCGGATAGGTCACACCGTCGAGGATGACGGCGTGCGTCACGCGAGGATGGCGGCGCATGTACAGTTCGGCGACCCGCGTGCCGTACGAAGAACCGTACAGGTCGATGGCGTCGAAGCCGAGCGCCAGACGCGCTTTTTCCAGATCGCCGACCGCCACGCTGGTGGTATAGAAGCGCACGCGATTGCCGAGCTTGGCCAGACACGCGACGGTGCTCGCGCGCACCGCCCGTAGATCGTCGGTCGATTCCTGCCAGTCGTCCGGATACGGGCAGTCGAGCGGTGCCGATCGTCCGGTACCGCGCTGATCGACCAGGACGATGGCGTGGGTTCGATTGATACGCGCAAAGGCGCCGGCGTAACTGGTGTACAGGTCGGTGGCCGCCTGGCCCGGGCCGCCGGCCAATAAAAACAGAGGCGGCGCCGTGCTTCGGCGGTTGAGCGCCGGCACGACGGCGATGCTCAACCGGATGGTCGCGCCCGACGGTTCGGCCGGATTTTCCGCAACTTCGAGCATGCCGCACCGCGCAGGCAACGAACCCAACCGCAACGGATGCTCGAGCCGGCACTCGTGCAAAGCCAATGTCGCGGCCGGTGCGCGCACGCCCCAAACCAAGGCGCCGCAAAATACCGCCATCCACACCCGCCGCATGCCATTCTCCGCTTCGACTCCGGATAGTGTAGCGATTCGCTACCCATCCCAGCCCGCGACTTGGTAGATTTGCGGCCCAAGTCATCTTCTCTGTCGAGAAACACCATGTCGCTGATTCGTGAAAATGATGTCATTGCAAGCGTCGCCGCCGCCTTGCAATATATTTCTTACTACCATACGCCGGATTTCATCCAGGCCATGGGGCGCGCCTACGAGGTCGAGAAGAGCCCGTCCGCGCGCGATGCGATCGCGCAGATTCTGACCAATTCGCGCATGTGTGCGGAAGGCCATCGGCCGATATGTCAGGACACCGGCATCGTGGTCGTCTTCGTCAAGGTGGGCATGGGGGTGACCTGGGATACGACCCGCGATCTCGAAGCCATGATCAACGAAGGCGTACGGCGCGCCTATCTCGATCCGGACAACAAGCTGCGTGCCTCCATCGTGGCCGACCCGGCATTCAAACGCGCCAACACCCGCGACAACACCCCCGCGGTCATCCACACGGAACTGGCGCTCGGCGAGCGGTTGGAAATCACCGTGGCCGCTAAAGGCGGCGGCTCGGAGAACAAGTCGATGTTCGCCATGCTGAATCCATCCGATTCGGTAGCCGACTGGGTGTTGGAGATGGTGCCCGAGATGGGGGCCGGTTGGTGTCCGCCGGGAATGCTCGGCGTCGGTATCGGTGGCAGCGCCGAGAAAGCGATGCTGCTGGCCAAAAAGTCCTTGATGGATCCCATCGACATCGGCGAATTGATCGCGCGAGGACCCCGCTCGAAGCTCGAGGAGCTGCGCCTGGAAATTTATCAGCGCGTGAACGCGCTCGGCATCGGTGCACAGGGTCTCGGCGGTTTGACCACGGTGCTCGACGTCAAGGTGCTCGACTATCCCACCCACGCGGCGTCCTTGCCGGTGGCCGTCATTCCGAACTGCGCAGCGACGCGGCACATTCATTTCACGCTCGACGGGTCCGGGCCGGCCGTTCTCGAACCGCCCGATTTAGCGCTCTGGCCGAAAGTGCGTTGGGCGGCGGACGCGGGCGCGCGGCGGGTATCTCTCGACGGCCTGAGCCGTGCAGAAATCGCGAGCTGGAAGCCGGGCGAACGGTTGCTGCTGTCCGGAAAGCTGCTGACCGGTCGCGATGCGGCCCACAAGCGGATCTGCGCCTTGCTGGAGGCCGGCGAGCCGTTGCCGAACGGCTTGGATTTCACGGGGCGCGTCATCTATTACGTGGGGCCGGTCGATCCGGTGGGAACCGAAGTGGTCGGACCCGCGGGTCCCACCACCGCGAACCGCATGGATCGATTCACCGACACCATGCTCGGAAAATCAGGACTGCTCGCCATGGTGGGGAAGGCCGAACGCGGACCGGAAACCGTCGCCTCGATCGCACAACACCGCTCTGCCTACTTGATCGCGGTAGGCGGGGCCGCCTTTCTCGTCTCGAATGCCATCCGTGGCAGCCGGGTGGTGGCTTTCCCGGAACTCGGGATGGAAGCGGTTTACGAGTTCGACGTCCGCGACATGCCGGTGACCGTCGCGGTCACCTCGCAGGGCGAGTCGGTCCACGAGTCGGGTCCCAAAGCGTGGCAGGGAAAATTCGCAGGTATTCCGGTGACCGTCGAGTAAGTCACGCGCGAGCGCGATCCTGGCACTTTGCGCACGCCGGGTTTAAAGTCGCGCGATGCGTTTTAGCGAGACATTCGACGTCATCGTCGTCGGCGGCGGCCACGCGGGCACGGAAGCGGCACTGGCGGCCGCGCGTATGGGACAGAGCACGCTGTTGCTCACGCATAACATCGAGACCCTGGGCCAGATGAGCTGCAACCCGGCGATCGGCGGCATCGGCA